>NZ_JABGDE010000002.1:0-489139 GCF_041028325.1 Modestobacter sp. I12A-02662 | reverse complement strand
CAGCTCCGGGCGGGCCAGCTCACCGCGCATCAGCAGCGCCATCAGGCCACCGACGAAGAACCAGATGAACGACGTCGTCGTGTACATCAGGCCGATGGTCTTGTGGTCGGTGGTGCGCAGCAGCGAGAGGAGCCGCGACCCCTTCTCGGCCTCGTGGACCGGGCTCGGCCGGCTCACGATCGGGGCGGGTGCGATCGTCACGCTCGGAGCTTAGACGGTGCCGCACCGGCGGACGCGGCGGGCGAGGGCACCGGAGCGCCGCCGGCCTGGTGCGCGGCCCGGCCCGGGTGCACCCGGTGGCCGACCGACCGGCTCCCGGTCGCGCGGAGGCGGGTGTCCGCGCAGGTCAGCGGCCGGACGCGTCACCCGATCGGGTGAACGGCGGCCGGCCGCGCCGCCAGGGGTTTCGCCGGGACGTAGCCGGGCACTGATGATCTTGCGCTGGACGGACCAGTGCCGACGGCCGTGCCGTCACGCTCAGGAGGTCTCATCCGTGGACATCGGAGGCATCATCCTGGCGATCATCATCGGCTTCGTCGCCGGTCTGATCGCCCGCGCTGTCGTACCCGGCAAGCAGGACCTGGGCATCGTCGCCACGCTGGTCCTCGGTCTCATCGGGTCGGTCGTGGGCAACCTGCTGTTCAGCCTGCTCAAGGGCGACGGCTTCCGGTTCGACCTGGGCGGCTGGTGGGCGTCGATCCTCGGCGCGATCCTGGTGCTGTTCATCTACGTGGCCGCCACGGGCAAGCGCCGCCGCGTCACCCGCTGACCCACCCGCCCGCGATCGCGCGGGCGGCCTCGTTCGCCGAGGGCCCGGCCGTCCGGCCGGGCCCTCGTCATGTCGTGGGGGCGAGCTCAGCGCGGTCGGGTGGGAGAGGGTCCTCCTGCCAGGTGCCGACGTCGACCGCCACCGTCACCCGCACCGGCTCGGGGAGCGCGGCGATGCGGGCGGTGAGCTCGCCGGCCGCCAGGTGCCGCGCGTGCGGCCCCATCCCCACCAGCGTGCGCACCGCCGCGTGGTCGAGCCGCAACTCCTCCCGGTGCGCCGCCGAGGCGACCGGCCGCAGGTGCGGCGCGAGCGACGCGGTCAGCCGCTCGGCCTTCGCCGGGTCGACCGACAGCAGCCCCAGCGGCCCGACCAGCTCGGCCAGGTGGTCGGCCGCCGGGGTGACGACGACGAGCCGGCCCTCCGGCCGCAGCACCCGCGCGGTCTCCGCCCCGTTGCGCGGCGCGAACACCACCAGCACCCGGTCGACGCTGCTGTCGAGGACCGGCCACCGCGCCCAGGAGTCGGCGACCACGGCCATCGCCCGCGGGTGCGCGCGGGCGGCCCGCCGCGCCGCGTAGCGGGAGGCGTCCAGCACGACCCCCACCGCGCCGGGCGCCCGGTCGAGCACCCCGGCCAGGTGCGCGCCGGTGCCGCCGCCGACGTCCAGCACGGTCTCCGGCGGGGTGCCGGCCAGTGCGGTGTCCGCCAGGGCCGCGGTGACCCCGGCGTAGTGGCCGGCGGCGAGGAACTCCGCCCGGTCGGCGACCATCGCCGCCGAGTCCCCGGCGTGCGGGGTGCCATCCGGCGGCAGCAGGGTGACGTGCCCCTGGCGCGCCCGGTCGAAGGCGTGACCGGCCGGGCAGCGCAGGCCGGCGGGGTCGGCGTGCACCGGCCGGCCGCAGACCGGGCAGGCGAGCGCGGCGACCGCGGCCGGGGGGAGCGGCGGCAGGCTCACCGGCCCGCCGGGCGGGGCGGGAGCCGGTGCAGGATCACGTCGCCGAGCGCTCCCCCGCCGACCGTGGCGGTCAGGTAGGTGGCGAACGGCTGGCGCCGGCGGTCGGTCGGCGAGCCGGGGTTCAGCAGGCGGAGGCCGGTGTGCGCGGTCGTGTCCCAGGGGATGTGGCTGTGGCCGAAGACCAGGACGTCGACGTCCGGGAACCGCTCGGCGCACCGCCGCTCCCGCCCCTTGGCGTCGCCGGTCTCGTGGACGACGGCGAACCGGACCCCGTCGATCTCGACCCGGGCCACCTCGGGCAGCCGCTGGCGCAGCGCCCCGTGGTCGTTGTTGCCGCACACCCCGACCAGCCGCCGCGACCGGCGCTCGAGCTCGTCGAGCAGGGCCACGTCGACCCAGTCACCGGCGTGCACGACGACGTCGGCGGCGTCGATCGCCGTCCACAGCGGCGGAGGGAGGTCCCGGGCGCGCTTGGGGACGTGCGTGTCCGACAGGAGCACCAGGGACATCGGCACGACTGCATGGTGTCAGCCGGTACGGCCCCCGTGCAGGGTCCCGCCGCGAGCCCGCGAGTGGCGGGGGGCAAGGGGGTCCTTCTTCAGTCGTGCACGGGCGACTCGTGCCCCTGGTGCCCCGCCGACTCCAGCTGGAAGGTGCAGTGCGCCAGGTCGAAGTGGTCGCCGAGGCACGCGCCGAGGGCGTCGAGCACCCGGCCGCCGTGGCCGTCGGCGAGCATCTCGTCGGTGACGACGACGTGCGCGGACAGCACCGGCTGCCCGGAGGTGATGGTCCAGGCGTGCAGGTCGTGGACGGCGAGCACGCCGGGGACGCCGAGCACGTGGGCGCGGACCTCCGCGAGGTCGACCCCGCGCGGCGCCGCCTCGAGCAGGACGTCGAACGCCTCCCGCAGCAGGGACCAGGCGCGCGGCAGCACCAGGCACCCGACCGCGAACGAGGCGAGCACGTCCGCGGCGGTCCAGCCGGTCGTGGCGATGACCACGGCGGCCACGATGACGGCGACCGAGCCCAGCGCGTCGCCGAGCACCTCCAGGTAGGCGCCGCGGAGGTTCAGCGAGTCGCCCTGCCCCGACCGCAGCAGCGCCAGCGAGCCGAGGTTCACGGCCAGGCCGAGCAGCGCCACCGACAGCATCCAGCCCGAGTGGATCTCCGGCGGGTCCCCGATCCGGCGCACCGCCTCGACGAGAACGTAGCCGCCGACGCCGAGCAGCAGCAGTCCGTTCGCGACCGCGGCGAGGACCTCCAGGCGCTGCAGACCGAAGGTGCGCCGGCCGCGGGCGGGACGCTGCGCCAGCGTGACGGCGGTGAGGGCCATCCCGATGCCCAGGGCGTCGGTGGCCATGTGCCCGGCGTCGGCGAGCAGCGCCAGCGACCCGGAGAGCAGCGCACCGACGACCTCGACGACGAAGACGGTGCCGGTGAGCGCGAGGACGACGGTCAGCCGGCCGCGGTGTCCGGCCGCCACGGTGCCATGGGCGTGCCCGTGGTCGTGCCCCATCGCCGTCCTCCCGATCGGTCCCCGTTCTGGCATGCACTCTGCCGCATGTCAGGGGCTTCCGCCAGGATCCCACCCGGGTCCGGGTGGGTGCGTCACATCTCGACGCCGCGCTCGCGCAGCCAGGGGAGCGGGTCGATCTTCTCGCCGTCGATGCCGCCGACGATCACCTCGAAGTGCAGGTGCGGGCCGGTGGACTGGCCGCGATTGCCGAGCTTGGCGATCTCCTCGCCGGCCTTCACGGTCTGCCCCTCCTCGACGAGGATCTCCTGCATGTGCCCGTAGACGGTCACGTCGCCGTTCTCGTGCTGGATGTACACGACGAGGCCGTAGCCGCTGGCCGCGCCGGCCTTGACGACCACACCGTCGGCAACGGCGTACTCGGGCGTGCCCAACGGGGCGGCGAAGTCGACGCCGGCGTGCAGGGTGCCCCAGCGGTAGCCGAAGCCGCTGCTGATCCGGGCGCCGTGCACCGGCATGGCCGCGCGGTGGCGGGCGGCCTCGGCCGCCGCCTCCTGGGCTGCCCGGTCGGCGTCGGCCTGCACCTGGGCGGCCGCGGCCTGGGCGTCCTCGCGCTCGGCGCGACTGGCGACCATCTCCTGGAGCCGGACCGCGGCCTGGTCGCTGGTCAGGGTCTGCGGATCGGCCTGCAGGAGGCCGAGCTCCTCGGCGACGCTGACCGGCTGCCCGGCGGCGGCGGTCTCGGTCTGGGTGGTCCCGATGTCGGCCGCCGCGATCCCGGCGACGCCGGCCGCACCGATCAGCGCGGCGGCGACGTAGAGGGCGGGGCGGCGGTGGTGCGTCGGCGGCCGGCGGTGCCGGCCCCGGCGCGCCGCGGCGAGCGCGGCGACGACCTGCTCCGGGGCGAACGGGTCGGCCGCCGGGCCGGACGACGCCGGCCCGTCGCCGAGGTCGGCCACGGTGTTGCCGGAGAAGTCCACGGACCCGGCACCGAGCAGCCCGGCGTCCGGGGCCAGCGGCCAGTCCTCGGCGAGGTCGAGCAGCTCGAGCTCGGCCGGCAGCGGCCAGGCGCCGGAGCCAGAGCTGTCGCGGGGGGCCGGGATGGCCGGTGACGGGGTCGCGGGTGCGCCGGCGAGGACGAGCTCGTGCCGCCGGACGTGCAGGTCGGCCGACTCCGCGCGGGGGACGACCGGTGCGAGCACCGCGACATCCGGGGCGGTCGACGAGGACCTGGAGGCGGAGCCCCCACCGGCCGTGCCACCGCGCCAGCGGCGCATCGACCCGTCGTCGTCGATCCGGGCGAGATGTTGCGGGTCCATGCACCTGTCTTTCGTCAGCGGCTGAAACGCGTCGCGAGCCATGTAAACACGTCGTGACCCGTTCGTGATCCTGGCGGAGAGGCATGCACACCAGGTCAAGTGGCTGATGTCACAACAGACTCTGCCAAGCGCGCACCCTCCGTGACGTCAGTCCTGCGAGCGCGTCATGCGTCGAGACACGCTGTGACGGGTACGGCGACCAACGTCACGCCCCCGATCGGGTCCGCCGACCCCGTCGCGGCCGGTCCGGGGCTCCCGAGACCGAGGAGCACCCCCATGCGCGCAGTGACCTGGCACGGCCGGGACGACGTCCAGGTGGACACCGTCCCCGACCCGACGATCCAGGACCCCACCGACGTGATCGTGGAGATCACCTCCAGCGGCATCTGCGGGTCGGACCTCCACCTCATCGAGGTCATGGCCCCGTTCATGACCGTCGGCGACGTGATGGGCCACGAGCCGATGGGCGTCGTCCGGGAGGTCGGTGCCGAGGTGACCGCGGTGGCCCCCGGCGACCGCGTGGTCGTGCCGTTCAACATCTCCTGCGGCACCTGCTGGATGTGCTCGCAGGGCCTGCAGAGCCAGTGCGAGACGACCCAGAACCGCGAGCAGGGCATGGGCGCCTCGCTGTTCGGCTACACCAAGCTCTACGGCCAGGTGCCCGGCGGGCAGGCCGAGTTCCTGCGCGTCCCGTTCGGCAACACCCTGCCGATCAAGGTGCCGCACGGCCCGGCCGACGACCGTTTCGTCTACCTCTCCGACGTGCTCCCGACGGCCTGGCAGGCCGTGCAGTACGCCGCTCCCCCGCCCGGCGGCACCGTCCTCGTGCTGGGGCTCGGGCCGATCGGTGACATGGCCGCCCGGATCGCCGGCCACCTGGGCTCCCGGGTGTTCGCCTGCGACACGGTCCCCGAGCGGGTCGCCCGCGCCCGCGCGCGGGGCGCGGAGGTGCTGGACCGCACCGAGCAGGCCGACGTCGTCGCCTGGATCCGCGACCAGACCGACGGGCGCGGCCCGGACGCGGTCATCGACGCGGTCGGGATGGAGGCGCACGGCTCCCCCGGCGCCAGCTTCGCCCAGAAGGCGACCGCGCTCCTCCCCGACGCCCTGATGGAGAAGGTCATGCAGGTGGCCGGCGTCGACCGGCTGGCCGCGCTGAACACCTCCATCGAGGCCGTGCGCCGGGGCGGCACGATCTCGCTGTCCGGGGTCTACGGCGGCGCGACCGACCCGTTGCCGCTGATGCGGATGTTCGACAAGCAGATCCAGTTGCGGATGGGGCAGGCCAACGTGTGGCGCTGGGTGCCCGACATCCTGCCGCTGCTGACCGACGAGGACCCGCTCGGCGTCGACACCTTCGCCACCCACCACGTGCCGCTGGAGCAGGCGCCGCAGGCGTACGAGACCTTCCGGCAGAAGCAGGACGGCGCGGTGAAGGTGCTCCTCACGCCCTGATCCGTCCGGGAGCCGGCGGGCCGCGCACGATGCGTGCGCGGCCCGCGGCCGGACGTGATGGACCTCATGACCCCTCAGGTGGAAGACGCCGGCGGCGCTGCCGTTGGCTGAGAGGTGGACGGCGACGTCCGCACCGCCCGTCCCCTGCCGTCCGGAGTCCTCCTCGTGCCCCGCGCCCTGCTCGCCCTGTCCATCGGTGCCTTCGGCATCGGCACGACCGAGTTCGTGATCATGGGCATGCTGCCGCAGGTCGCGGCCGACCTCGGCGTCTCGGTCTCGGCGGTCGGCCTGCTCATCTCCGCGTACGCGCTCGGCGTCGTCATCGGCGCTCCGACGCTCACCGCGCTGGGCGTCCGCTTCACCCCGCGGCAGACGCTGGTGGCGCTGATGGTCGTCTTCACCGTCGGCAACGCGCTCTCCGCGCTGGCGCCCGGGTACGCGACGCTCGTCGGCGCCCGGGTGCTGACCGCCCTGGCGCACGGGTCCTTCTTCGGCGTCGGCGCGGTGGCCGCCCGGCGGCTGGTTCCCGCGCACAAGGCCACCCAGGCCATCTCGCTGATGATGGTCGGGCTCACGCTGGCCAACGTCGTCGGCGTCCCGCTGGGCACGTTCGTCGCCCAGCAGCTGAGCTGGCGGCTGGTCTTCGGCGGGGTCGCGGCGATCGGGCTGGTCACCATCGCCGGGCTCCTCGCCTGGCTGCCGCGGGGGGCCGGGGAGCCGACCGATCTGCGGTCGGAGCTGTCCGCGTTCCGCCGACGGCAGGTGTGGCTGGTGCTCACCATCACGACGGTCGGCTTCGCCGCGCTCTTCTCCGTGTACAGCTACGTGAGCCCGATCCTGACCGAGCTCGCCGGTCTGCCCGAGGGCGCGGTGACCATCGTGCTGGCTCTCTTCGGCATCGGGACGACGGCGGGCACCCTGCTCGGCGGGCGGCTGGGTGACCGCTTCGGGTCCTCCTTCATCGCCGGCGGGCTGGTCGCCACGGCGGTCGTGCTCGCGGTCTTCGCGGCGGTCGTCACCTCCGCCGTCGCCGCGGTCGCCACGCTGGTGCTGTTCGGCGTCGTCGCCTTCGCCCTGGGCCCGGCGGTGCAGAACCGGGCGATCGACGCGGCCCGGGTACGCGGCGGCAGCCTCGTGTCCGCGGCCAACCAGGCCGCGTTCAACCTGGCCAACGCGCTGGGCGCGGCCCTCGGCGCGGCGACGCTCAGCCTCGGCCTGGGATACGCCGCGCCGATCTGGGTGGGCGCGGCGCTCGCGCTGGCCGGGGCGGGCATCGCTGCGGCCGGCATGCGCAGCGAGCGCGCCGAGCGGGCGGAGGCGGCCGCGATAGCGGCAGAGCTCGCCGCGACCGCTCCGGCGGCGGTGGAGGCCCGCTCCCCGCAGGGCGCGGTCGACGCCGACGTCGCGGCCTGGCACCGGGCGATGGCGTCGATGCTGCGCTGACGCCGCCGCCCGGGGAGGCTCAGCGGGCTCGTTGCACGCGGGCCTCGTCGAACACCGGCTCGGGCGACTCGTACACCCGCCCGTCGGCGCCGAACACCACGAACCGGTCGAACGTGCGGGCGAACCAGCGGTCGTGCGTCACGGCGAGCACCGTGCCGTCGAACGCGGCCAGCGCCTGCTCCAGCGACTCCGCGGAGAGCACGTCGAGGTTGTCCGTGGGCTCGTCCAGCAGCAGCAGCGTCGCGCCGGAGAGCTCCAGCAGCAGGACCTGGAACCGCGCCTGCTGGCCGCCGGAGAGGGACCCGAAGGGCTGGTCGCCCTGCGCCACCAGCCCGTACCGGCGCAGGGTGGCCATCGCCCGGCCCCGGTCGACGCCCGGGCGCCCGGGCTCGCCGTGCCACAGCAGGTCCACCAGCGTCCGGTCGAGCCAGTCCGGGTGCGCATGGGTCTGGGCGAAGAAGCCGGGGACGACGCGCGCCCCGAGCCGCCAGCTCCCCCGGTGCGCGACCTCCTGCCCGGCCAGCAGCCGCAGGAAGTGCGACTTCCCCGCGCCGTTGGACCCCAGGACGGCGATCCGGTCGCCGTAGTCGACCTCCAGGTCGAACGGCCGCATCAGCCCGTCGAGCTCCAGCTGCTCGGCGACCAGCACCCGCACGCCGGTGCGCCCGCCGCGCAGCCGCATCGTCACCGACTGCTCTGGTGGGCGGTCCGGTGGCGCCCCGGCGGCCTCGAACCTCGCCAGCCTGGTCTGCGCCGCGGAGTAGCGGGAGGCCATGTCCGGTGAGTTCTTGGCCTGCTGCTGCAGCGTCCGCACGAGCTCGACCAGCCGCTGGTGCTCCTCCTCCCAGCGCCGGCGGACCTCGGCCAGGCGCTCGTGCCGGGCCGCCCGGGCCGCGGGATAGCCGGCGAAGTCGCCGCCGTGCACCCAGACGGTCCCACCCTCGACGGTGACCACCCGGTCGGCGACGCGGGAGAGCAGCTCCCGGTCGTGCGATACGAACAGCACCGTCTTGCGGGTCTCCCGCAGCCGCTCCTCCAGCCACCGCTTGCCGGGCACGTCGAGGTAGTTGTCCGGCTCGTCGAGCAGCAGCACCTGGTCGGGGCCCCGCAGCAGCCACTCCAGCGCGAGCCGCTTCTGCTCACCACCGGAGAGGGTCGACAGCTCGCAGTACTTGCACCGGTCGTAGGGGACGCCCAGCGCGGCGACCGTGACGGTGTCCCAGGTGACCTCGACGTCGTAGCCGCCCACGTCGCCCCACTGCGCGAGGGCCGCGGCGTAGGCCAGCTGGGCCGGCTCGTCGTCGGTCTCCATCAGCGCGAGCTCGGCGTCCTCGACCGCGTCCCACGCCGCCCGGACCGCCGGGGGCGCGAGGTCGACCAGGAACCGCTGGACGGTGGTGTCGTCGCGGACCGAGCCGATGAACTGCCGCATCACCCCGAGCCCACCGGCCCGGGCGATGCTGCCGGCCTCCGGGGTCAAGTCGCCGCTGATGATCCGCAGCAGCGTGGTCTTGCCGGCGCCGTTCTCGCCGACCAGCGCGGCGCGGGCGCCGTCACCGATCCGGAAGGAGACGGCGTCGAGCAGCACCCGCCCGTCCGGGAGGGTGTGCCGCACCCCGGTGACGTCGACGTGGCCCACGCCGTCATCGTCCCTGGCCCGGCAAGCCGCTTTCGGCCCCCCTGCAGGGGCCCACCGCGAGCTTGCGAGCGGTGGGGGCAGGGGGTCCTTCCTCAGCCGACGGTCGCGAGCAGCCGGTGCCGGGCCAGTCGCTCGACCAGCTCGGGCAGGGCGGTGGCGGGCACGCCGCTGAGGTCGTTCCAGCAGGTGCGGACCACGTCGACGACGGTCTGCGTCTCGGCGCGGTCGTCGAACTCCTCGGCGAGGCGGCCGACCGCGAGGTCGACCGCGAGGTCGATACGGACGTCGTCGACGGCTGGGGAAGGGGACGGGATCCCGAAGCGGGTCACGTGGGTCCTCTCCGAGGGTGGGGCGGGTTCGGGAACCAGGTTGTCTCACCCGCCTCTGGAACACCAGGGCCGTTCCGTCAGGCGGGACGGATCACGGCGCGTCCCGCGTCCGGCGTGTCGCCCGGACGCCGGGGACGGAGGACGATCAGCCGGACCGGAGGTGCACCGTGCTGTTCCGCGACCGCGCCGACGCCGGCCGGCAGCTCGCCGCCCGGCTGGAGCACCTGCGGGCGCAGGAGGCCGTCGTGCTGGGGCTGCCCCGTGGCGGGGTGCCGGTGGCCGCGCAGGTGGCGGCCGCCCTGGCCGCTCCGCTGGACGTGGTGGTGGTCCGCAAGCTCGGCGTGCCCGGCCACCGCGAGCTCGCGATGGGGGCGATCGGGGAGGACGGCGCGGCGGTCCACTCCCCCGACGTCGTCCGCCGGGCCGGGGTGGCGCCCGCGGCGCTCGAGGAGGTGGAGGCCCGGGAGCGTGCCGAGCTGGACCGGCGGGTGCGCCGGCTGCGGGCGGTGGCACCCCGCCTGCCGCTGGCCGGCCGGACGGCGATCGTGGTGGACGACGGCGTGGCCACCGGCGCCACCGCGCGGGCCGCCTGCGCGGTGGTCCGGGCCCTGGGCGCGGTCCGGGTCGTGCTGGCCGCGCCGGTGTGCGCCACCGACGCGGTCCGGCGGTTGACCGCCGAGGGCGTGGAGGTGGTGAGCGTCGCGACGCCCCGGCCCTTCGGCGCGGTGAGCGCGCACTACGCGCACTTCGGGCAGGTGCCGGACGAGGAGGTCGTGGCGCTGCTGCGGGCCGCGCGTCAGGAGGCGGAGTAGTCGTTCCCGCCGGCCCGGGTGGTGGCCACGGCGTCCCGCAGGAGCCGGTCCAGCGCCACGGTGTCGACCCGGTCCAGCGAGGCGAAGCGGATGCAGCTCTTCCCGCAGGACACCTGGCCCAGCTCCGCGGCCCGGGACTCGGCCAGGTACTGGCCGTCGACGACGGCGGACACGTACAGCGACAGGTGCCGCTTCTGCGGGGCGAGGGCGATCAGCGGCCACATGGTGGTCTCCTTCGCCGACTTCGGCCGGTAGGGCATGAGCCCGTAGCCCAGCATCTGCCCGCTGCCGACCGGGACCAGTTGCCGGTCGATCCCCGGCGCCGCGGCCTGCACGAGCGCGTCCACCCCCCGCAGGTCGCCCTCGCGCGGCCCCGCGGTGGCGAACCAGGCGTCGATCTCGTCGGTCATGGGTCCCCCTCCGGCTGTGGCGGGACGGTAGCGCGGGCGGCGGCGCCCGCGGTGCCGGGTCGGCCGGGATCTCCGGATGACGCCGCGCGAACGGTGTTGCAGGGTGGGCCGGTGGCCGTCGTCCCCGCACTCCGGCTGGTGCCGCTGGAACCCGAGCTGCTCGCCGCCGTCCTGCCCTGGTTCGACCACCCCGAGGTGCAGCGCCGGCTGGGCGGCCGGACGTGGCCGGAGCGGGAGTTCGCGCTGCGCACCGCGGCCCGCCGGGACGACGACTTCCGCGGTCGCCGGGTGCTCCGGGCGCACTCCTACGTGGCCCTCGACCACGAGGGCGCGCCGGTCGCGCAGATCGGTGGGGACGTCTACGACCGCTGGACCGTGTGGGACCCGGCAACCGAGCAGGTCACCGCCGTGCACGAGGGACGGGCCATGGGCGCGGCCTACGTGGTGGACCCGGCGCGGTGGGGTCAGGGCCACGGGCGGTCGGCGCTCCGCGCGCTCACCGAGGCGGCCGAGCTGGCCGACGTCGAGCAGTTCGTGCTGGGCATCGAGCCGGACAACGCCGCCAGCCTGCGGGCCGCCGCGGGCGCCGGGTTCCGCCCGCTGACCACCGAGCCGGACGCCGAGGACATGGTCTACGTGCGGCTGCGCCGCTGACCGTCGGTACCGGGTGCCACGCTGCGCGCCATGACGTCGGAACTCGGCCTGCTGCGGATGGCGGCCCAGGGACTGGTCGGCCCGCGGGAGCTGGACCCAGCCGGAGTGGTGCGCCGGCTCACCGCGGTGCAGGCGCAGGACCTGCCGGGTGCGCTCACCTCCGTGGCGCTGCGGACCGCCGACGGCACCCGCGCCGGGGTGGTCGCCGCGCTCGATGCCGGCACCGTGGTCCGCTCCTGGCCGATGCGCGGCACCCTGCACCTGACCGCCGCCGAGGACCTGCCCTGGATGCTCGAGCTGCTCGGCCCCCGGGCGCTCGCCGGCGCCGCCGCCCGCCGCGCCGGTCTCGGGATCACCGACGCGGAGGTCGAGCGCGCCCGGAAGCTGGTGGTGGCCGGGCTGGCCGGCGGCGGCCGGCTCCGGCGCCCCAGGGTGCTCGCGCTGCTCGCGGACGGCGGCGTCCCGACGACCGGGCAGCGCGGCTACCACCTGCTCTGGTACCTGTCGCAGACCGGCACGCTCTGCCTCGGCCCGACGGACGGCGGCGACCAGTTGTTCGTCCTGCTGGACGAGTGGGTGCCCCGCCCCCGCCGGCTCGAGCGGGAGGCGGCGCTCGGCGAGCTGGCGCTGCGCTTCTTCACCGGCCACGGGCCGGCCACGGTCACCGACCTGGCCCGGTGGGCCGGGGTGCCGGTGCGCGACGCGCGGGCCGGGCTCGCGCAGGTCCGTGACCGGCTGGAGCGGCTGGACGCCGGGGGCACCGAGCACTGGCTGGACCCGGCGACCCCTGGGCGGCTGGCCGCGGCGCGGGAGGAGGCCGACGGCGTCCTGCTGCTGCCCGGCTTCGACGAGCTCGTGCTCGGCTACGCCGACCGGACGTGCACGGTGCCGGCCGAGTTCGCCGACCGGATCGTCCCGGGCGGCAACGGCGTGTTCCGCGCGACCGTGGTCTGCGGCGGGCGGGCCGTCGCCACCTGGCGGGCGGGCCGCTCCACGGGCCGTCCCCTGGAGCTGGAGCCGTTCACCGAGCTGACCGAGGAGGTCGAGGCACGGGCCCGGGCCGTGTACGACGCGCTGCCGTGAGTTCCGGTCAGCTGGGCTGCCGGCCGGCGATCTCCTCGAGGTCGTCCAGCACCAGCCCGGCGCCCAGCGGGCCGATCGCGAGGAACCAGCGGTCGTCGTCCACGGGGTACGCGCGGCCCTGCTGCACCACCGGGAGCGACTGCCACAGGCCGCCGGTGGTCAGTCCGCTCAGGTCCGCCTGCCCGTCCTCGCCGTAGGCGGCGGAGAACAGCAGGTCCCCGTCGGCCTGGCTGATCTCCTCCGGCCCCACCTCGACGAACGTCTCGGGGGTGCGCTGCACCTCGGGGCGGGAGAAGCCGGCGTCGGCCAGCACGGTGCCGATGAAGGAGCCCTCGCCGTAGAGCCGCACCGAGCCGGCCCCGACGAAGCGCACGACGCTGACCTCCAGCGCGGCCGGGTCCCCGAACTGGGCACCCACCTCGACGGCGCGGGCCTCGAGGTCGCTGAGCAGCTGCTCGGCCTCCGCGGTCAGCCCGAGCGCTTCGGCGTCGAGGAGGAGGTTCTCCTTCCACGTGTCACCGACGTCCTCGGCCAGCACGGTGGGGGCGATGGCGCTCAGCTGGTCGTAGATCTCCCGGTGCCGGACGGCGTTGGACAGGATCAGGTCCGGCTCCAGCGCGGCGATCCGCTCCAGGTCGGGCTCGTTGATGGTGCCCACCTCGGCGATCTCGGCCGGGTCCGCGCCGGCGTCCTCGAGGTAGCCGGGCAGCTCCGCGCTGACGTCCGTGCGCACGGCACCGACCGGGGTGATGCCCAGCGCGACCACCGCGTCCAGCTCGCCGGTGTCCAGGACGACGACCCGCTCGGGCTCGCCCACGATCTCCGTCGTGCCCAGCGCGTGGGTCACCGTGCGGGTCTCCTCCTGCGCCGCGGCCGCGGGCTCCTCCGCCGCGCCGGACGACGACCCGCACGCGGTCAGGGAGAGCACTCCGACCACCATGAGCGCGACCGCGCTCCTGCCCGTGACACCGCGCACGACTGCCCCACTCCCTCGGACGACTTAGGAAAGCCTAACCGAAGCCCTCGGGGTGATCGGAGGCGCCTCTCGTGCTGGACGCCGGGAGCGCCTGCCGCTCAGCTCCTGGGCTCGACGACGAACACCGGGATCTCCCGGTCGGTGCGCTCCTGGTAGTCCGCGTAGTCGGGGAAGGCGGCGACCGCCCGCTCCCACCACTGCGCCCGTTCCTCGCCCTGCAGCTCGCGCGCGACGCCGTCCACCACCCGCTCGCCGTCCTGCACGGTCACCTCGTCCGGGTGCGCCTTGAGGTTGTGGTACCAGGTCGGGTGCTTGGGGGCGCCGCCGTCGGAGGCGACCATGCCGTACCTGCCGTCGTGCTCCACGCGCATCAACGGGAACTTGCGGATCTTCCCGCTCCGCGCGCCACGGGTGGTGTAGACGACCACCGGCTCGGTGCGCCCGGGCAGCGTGTTCGCCTCCCGGCCGCCCGTGCGCTCGTACACCTCCACCTGGTCCCGCACCCACTTCTCCGGACTCGGGACGTACTCACCTTCCAGGGGCATGACCCGAGCCTAGGGCGGCGCCGCCGACCTCGCGGCCGGCGACGGCGACCCCGGCAGGCATGGCCGACCCGCCGGTGCCTCCGGTCCGGATGCGCCCGATCAGCGGCGGCGGCAGAGTGGCACCGCGGCGGCGGGAGCGTCCCGCCGGGAGCCCAGGAGCCGCTGTCCCCCGTCCCGCGACCGACCGGACCCGACGAGGAGGCCTGCCAGCGATGAGGTACCGGGAGGGCGGGAGCCTCGACACCTCCGGCGTCCAGGACCGCCGCGGCGGCGGTGGGCGCACCGGTGGTGGGCGCGGGCTGGCCGTGGGCGGCGGCGGGCTCGGGCTAGTGGGTCTGATCGTCGTCGTCCTGGTGCAGGTGCTCGGCGGTGGCGGCGGCGGGGGGACGGCCGACCTCGCGGGAGTGCTCGGTGGGCTCGGCAGCGGGCAGACCGCCGACAACGCCGCGCTGGAGCAGTCGTGCCGGAGCAGCGAGGACGCGAACGGGTCCGTGGAGTGCGCGGTCGTGGCCGACATCGAGTCCATCCAGGACTTCTGGACCGGGACGCTGCCGGGCTACCAACCCGCCGACACCGTGTTCTTCTCAGGCCAGGTGCAGACCGGCTGCGGCGGGGCCACGAGCGGGTCAGGTCCGTTCTACTGCCCGGCCGACCGGCTGGTCTACATCGACCTGACGTTCTTCGACGACCTCCGGACGCAGTTCGGCGCCGAGGGCGGGCTCTTCGCCAACGCCTACGTGCTCGCCCACGAGTACGGGCACCACGTGCAGAACCTGCTCGGCACGAACGCGCAGGTGACGCCGGGCGAGACCGGCCCGGCCAGCGGCACCGTGCGGCTGGAGCTTCAGGCCGACTGCTACGCGGGGGCCTGGGCCCACCACGCGACCACCGTGCCCGACGACTCGGGCGCACCTCTGATCGCCGAGATCACCCAGGACGACATCGACCGGGCCCTGGACACGGCCGGGCGGATCGGCGACGACTTCATCCAGCAGAACCTGGGCGGCGGGACGATCGACCAGGACGCCTTCACCCACGGCTCCTCCGAGCAGCGCCGGCTCTGGTTCACGACCGGCTACGAGTCCGGCGACCCGGCGGCGTGCGACACGTTCGGCACCGACGACCTGGGCTGACCGGCGTCAGCCGGCGGCGAGCGCCTGCTCCTCCGCCTCGATCTGCGCGTTCCAGTCCCGCTTCCCGGCCTGCCAGCGGTCCTCGGTGTCACCGAGCCGCCAGTAGCCGGAGATCGAGGTGAACTCCGGTGCGAGGCCCCGCTCGGCCCGCAGGTGACGGCGGAGCTCGCGGGCGAGGCCGGCCTCGCCGTGGACGAAGACGTGCCCGGTCCCCTCCGGCAGCGGGCAGGCCCGGACTGCGTCGACCAGCACGGCCCCCGGTGCGTGGTCCCCGCGGTGCAGCCACACCAGCTCGGAAGGGGCGGCCACGACCAGGTCGGCCTGCTCCTCCGCCGGCCCCTCGACCTCCAGGAACACCAGGGCGCGGGCGCCGTCGGGGAGGCGGCCCAGCGAGGCGCCGATCGCCGGCAGCGCGCTCTCGTCGCCGGCCAGCAGGTGCCAGTCGGCGTCCGGGTGCGGGGCATAGGCCCCGCCCGGGCCGAGGAGCTGGATGCGGTCCCCGGGCGCGGCCGCGGCCGCCCACGGCCCGGCCAGCCCCTCGTCGCCGTGGTGGACGAAGTCGATCGTCAGCTCGCCGGCCTCGGCGTCCCAGTAGCGCACGGTGTAGGTGCGGGTGACCGGCCACAGCTCGGCGGTGAACTCGGCGCGCACCTGCTCGACGTCGAACGGGGCGCCGTAGGGCGCGCCCGGCGGTGGGAACAACAGCTTCACGTAGTGGTCGGTGAACTCCCCGGCCGGGAAGCCGGCCAGCCCCTCGCCACCGAGGACCACCCGGATCATGTGCGGGGTCACGCGCGAGGTCCGCACCACCTCGCCGACCCGCGCGACCCGCGGCCGCCGCTGCTCGCGCGCCGGACTGCTCATCCACACTCCTCCGACCATGAAGGGAAGCCTTCCCTTGCCTGGCGCAGGCTACGCGGTGCGCCTGCGCAACCGGTCGCCGCGTCGATCTTCCTGTTTACGCCGTAGATCGCTGCGGGTACCAGGTGCTCCGACGGACGGCGTCCCACCGAGGCCAGGTGGGACCCAGCCGAGCGACACCGACCGACCTGGGCACCTCCCGGTGCCCACACGCCGTCCCGCGACCAGCACCACCACCCGGCCACCCGGCCGGCCATGGCGGTGTCCCTCGTGCGGGCGGGGTCGCCACCGGGCACGGACGCCCACACCGGACACCAGCACCACAGTCACGGACCCGACGCACGACAGGAGGAACGATGACCCACTCCATCGGCACCCCGACGCAGCCGCCGCCGGCCAGTGGCGCCACCGGCGTGACGGGTACCCCGTCCACCAAGGACGTCGCCAAGGACGAGGCCCGCAACGTGGGCCAGACCGCGGCGCAGGCCGGCAGCCAGGTCGCCTCGACCGCCGCCGACCAGGCCAAGCAGGTCACCCAGGAGACCCGGCGCCAGGCGCAGGACCTCGTGGCGCAGGGCCGCCAGCAGCTCCAGGACCAGGCACGCACCGGCCAGCAGAAGGCCGGCCAGGGCCTGTCCGAGATCGCCCAGCAGCTGCGCACCATGGTCGAGGGCGGCGGTCAGACGCCGTCCGGCCCCGCCGCCGACCTGGTCCGCCAGGCCGGGGACAAGGTCGAGGAGATCGCCGGCTGGATCCAGAGCCGTGAGCCCGGTGACCTGGTCAACGAGGTGCGCGCCTTCGCCCGCCGGAAGCCGGGCGTGTTCCTGCTCGGCGCAGCCCTCGCCGGCGTCGTCGCCGGCCGGCTGACCACCGGTGTGGTGGCCGCGCACAAGGAGGACAGCTCCTCCTCGACCACCGGGTACACCCCGCAGCGGGCCTACGACGCGCCGGGCCCGGTCTACGCCGAGGGCAGCTACACCACCGGCACCAACTACGTCGCCGACACCCCGGCCACCGGCTACACCACGCCGGCGTACGAGACCACCGGCACCACCCCCGGGTACTCGACCACCGGGACCACCGGCGCTGTCCCGCCGCCGCCGTACGGCACGGTCCCGTCCGAGGGCACCTCGGGGACCACCGCCTCCGGCTGGGACGACCCGGCGCGGACTTCCGGGGAGGACCGGCTGTGAGCTCCCCGACTGGCGGACAGCCCTACGGGCAGCCGGGCACGGGATACGCGCAGACCGGCTCGACGGGCTACGCCGCACCGCCCACCGCCGAGGAGTACGGGCAGACGCACAACACCACGCAGCACCTCGGGGACGCCCAGCCGCTGACCGACGAGGGGCATCCCGACGTCGAGGGCGTGTCGGTCGGTGACCTGATCGGTGAGGTCACCCGGGACATGTCGACGCTGATGCGCCAGGAGCTCGAGCTGGCCAAGGCGGAGCTCCGGGCCGAGGCGAACAAGGCGACCGACGAGGTCAAGGCGCAGGGTGCGAAGGCGGGCAAGGGCGCCGGGATGCTGGGTGGCGCCGGCTACGCCGGACACCTCGGCGTGCTGTTCCTCTCCATCGCCCTGTGGTGGGCCCTGTCGCACCTGGTGGGCCACAGCTGGTCGGCGCTCATCGTGGCCGTGCTCTGGCTGATCATCGCCGCGGTCCTCTACTCGATGGGCCGCAAGCAGCTCAAGCAGGTCGACTTCAGCGGCCTGAAGCAGCTCAACCCCAAGCCCGAGCGCACCGTGGAGACCCTCCAGCAGGTGCCCGGCGCCCTCAAGCCCAACTGACCGGACAGGAGACAGACATGACCAGCAGCGACCCGGAAGTGATCCGGCGCCAGATCGAGGAGACCCGTAGCAACCTCAGCTACGACGTCGACGCCCTGAACGAGAAGGTCAACCCCACGCGGGTCGTCGACCGCCGCGTCGGACGGGCGAAGAGCACGGTGTCCGGGCTCAAGGACCGCGTCTTCGGCGCGGCCCACGACACGGGCCAGCGCGCCAGCGGCACGACCTCCAACGTCGCCGGCAGCGTCCAGGGCGCGGCGTCGACGGCCTCGGAGAACGTCTCGAACGCCGCCAGCACCGCCATGGACGCCGTGCAGTCGGCCCCGCAGACCATCCAGCGCCAGGCGCAGGGCAACCCGCTCGCCGCGGGCGTGATCGCCTTCGGCGTCGGCTGGCTGGTCTCCTCCCTCCTGCCCACCAGCGAGAAGGAGAAGCAGCTGGCCTCGCAGGCCGAGTCGGCGGTCCGGGAGCACTCCCAGCCGCTGGTCGACCAGGCCAAGAACGTGGCCCAGGAGATCGGCGACAACCTGAAGCCGGCCGCCCAGGACGCCGTCCAGTCGGTCAAGGAGACGGCGCAGGAGGGCGTGCAGACGGTCAAGTCGGAGGGCCAGTCGGCCGCTCAGGACGTCCAGGGCCAGGCCCAGGACTCCAAGCAGACCGTGCAGGGGCACGCCACCTCCTGACCCCACCGCACGTACGTACGACGGCCCCCGGTGCACCGCACCGGGGGCCGTCGTGCGTGCGGCCGACCGTGATGTCCGACGAGAGGACGGTGATGGGCGAGAACGGCAGCACCCGCGTCCCCGTGACCTACGAACGCTGCGACCACATCGCCGGGCCCTTCTACCACGGGACGAGGTCCGCGCTCGTGGCCGGCGACGAGCTGGTCCCCGGCCACGGCTCCAACTTCCAGGAGGGCCGGGTGTCCAACCACATCTACTTCACCGCGCTCGTGGACACCGCCGCGTGGGGAGCGGAGCTGGCGACCGCGCTGGCCGGGAGCCGGGAGCGGGGACACGTCTACGTCGTCGAGCCCCTGGGTCCCTTCGAGGACGACCCGAACGTGACCGACAAGAGGTTCCCCGGCAACCCCACGCAGTCCTACCGCACCCGCCATCCGCTGCGGGTGGTCGGCGAGGTGGACAGCTGGGAGGGCCACGACCCGGAGGTCCTCAAGGGGATGCTGGACCACCTGGCGCAGCTGCGGGAGCAGGGACTGGACGTCATCGAGGACTAGTGGAAGGCGCTGATGCCGGTGATCGCCCGCCCGACGATGAGGGTGTTCATCTCCCGGGTCCCCTCGTAGGAGTACAGCGCCTCGGCGTCGGTGAAGAACCGGATGACGTCGTGGTCGAGGACGATCCCGTTGCCGCCGAAGACCTCGCGGGCCATGGCGACGGTCTCCCGGCCCCGCCCGGTGACGTAGCTCTTGGCCAGCGCCGCCTGCTCGTCCCGCAGCTCGTCCCGCTCCTGCAGCTGGGAGATCCGCACGGTCATGCCGAGGCTGGCGGTGACGTTGCCCAGCATCCGCGCCAGCAGGTCCTGGACCAGCTGGAAGCTGCCGATCGGCTTCCCGAACTGCACGCGTTCCCCGGCGTAGGCGACCGCCGCCTCGTAGGCGCCGAGCTGGCAGCCGACGCCGCTCCACGCGACGCCGCCGCGGGTCACCTTCAGCACCTTGTTGACGTCGCGGAACGAGTTGCCGCCCTCGAGCTTGTCCGCGGCGGGGATGCGGCAGTCGCTGAACGTCAGGTCCGCGTTCTGCACGGTGCGCAGCGCGATCTTGTCCTCGATCTTGCTCGCCGCGAAACCGGCGGTGCCCTTCTCCACGACGAAGGTCTTCACCTGGTCGTCGGCGACGTCGCGGGCGAACACCACGACGACGTCGGCGAAGGTGCCGTTGCCGATCCAGCGCTTCGCGCCGTTGAGCACCCATGAGTCGCCGTCCCGGCGGGCGGTGGTCCGCATGCCGCGGGCGACGTCGGACCCGCCCTCGGGCTCGGTGAGCGCGAACGCGCCGATCGTCTCCAGCCGCATCATCGACGGGATCCAGCGCTGCCGCTGCTCCTCGGACCCGAGGACCATGATCGACCCCATCGCCAGGCCGCCGTGCACCCCGATGAAGGTGGCCATCGACGGGTCGACGCGGGCGAGCTCCATCGCCTGGAACCCGGTGAACAGCCGGGATGCGCGCGGGCGGCCCTCCCAGTCGTAGGAGCGGCCGACGATGTCCGCCGCGGCGAACCGCGGGACCAGGTCCATCGGGAACTCAGCGGCCGCCCAGGCGGCGTTGACCCGCGGCCTGACCTCGCTCGCCAGGAACTCGCGGAGGGCCAGCAGCTCCTTCTGCTCCTCGTCGGGCAGCAGTGACTGGTACCCGAGGAAGTCGGCGGGCAGGAGCTGTTCGGTCATGGCGGCGATGCCCTCTCTCTCGTCGTCGTCGACGTGCCCCCGATGCTGCGCCCAGGTCCGCACCCCAGCCACCGGGGACGGCGCAGCTCACCCGGCGTCCTCGTCCGAGCCGGTCCGGCCCACCGTCACCTGGCGACGCACAGTCCGATCGCGATCGACGGCCGCGGTGGCGTGTCCCCGGTGTGGACGCCGGTCACCGCCAGCCGGTACGGCGCGGCCAGGGCGGCGATCCGGGTGGCCCGTCCATCCGCCGCGCCCGGCGTGAGCGGCTGGTCGACCAGGACGAACCGTCCGCCTGGGGCGAGCACCCGGCGGACGACGCCGAAGTCCTCGGCCGGCGACCGCCAGAACGCCCCCACGTGGACGGCGACCACCAGGTCGAACGCCTCGGCCGGCAGGTCGGCGGCGGCCAGCTCGGCGGTCTGCACGGCCACCCGGCCGGCTGCCACGTCCTCGCGGTTCCGCCGGAGCGCGGCGGCGGTCATCGTCGGCGACCTGTCCAGACCCAGCACGGACCCGCCGGCCAGCCGCTCGGCGATCAGGGAGAGCAGGACGCCGTGACCGCAGCCGACCTCGAGTACGCGCTCACCCGGCTGCGGGGCGGCCATCTCCGCGGCCCAGGCCAACCGTGCCGACGCGCCGCCCATGGCTCAGGTCAACGGGCGCGTGCCGGCCGGCAGCGTGCCGCCGGCCACCATCTCGGCGACGGCGTCCTGCAGCGCGGTGAGCGCCACCCGCTGGGTGAACGGGCCGGTGGACACCCGGGCGACGCCGAGGTCCTGCATCTCCCGTGCCGGCAGCGACTGCCCGGGGACGCTGATCAGCGTGAGCCGCCCCGGCCCGAGTCCGTCCACCAGCGCGACGATCTCCTCCCGGGCGACCACTCCCGGCACGAAGATCACGGGCGCGCCGGCGTCCAGGTAGGCGCGTCCCCGGCGCACCGCCTCCGCGAGCACGGCCGACCGGTCGGCGTCGCGGCCGGCCCGGATGAACGCGTCGGTGCGCGCGTTGAGCACGAAGTCGATCCCGGTGTCCCGGCCGGCGCGGAGCACCGCCTCGACGGCATCCACGGCGTCGTGCAGCGGCCGCATCTGGTCCTCCAGGTTGCCCCCGACGACCCCCGCCGCGATCGCCCGCCGGGTGGTCTCGCCCGGGTCGCCGTAGCCGGCCTCCATGTCCATCGACACCGGCAGGTCCACCGCGGCGGCGATCCGGCCGACCATGTCCAGGTGCAGGTCCAGCGGGATGTTCTCGCCGTCCTCGTAGCCGAAGGTGGCGGCGATCCCGTGGCTGGCGGTGGCCAGCGCCCGGACACCGGCGGTTGCGGCGACCACCCGCGCCGAGCCGACGTCCCACACGTTGGTGAGCACCAGGATCTCCGGCGCGGTGTGCAGCTCCATCAGGGTGCGGGCGCGCGTGGCGAGGTCGGCCATGGCGGCCAACCTAGCGACGCCGGTGCACACCGGGTGGCTGCTCAGCCCCCGCGCCTCACAGGGGCTGGTAGTACCGGACCAGCGGCAGAGGCCGGAAACCTGCCCGCTCGTACACGTGGCGGGCCGGTGCGTGCCCGGGATCCCCACCGGTGGCGACGACCGCGATCCGGCACCCCGCCTGCCGGATCGCGTCGAGCGCGTGGGCGGTCAGCAGCCCGCCGACGCCGCGGCCCTGCCGGACCGGGTCGACCGCGAGCATCTCGATCTCCCCGCTGTCCGGCTCGTCGTACGTCTCGTCGTGGACGACGACGGTCACGAAACCGGCCGGACCGGACTCGTCCGCCGCGACCCACACCCGCGTGCCCTCGCGGGTGCAGCCGGCCGTCACCGCCCGCGCCTGGGCGGCCTCCCAGTCCGGGTAGAGGTGGTCGTACACCGCTGGTCCCAGCGCGTCCGCCATCGAGGCGAACACCGCGCCCAGGCGCGGAGCGCGAGGGCGACGACCTCGGGGAGGTCTTCGGCGGTGAACGGCCGGACGCGGACTGGCACACGGCCAGCGTCCCCGCGGGGTCAACCCGTTTCCGGCGCCGGAGCGGCCGCTCCTCGAGCCTGTCCCGGGCCGGTGTGCTGCTCCCTGTCCCCAGGCACGGTGCCGTTCCACAGCCCCTCCCCTCGCGCGACCGCAGCGGCCGGGTGGTCGAGGCTGAGCCGGAGCCGGCCCCGGCGCGGCGCCGGCCACGAGACGGAAGGACCACCCGTGCAGGGATCGACGACGGCTGAGGACGTGCTGCGGCTGGTGCTGGCCGGTGGGCGGCTCGCGGCGGAGCCGGGCGTGCAGGCGGCCGACCTGGACCGCGTCGTCGTCCGGCTGATCAGCCGCGACGCCGGCGTGGACAGCGACGGCTCGGTTCAGCGCATGGTGTCCGACCTGCTCCTGCGGCTGTGGCAGAACGGCTGGCAGCCCGCCGACGTCGTCCACGTCGTACGGCGACGCGCCACCCAGCGGGCCGGCCGGCTGGTGTCCGCGGTGATCGCCGGGGTGCCGGCCGGCGTCTCCCCCGCCTGGCAGGCGCAACTGGACCGGCTCGAGGTGCCGGCCGGGTCCGTCACCGACTGGTGGCGCGCCGAGCGGGTCGTCCCGGCGGTGGCCTGGCGCGAGGTGTTGCGGGTCGTCGGCGTGCTGCGGAGCCTGCCGCCGATCGAGCGGCTGACGCCGCCGCCGTCGGGCTCGTCGGCGACGCAGCCGCCCCTCGATCCGGGCGCTCCCGACGAGCGGGCGCTGAGCCGGATCCGCGGACTGCTGGCCAAGGCGGAGTCGACCGAGTTCGCCGCCGAGGCCGAGGCGCTGACCGCGAGGCCCCAGGAGCTCATGGCCCGGTACGCCATCGACACCGCGGTCCTCGCCGGACGTGGTGAGGGGGCGGCTGGGAGCGCCACCGTCGGGGTCCGCCGCTTCCACCTCGACGATCCGCACGCGGAGGCCAAGGCGTCGGTGGTCCACGCGGTCGCCCGGGCGAACGGCGTGCGTGTCGTCCTCATGCCCGGTTCGGCATCGCCACGCTGGTGGGGATGGCGGCCGAGTTGGACCTCGTGGAGCTGCTGGTCACCTCGCTGCTGGTGCAGGCCGGTCGCGCCCTCAGCCTCGAGGCCGGAGCCGGCGGTGCCCGCGCCCGGTCCACCGCCTACCGGCGGGGCTTCTACTACTCCTTCGCCCAGCGCATCGGGGAACGGCTCACCGACGCCCGTGACCAGGCCCGAGCCGAGGCCTCCGTGACGTACGGCAGCGCGCTGGTCCCGCTGCTCGCCGAGCGCGCGGCCGCCGTCGACCGGGTGGTCGACGAGCTCTTCCCGCGCTTGCGCCAGCGGAGCGGGCCCGCGGTGGACCCGGCGGGCTGGGCGGCCGGACGGCGCGCGGCGGACGACGCCGAGCTGGGTGCCGGGCGGTCCCGGCTGCCCGGGGGCGCCCTGAGCCCGCGGCCCTTCCTCAGAGCAGGACGTCGAAGGTCGACGCGAGATCGCGCATCAGCATGGCCTCCCGGGTCAGGTCGGCCGCGGTGGTCAGCCATCCGGAGACGAACAGCAGCGTTCCCGGCTGCTGCTCGTCCAAGGACGCCGTCGCCGCGGACAGCCCCGCCTGCCCGACCGCATCGCATGCCAAGGTCATCATGACCGGCCCCTCTCCTCGCTTGCCCAGAGGGTCGGCAGGGGCCGTGCGAACCTGAAGCCACGAAACACGAAAGACCCACGGTTGCCCCCTTCGAGGGGGATCAGAGGTAGGCGGCGCTTCGTCGGTGGCCGCGGAGCCGGCCGCGGCTCACTCCCGCGGCATCGTCTCGCCGCGGAAGAACGCGGGGGCGACGAGGTTCCAGGCGATCATCAGGAGCACGCCCAGCAGCAGCGAGCCGACGCCCACGACGAAGACGCCGCCCACCCCCAGCACCGTGGTGTAGCCGTACGCCGGGTCGGCGTACTCGATGCAGGCGAGCACGAACACCACCAGCATGAACACCCCGCCCAGCAGCGGCAGGAGGAAGCGCATGAGGACGTCGCGGGCCGAGCGCAGCGAGCGGCGGAACTGCCAGGCGCAGGCGAACCCGGTCAACCCGTAGTAGAAGGCGATGAGCATGCCGGTCGCCACGATCGAGTCCTGCAGCACGTTCTCGCTGACCAGCGTGAGCCCCACGTAAAACGCGACGGAGACCACGCCCATCCAGACCGTCGAGACGGTGGGCGTGAGGTACCGCGGGTGGATCCGGGCGAAGCGCTCCGGCAGCGCCCCGTACGCGGCCATGGACAGCGTCCCCCGGGCGGTGGGCAGGATCGTCGTCTGCGTGCAGGCTGCGGCCGAGGTGAGCACCGAGAGCAGCAGCAGGGTCTCGAACACCCGGCCCGCGAGGTCGTCGCCGAACACCGTCGCGCCCAGCGCGGCGAACACGTCCTCGGCGTTGGCCTCGTTGCCCAGCCCGATCCCCTCGGTGCCGACGCCGGCGAAGGCGACCGTCGCGATCGACACGACGGTGTAGATGCCGACCAGCAGCACGGTGGAGATGATCGCCGCCCGCCCCGGCGAGCGGGCGGGGTCGATGGTCTCCTCGTTGACCGCCAGCGCGGAGTCCCAGCCCCAGTAGATGAAGACCGCCAGCAGCACCGCCTCGGTCAGGGACGACCACTCGAGCCCGGCCGGCCACAGCCACGACAGCGACGGCATCAGCGAGCCGGCCGGCGCCGTCCCGCCGTAGACCGCGACCAGCGCGTAGGCGGCGAACGCGACCAGGACGACGATCTCGATGACCAGCAGCACCCACTGCACCCGGGCCGTGGGCTCGATGCCCCGGTAGCAGAGCCAGGTCATCAGCGCGATCCAGCCGACCCCGGCCAGCGTCGTCCACAGCGTGCTCTCCGCCAGGGAGTCCAGCCCGACCAGCCGGTAACCGTAGGACCCGGCGACCTGGGCGAGGTTCGCCATCACGATGACGTCGGCGGCGATGATCCCCCAGCCGCCCATCCAGCCCGCCCGTGGGCCGAACGCCCGGGCGGCCCAGGTGAACGTCGTCCCGCAGTCCGGTTCGCGCCGGTTCAGCTGCGCGTAGGCGACGGCGATGAGCCACATCGGGACGAACGCCAGCAGCATCACCGCCGGGGCCTGCACGCCGACGGCGATGACGACGAAGCCCAGCGTGGCGGCGAGCGCGTACGCCGGCGCGGTGGAGGAGACGCCCAGGACGACGGAGGACACCAGGCCGAGCGCCCCGCGTCGGAGGCCCTTGTCGACCGCGGTGCCCTCCACCCGCGGCGGGGCGAGGGCAGCGCCGTCCGATGAGCTCACGCGGCGGCCGCAGTCGCTGTCATGCCGACGGTTATCGCACAGCGGCCACCGGTCGCGCTCACCCGGCCTCTGCCGCCCCGCGCGCCACTCCCGTCCCAGGATCGCGTGATGTCCGTCCCCGTCGCTTGCCCCGGCCGGTCCGCCGTGACATAACTCAGGGCTGAGCGCTCGACAGCGAGCCGTGTTCTCCTCCGGCGCGCGCGCCGTGAGCCGAGGTCTGTGGGTGGTGCAGTGGTGGAGCGGACGCCCGTCGGCGGTGCGGCGTCCTCGGACGTGGAGGCTGCCCGCGTCCGCGCCCAGCTGGCGATCGCCGCGGCCGGCATCGGCACGTTCGACTGGGACCTGGTGAGCAAGCAGCTCACCTGGGACTCCCGCCTGATGGAGATGTTCGGCTACGAGGCCGACACCTTCGAGCAGACCATCGAGGCGTTCAACGCCCGACTGCACCCGGACGACGTCGCCCGGGTGGGCGAGGCGCTCCAGCACGCCATCGCCACGGTCGGGGACTTCGAGACCGACTACCGGGTCCAGCTGCCGAACGGGGACACCCGGTGGGTTGCCGCCCGCGGCAGGGCGCTCGGCGAGCCCGGCGAGGCGGCGACCCGGTTCATCGGCGTGGCCTTCGACGTGACGGCCGAGCACGCCGGCGAAGCCCGGGTCACCCGGTTGCTCGAGGCCATGCCGGCCGGCTTCTACTCCCTCGACCGCGAGTGGCGCTTCACGCACGTGAACGCGGAGGCCGAGCGCCTGCTGCAGCACAGCCGTGACGAGCTGCTCGGCAAGGTCATCTGGGAGGCCTTCCCCGCCGCGGTGAACAGCGTCTTCGAGGACAGCTACCGGCAGGCGGTCGAGACGGGCAAGCCGCTCGCGTTCGACGCGCACTACCCGGCGCCGCTCAACGGCTGGTTCGAACTGCGGGCCTGGCCCACCCCGGACGGGCTGTCGGTCTACTTCCTCGAGGTCACCGATCGCCGGCGCGCCAACGAGCAGGCCGAGCGGGCCACCCGGCGGCTGACGATGCTGGCCCGGGTGAGCGCGGAGCTCGCCAGCACGCTCGACGTCCAGGCGGCGACCGCCCGGCTGCCCCGGATCGTCGTCCCGGCGCTCGCCGACTACTGCATCCTCACCGTCATCGACGACGACGGGCACCCCCGCGACGTCGGCAGTTGGCACGTCGACCCGGCACGGCGGTCGATCCTCGAGCGCTACGCCGAGGTGCGCCTGGACGCCATGCCGATGACCGCGCCGGTGGGCCGCGCGCTGCACTCCAACGCCGCGGTCACCTTCGCCGGGCACGACGTGCTCGACCTGCTCCCGCCGGGGACCGCCCACGACCTGCTCGCCGTCCTGGACCCGCGGACGGAGGTCGCGCTGCCGCTGCGGGCCCGCGGCCGGACGCTGGGCCTGCTGACCCTCTTCTTCGACGACGGCCACACCCCCAGCCCCGACGACGTGTCGGTCGCCCAGGACGTCGCCGACCGGGCCGGCCTGGCCTGGGACAACGCGCGGCTGTTCAGCCAGCAGCAGCAGATGGCCGAGACGCTGCAGCGCAGCCTGCTCACCGAGCCGCCGGAGCCCGACCACGCCGAGATCGTCGTGCGCTACCAGCCCGCGGCCGAGGCGGCCCGGGTCGGCGGCGACTGGTACGACGCGTTCCTGCAGCCCAACGGGGCCACGACGCTGGTCATCGGCGACGTCGTCGGGCACGACACCGCCGCGGCAGCCGCGATGGGGCAGGTGCGCAGCCTGCTGCGCGGCATCGCCGCCTACAGCGACGCGTCGCCGGCGGAGGTGCTGCGCGGCCTGGACTCGGCGATGGCCGTGCTGCAGCTCGACACGCTGGCCACCGCCGCCGTGGCCCGGTTCGAGCAGACCGACGACGAGCGCGCCCGCGGCGTGACCCGCATGGTGTGGGCCAACGCCGGCCACCTGCCGCCACTCGCCCTGCACCCGGACGGCAGCGTGGCGGTGCTCGCCGACTGGAAGGCCGACCTGCTGCTCGGCGTGAACGCCACCACCGTGCGGACGGAGAACGTGGTCACCCTCGACCGCGGCACCACCGTGCTGCTCTACACCGACGGCCTGATCGAGCGGCGGGACGCCGACCTGGACACCGGCCTCGACCGGCTGCGGAAGCACCTCGCCGAGCTCGCCGACCGGCCCCTGCAGGAGCTGTGCGACGAGCTGATCGAACGCCTCGTCGACGGCAAGCCGGACGACGACGTCGCGCTGGTCGCGGTCCGCCTGCACCCGCAGGACCGGCCGCGCCCGCCGGAGGCCGGCCCCAACCGTGTGCCCGACGTCGTGCCGGACGACCCGACCCTCCCCTGAGCGGCCGGCGTCACCGCAGCCCGCTGCGGGCCACCCCCTCGACGAACTGCCGCTGGAAGAGCGCGAAGACGACGACGACCGGCAGGGTGGTGAGCAGCGCCATGCCCATCAGGGCGGGGTAGTCGGTCCCGTACTGACCCTGCAGGAAGGCCAGCCCGATCGGGACCGTGAACAGCCGCTGGTCGTTGAGCACGATCAGCGGCCAGGCGAACTCGTTCCAGCGGTACATGAACGTGAGGATCACCAGCACCGCGATCAACGGCCGGCTCATCGGCAGCACCACCGACCAGAACACCCGCAGATGACCCGCGCCGTCCAGCCGCGCCGCCTCGAGCACCTCGTCGGGCAGCCCGAGCATGAACTGCCGGCACAGAAAGATGCCGAACGCCTCCGCCGCCCGCGGCACGATGACCGCCCAGTAGGAGTCGACCCAGCCGAGCCCGGCGACGAGCTGGAACTGCGGCACCATGACGACCTGCACCGGGATCATCAGGGTCGACAGGACCAGCACGAAGACCACCTGCCGGCCGCGGAACCGGTACTTGGCCAGGACGTACCCGGCCACGAGGTTCAGCGACACCGACAGCAGCATCGCGACGACGGCGATGGCGGCGGAGTTGACGAAGAACTGCCCGAACGGCAGCAGCTCGAAGGCCCGCCGGAACGCCGCGAGGCTCGCGCTCTCCGGCCAGAGCCGCAGGGGCCCACTGGTGACCGCGGCGGTGTCGCTCAGTGCGGTGACGAGCATCCAGTACAGCGGGAACAGCATCACCAGCGCCCCGAGCAGCAGCGCGAGCCACCGCCAGGGGACCCGGCCGGCGCTCCTGTGCCGGCGCCGGGGCGACGCCGTCCGCACGGCACTGCTCACGACACCACCTCCCGGCCCCGCTGCCGTCGCCACCACACGGCGGTCAGGGCCAGGACGACGAGGTAGGTGACCACGCCGATCGCCGCGGCGTAGCCCTGCCGCCGGGCGTCGAAGCCCTCGGCGTAGGCGTACGTCACCAGCATCTCGGTGGCGTTGCCCGGCCCGCCGCCGGTCAGCACGTAGACGACGTCGAACACCTGGAAGCTCTCGATCACCCCGAGCACGACGAGGAACACCGTGGTCGGCCGGAGCAGCGGGACGACGACGTGCCGCAGCGTCTGCCATCGGGAGGCCCCGTCGGTGGCGGCCGCCTCCCGGTACTCGGCGGGCACCCCCTGCAGCGCTGCCAGGTAGACGACCATGGCGAAGCCGACCTTCGTCCATACGCTGATGAGCACCAGGGCGGCCATCGCCGGCACCGCCTCGGACTGCCAGGCGACCCCGGGCAGGCCGATCGCGCGGAGCGCCCGGTTGACCACCCCGACGTTCTCGTTGAACAGCCAGCGCCCGGCGACAGCTACGACGACCCCGCTGATCACGTACGGCAGGTAGTAGACGGCCCGGAGCAGGCCCCGCCCGCGCATCGGCCGGTTGATCGCCAAGGCGACGCCGAGCCCGAGGACCAGCGAGACGGGCACGGTGAGCCCGGCGTAGACGGCGGTGTTGAGGGCCGACCGCCAGAACGTCGCGTCAGCGAACAGCTCGCGGTAGTTGTCCGCGCCCACGTACTCGCGGGGGCCGAAGCCCGAGGAGCTGTACAGCGAGAGCCAGGACGTCGCCAGCAGGGGTAGCAGCAGGAACAGCCCGAACAGCAGCAGGTTGGGCGCGAGCAGCGCCCAGGCGGCCGGCGCCTCACCGCCCCGCCGCCGTCGCCTGCCCGGCTCCGGGGTGCCGGGAGCGCGCACCGTCACCGCGGCCGTGGCAGCCGTCGTCACGACAGCCGTCCCTCGATGTCGTCGGCCAGGCCGTCGAGGACCTCGCCGGCGTCGGCGTTCCCGAGGAACGCCGACTCCAGCCGCTCGACCAGCGATGTGTTGACGGCGTTGAACTGCGGCACGGTCACCTGCTCCACGAGGTCCTGCGAGATGGTGGTCGCCTGCTCGACGTAGAGCTCCATGAGATCGGGGCGGAGGGCGTACTCCAGGCCGCGCTCGATCAGCGCGGTGCGGGTCGGGAGGACGACGGCCTGCTCGCAGAACCGCGCCTGCGCCTCGTCGCCGGCGAGGAAGGCGAGGAAGTCGGCTGCGGCCTCCGGGTTGACCGACGTGGCGGTGGCGACGACGGCGTTGCCGCCGAGGTCCGCCGCGGCCGACTCCGCGCGGGGCAGGAAGGTGGCGCCGTACTGCCGCCCTTGCTCGGCCAGCGTGGGCTCGATCGTGGGGAGCAGGAAGTCACCGGCGAACACCATGCCGATCGTCTGGGTCGTGAACAGCTCGTCGGCGTACGAGCCCTTGGTGGAGGTCGTCGGGGGGACGAGGCCCTCGGTGAAGAAGCCCTGCGTGAGGACGAGCGCCTCCCGGACGGCCCGGCTGTCGACCGCGGGCCCGGTCAGGTCGTCGTCCAGCAGGCGCCCGCCGTTCTGGGCCACCCAGTTCAGCCAGCGGTAGGCACCGGCCTGCTGCCAGTTGACGGCGAACGGGAACTGGTCGGCCCGGGTCGGGAGACGGCGGGCGGCGTCGGTGAACTCCTCCCAGGTCCACGCCTCGTCGAGGGTGGTGGGCGGGTCCAGCCCGGCCGCCTGGACCGCCTCGACGTCGTACAGGACCAGCGAGGTGTCGGTGTGGTGCGGCACGCCGTAGAGCCGGCCGTCCTGGCTCACCGCCTGCCGGAACGCGTCGGTGAACCCCTGCGTGACCTCACGAGGCAGCCGGTCGGTGACGTCGAGCAGGGCCCCGCCGGCCGCGTACAGGCCGATGTCCTGGTACGTGACCCGGAACAGGTCGGGCGCGCGGTCGCCGGCGAGCTGGGCGTCGACACCGGTCAGGAGCTCGCCGAACGGGACGACGTTGAGGGCGACGGGCACCCCGCTGCTCCGCGTCCAGGCATCGGCCAGCTCCTGGAACACGGTGAGCTCCGCGTCGCCCGCCCAGAGGCTGAAGCTCAGCCGCCCCTCGACGCTGCCGGTCCCCTCACCCCTGGCGAGGGAGAAGCCGGTGCCGCACCCGGTGAGCGCCAGCGTCCCGAGCGAGGCTGCGGCCAGGAAGCGGCGACGGCTGAGTCCTCGGCCGTGACCGGACGGCGGCGGGATGCTGCCGGAACTGGGCGCCACGGGGTCACTGTGGTCCCCGGCCGGGAGGCCCGCCACTCGGTGGCACGCCATCTTCTTGTCGCGCCGTTCGCTGTCTCGTCACGAGCGGACAGCGCCCCAGCCAGCGGTCCCCGCCCGCTCGACGGCCGGCCTTCGTCGTCGGGGAACTCCTCGTCCCACCGGGCCCGGGCACCGGGGACGCCCGGGGATCAGCCGCCCGTCGAGCAGGGCAGCCCGGTGAACCGCCCGAGCGCCTCGACCAGCCGAGGTGCGTCGGCCGGTCCGAGGACGACGGTGACCTGCGCGACCCCGGCCGGGCGGAGCAGGTCCGCGACGCCGAGCGCCTCGGCCAGCGCCCGGGCCTGCCGCTCGGCGCCCGCCGGGAACTCGATGGCCGACGCGGAGGCGTCCGAGCTGCCGGTGACGCCGGCGACGGTGAGGCCCGCCCCGGTCAGCCGGCTCGCGGCCGCGTCGGCCACGGCCTGGTCGCCGGTGCCGTTGACCAGGTCCACGGTCACCGGGGCGGGACACGGCTCGGGCTCCGGCACGGGCTCCGGCTCGGGCGCGGGGACCGGCTCGGGCACGGGGACCGGCTCGGGCACGGGGACCGGCTCGGGCACGGGGACCGGCTCGGGCACGGGGACCGGCTCGGGCACGGGGACCGGCTCGGGCACGGGGACCGGCTCGGGCACGGGGACCGGCTCGGGCACGGGCTCCGGCGCTGGGCCGGGCACCGGTGGCGGCTCCGGCATCGGCCCGGGCTCAGGGGCCGGGACCGGGGCAGGTTCGGGCTCCGGCACCGGGGCAGGCTCGGGCTCAGGAGCAGGCTCCGGCTCCGGCTCCGGCTCCGGCTCCGGCTCGGGCTCCGGCTCAGGAGCAGGCTCCGGCTCCGGCTCCGGCTCCGGCTCAGGAGCAGGCTCCGGCTCCGGCTCCGGCTCCGGCTCCGGCTCAGGAGCAGGCTCCGGCTCCGGCTCAGGAGCAGGCTCCGGCTCGGGAGCAGGCTCCGGCTCGGGCTCCGGCTCCGGCTCGGGCTCCGGCTCGGGAGCAGGCTCCGACTCGGCCGGCGGCGGAGGCGGTTCCTCCACGGGTGCCACCGGTTCCGGCTCGGCGACGACCACCACCGGCGGTTCGGGCGTGGGCGGCTCCTCTGGTGCGGCGGGCGGCAGGGTCGGGGCCGGCCCCTCCGGCGTGGTGACCTCGGGCGGCGCCGTCCCGGCGTAGGCGGCGGCCACGGTCAGCACCGTCGTCACGTAGCTGGTCGAGTGGTTGTACGCGAAGACCGCTCGCGCCCGGCCGGCGGAGTCCGAGAGGTCCCGGCCCGCGGTGCACAGGTAGTCCGCCGCCGCGGCAGCCGCGTCGTAGACGTTGAACGGGTCACGACGGCCGTCGCCGTCCCCGTCGGCGGCGTAGCGCGCCCAGGTGGCGGGGATGAACTGCATCGGCCCCACGGCGCGGTCGAGCACCGGGTCCCGGTCGAGCCGGCCGTCGTCCGTGTCGAGGATCCGGGCCGTGCCCCCACCGCCGGTGAGCGCGATGCCGATCACCGGCGGGGACGACAGGCCGTCGGTGTGCAGCACGGCCCCGGCGAAGCGGCCGTGGTTTGACTCCACCCGCCCGATCGCGGCGATCAGCGTCCAGTCGATCCCGCAGGCGTGCGCCCCCTCGGCCGCCCGGCGGTAGGCCTCCAGCGCGGTCGACGGGATGCCGCTGCCGGTGAGCGAGGAGGCGGCCACGGCGCTGGCCCGCGGGCGCTCCGGCGCCGGTTCCACCGCGGGAGCCGGGGAGACGGCAGGAGCCGGCGGGACCACCTCGGCCGGCGGCTCCGGCGCGAACGGTGGGAGGGGGACGTCGAGCCGCAGCAACGGCGTCGGGGCGGCGGCGCGCGCCGTCGCGAAGTTCCCCGCCGGGTGCGGGGCGACCTGGGGGGCCGCGGCGTCCTGCCCCAGCGATCCCGCCACGGCCGCGGGCAGACCGGTGACGACGCCCGCCGCGAGTCCGGCCGCCACGGTCACCCGCAGCGTGCGCCGGATCCCCCGTGACGGCCGCATGCTCATCCGGCGTCCCCGTCGCGGAGTCGCTGAGGCATCCCCGTGTCCCCCTGTGCCGTCGGCCCGGTGCACCGCCGGCCGACCTCGAGGGCGCCGACCAGACGAACCGTAGGCCCGGCGCCCGGGACGCGCCATGCCTTCCGCGGCGCGGAGGCGGCGCGTGGAGGAGGCGCGGGGCGCGTCGGGCCGGCCCGCCCGTCGCCGGGCACCACCCCCCACCGTGTCCGCGTGCGCGACGGGGCGGGCAGGACGATCGGCGTCAGCCGGTCACCCGGGGGAAACCCCGGGTCCGCACGCAGGCTCAGCACCGCGTCACCCGCCAGACGGCGCGCTCCGCGCACGCCCCGGCGAGTCCCTCGAGGGACGGCTGCCCACCCCGTCGCGCACGCCCCGCCGGCCGGTGACGCCGGCGGGCGGACGCCGGCAGTCGACCACCGCGTCCGGTCTCGCCCTGGCCCTGCTCGGTGGGCCCTGGCGGCGCCGGGAGATGGTCCGGCGGGCTGCGGTGGCCCGCTGGCTGCCCCGTGCACCGCGCTGGGTCGGGAGGCTGGTCGACGAGGTGCTGGCCGCGTACCCGGACGCGCCGGCCGACCGGCCGAGGGAGCTGGCCGGCCTCCTGCGGACGACGGAGGGCTGGCGCCGCGGCTGGACCGTGCACCCGCAGCCCCGGGTGGTGCGCTGGCAGCCGGTGGGCACCACCGTCGTCCGCCGGCCCTCCGGCGTGGCCGAGCTGCCCGACCTGGCCGCGCTCGCCCGGCTGCTGGACGTCGACGCAGGTGAGCTGTCCTGGTTCGCCGACGTGCGCGGGCTGGAGCGCACCGCTCTCAAGCCGCTGCGGCACTACCGGTGGACGACGGTGGACGGCCGGCTGCTGGCCGCCCCGAAGCCGCGGCTGAAGGAGGCGCAACGGCGGCTGCTGCGGCACGTCCTGGCTCCCCTGCCGCTGCACGACACGGCGCACGGCTGCGTGCCCGGCCGGTCGGTGCGCACCGCGGTCGCCCCGCACGCCGGGGCGGCCGTCGTCGTCCAGCTGGACCTGGAGCAGTGCTTCGCGAGCATCCGGGCGGAGCGCGTGCACGGGCTGCTGCGGACCGTCGGCGGGCTGCCCGAGCCGGTCGCCCACGCGGTGACCGGCCTGGTGACGACGGTGGTGCCGCGGGCGGTGTGGCAGCACGCGCCGGTGCCCGCCGACTTCGACCGGCACCGCCGCCTGGGCCTGCGGCTCGCCGTGCCGCACCTCCCCGCGGGCGCGCCCACGTCACCGGCGCTGGCGAACTGGTCTGCTTCCGGCTGGACCATCAGCTCGCCGGTCTCGCCGCGTCGTTCGGGGCGGTCTGCACCCGGTACGTCGACGACCTGACGTTCAGCCGCGGCCGGGGCCTCGACCGCGGCCGCCTCGCCGGGCTGGCCGGGGAGGTGGCCACCGAGGAGGGCTTCCGGCTCAACGCGGCCAAGACCCGGTCCCGGACGTCGGCCGGCCGCCAGGGAGTGCTGGGCACGGTGGTGAACGTGCGGCCCACGCTGCCGCGCCCGGAGCGGGACGCGCTGCGCGCGCTGCTGCACAACTGCGCCGTCCACGGCTGGGCCACGCAGGTCCGCGACCGGGACCCGGCCACCTTCCGCGACCACGTGCTCGGCCGGGTGGCCTGGGCCGCCTCGGTCGACCCGGTGCTCGGCGCCCGGCTGCGCGAGCTCGCCGGCCGGATCGGCTGGGGGGATCCCGTCACCCGGTCGTGAACCGGCCGGGGCGGCAGGGCACCAGCCGCGGGGGCGGCTCACCGCTGGTCAGCTCCTCCGAGCACTCCCGCTCAGTGCCGGCCGGCGCGCTGGGCGAGGACGACGCAGCTCAGCGCCACGGCCATGCCGGCCAGCTGCGGTGCGGTGAGCACCTCGCCGAGCAGCAGCCATCCCACCGTCGCGGCGACCACCGGGCTGAGCAGCCCCAGGAAGCTGATCCGGTCGGCGGGCAGCGTGCCGATGCCGCGCAGCCAGAGCGCGTAGGCCAGTGCCGTGTTGACGGTGATCAGGTACAGCAGCCCGCCGGCCTCGGTGCCGGTGAGCGCGGTGGGCAGCCCCTCGACGAGCAGGGCGAGCGGCAGCAGGAGCAGGCCGCCGGCGGTCAGCTGCCAGCCGGTGAAGGCGAGCACCGGCACCGGCCTCCCCCACCGCTTGGTGAGCACGACGCCGGTGCCCATGCAGGCGGTGCCCGCGAGGCCGGCCGCGATGCCGACCGGGTCGAGGGTCACCGGGCCGCTCAGCACGATGAGCGCGACGCCGCCCACCCCGAGGGCGCCGAGCAGCAGGGTCCGCGGCTGCAGCCGCTGACCGAGCAGCGGCACCGCGAGGACGGCGACCAGCAGCGGCTGGGCCGCCCCGAGGACCGCGGCCACCCCGCCGGGCAGCCGGTAGGCGGCGACGAAGAGCAGCGCGAAAAAGGCACCGATGTTGAGCACGCCGAGGACGGCGGCCTTGCCCCACCAGGAGCCGCGGGGCAGCCGCCGCCCGACGGCCACGAGGAGCAGGCCGGCCGGCAGGGCGCGCACCGTGGCGGCCAGCAGCGGCCGGTCCGGAGGCAGCCACTCCGTCGTGACGGCGTACGTCGTCCCCCAGGTGACCGGCGCCACCGCGGCGAGGAGGGTGGCGGGTCCGAGCCGGGGCGACGGTGCCGCCGTCGTCGTCGGGTGCGGTGTCGGCAACGTCAGGGCGGCCATGTCGTGCCTCGGTCTCTCGGTGGCTGGTATCTTGCTGCCAAGATACTCATGAGCGTGCTTCTGTCAACCGAGAGATGCGGGATACTGGGCCCATGAGGAAGCGGGACGGCGTAGACGCCATCGTCGAGCAGTGGGCGGTCGAGCGGCCCGACCTGGAGACCCCGGCCATGGCGGTGTTCGGGCGGATCTACCGGGCCGCGCGCCTGGTCGCCGACGTCCAGGAGCGGTGCTACGGCCGCTTCGGCATCACCCGGGCCGACTTCGACGTCCTGGCCACGCTGCGCCGGGCCGGCACCCCGGACGGAATGTCACCCGGGCGGCTCACCGACGCGCTGATGCTCAGCAGCGGCGGGATGACCAGCCGGCTGGACCGGCTGGAGCGAGCCGGGCACCTGGTCCGCAGCCCTGATCCCGCCGATCGGCGGGCGCTGGTGGTGCGGCTCACCGACAGCGGCCGGGCGCTGATCGACGAGGCGGTCGGCGCCGGGCTCGCCGAGCAGCAACGGCTGCTGGCCGACCTGCCCGCCGCCCAGGTGCGGCGGCTCGAGGACGACCTGCGCGACCTGCTGCTGTCCGTCGAGCACCGCGCCGCGGAGCAGTAGGCGCCGCGCTCAGGACCGGATCGCGCCCCCGCGGTGCGGTCGGTCGGGGTTCAGCAGCGAGTGCCTCCGGCCGTAGGTGACGTAGATGACCAGCCCGATCACCAGCCAGACGGCGAAGCGCAGCCAGGTCTGCCAGTGCAGTTGCGCGATGAGGAACAGCGACGCGAGGACGCCGACCGCCGGCACCACGGGCATCCACGGGAGCCGGAAGGACCGCGGGGCGTCCGGGCGCGTGTAGCGGAAGAGGATCACCGCCACGCAGACCACGATGAACGCGGACAGGATGCCGATGTTGGTCAGGTCGGCGACCTCACGGATCGGGAACACGCCCGCGAGCAGCGCCGAGGCGATGCCGGCGATCCAGGTCACCCGCTGCGGGGTGCCGTGCCGGTCGACCTGGGCGAACCACGGCGGGAGCAGCCCGTCCCGGCTCATCGAGAACCAGACCCGGGTGACGCCGAGCAGGAAGGTCAGCATCACGGTCAGGATCGAGAGCACCGCGAAGACGGAGATGATGCCGGCGATGACCGGCAGGCCCACGCTGGTGAACGCGGAGGCGAACCCGGCCTCGGGGTCGATGTCGGTGTAGCTCTGCATGCCGGTGAGGACCAGGGTCGCGGCGACGTAGAGGGTCATCGCGATGACCAGGGACAGCAGGATCGCCTTGGGCATGTGCTTCCGGCCGTCCTCGGCCTCCTCGGCGGCGGTGCTCATGGCGTCGTAGCCGAAGACGGCGAAGAAGACGGTGGCCGCGCCGGTGAGCACCGCGCCGAACCCGGCCGGCATGAACGGGTCGTAGTTGCCGGCGTCGATGTAGAAGACGCCCAGCCCGATGATGAACAGGATCAGCAGGATCTTGATGCCGACGGCGATCAGCTCGAAGCGGCCGAAGGTCCTCGTGCCGCGGCTGAGGATCCAGGTGACGAGCAGGCAGATCAGGACGGCGGGCAGGTTGACGATGCCGCCGTCCTCGGCGCTGGCGGCGATCGCCAGGGGCAGGTCGGCGCCGAAGCCGGCGAGGAACGCCTCGAGGTACCCGGAGATGCCGATCGCGACGACGGCGACGATCGCGATGTACTCCAGCAGCAGGTCCCAGCCGATGAACCAGCCGATGAACTCGCCGAGCGCGACGTAGCCGTAGGTGTAGGCCGAGCCGGCCCGCGGGATCATGCCGGCGAACTCGGCGTAGGACAGCGCGGCGGCGGCCGAGGCGAGGCCGGCGATCAGGAAGGCGAGGAGCACGGCCGGGCCCACTCCGGGGTTGTCCGCGTCGCCGTGGGCGACCAGGCCGGCGAGGGAGAAGATCCCGACGCCGATGATGCCGCCGACGCCGATCGCGGTGAGCTGCCAGAGCCCGAGGCTCTTGGTGAGCTGACCCACCCCGCTCTCGGCCTCGATCTCCTCGATCTGGTCGACGGGGAGTCGCCGCCAGATGGAACGCGACCGGTCGGTGCTCATGTGCGCTCTCCCGTCCTCGCCGTGGCGGACTGCGGGGCGGACCACTGGCCAGGGCTGGGATCCTCCGCCTGCGGCCACCGGGAGGCAATGCGGCACGACCCCGGGAACGCCCCAGGGCGCCCTGCGGTCGTCGGTGGAGCTGTGCGGACCGTCCCGCTCAGCGCGTCCCGACGGGGTCGTCGGGCGCCGCCGCCGGCGGGCGCAGGCGGTCCCCGAGCAGGTCGGTCACCGCGGCCACGACGTCGGCCGGCTCGATGGCCTCCAGGCACGGGAAGCGGCGCGCGGACACCGGCGGCCGCGGAGCCGGCGGGAGGACGGACTGGCGCAGGCCCTTGTAGACCTTCCACACGCCCAGGTACTTCATCGCCCGCGCGGACGCGGGCGCGGCGGTCAGGTGCGTGCACGTGCAGGACGCGCCCATCGTCAGCTGGCACCACTCGACCTTCGAGACGACCCGGTGCGTACGCCGGTGCGGCCACCAGAGGGCGCCCCCGCGGTTCTGCCCCGGGTAGCCGTGGTCACCCGGCCCCTGCAGGGTGACCGTCGGCGTGCCCACGGCGAGCGCGAGGAACGTCGGCCCCGACGGCTCGCCGATGAACACGTCGCAGCGCTGGATGACCGCGGCGAGCTCGAGCGGGGTGTGCCCGCCGATCACCGTGATCGCCTCCCGCACGTGCGTGGGGAGGCCGTCGAGCTCGTCGGCCTGCTCCTGGAGCCCGCCGTTGAAGACGAGGTCGACGCCGCGCGCGTGGAGCTCCTCGGCGACGCGCGCGAAGCGGTCGGTGCCCCAGCGGCCGATGTGCGCGTACTTCGGCGCCCGCAGGTTGAAGATCGCCACCGGCCGGGCGCCCAGGCCGTTGTCCGCGAAGACCTGCGCCGCGTGCGCGAGCTCGGCCGGCCCGGGGGCGATCCTCGGCGGCTCGGCGGTCGCCAGCGGCTTGCCCAGCAGGAGGTTCGACGCGGCGAGCTGGAACAGCACGTGCTGGGGGAAGTCCGACAGCGCGTCCCGCCGCGGGTCCCGGTAGCGGTAGCCGTGCCGGTAGAGCAGCCGCGTCCGGGCCAGCGCCGCGGTGAGCGGCCACGTCCATGCGATGCGGTCGCGCTTGTAGAGGAACAGCGCGACGTCGAACGGGCGCAGTGCGTGCGCGTTGCGCAGGAGGTTCGGCAGCGACTTCCTCGGGTCCTTGGCGTCGCCGTGCAGCTGGACGAGCCCGGCGACGTGCGGCGACGAGCGGAGGACCCCCTCCTGCTTGTCCTTGGAGGTCGATCGCCGCGTGGTCATGTACCCGGCGTGGAGCTCCGCCTCGGGCAGGTGGCGCTTGATCAGCTCGAACGCCGGGAGCGACTCGACCGCGTCGCCGAGGCCCTTCATCGCGACGACCACGAGGATGCGCCGCGGCGTGCGCCGCGCCGGGTGATCTGCAGTGGGTGCGCTCGTGATCGTGTCGCTCATGCGGTCTCCCCGTGGACCTGCTCCCGGACGTCCGGCCACTCGTCGAGCGGCTGACCCTAGCGGTGCCCAGCGCACCCGGGACAGGGCCCGCGACCTCCGACGTGGCGCCGGACCACGTGCGCCGGTCCGCCCTGGCCCCGCCCGGCAGGATGGCCGGAGGGGGTCTGCGGTCGGCCGCCGCAGGCCGGACCGGCGTGCGGCCATGGATCTCAGCCCCGAGGAAATGCGGGAGGTCCTCCGACTGCTGCACGAGGTGGACCGTCCGGCGCCCGCCACGATGCCCCACCGGCGTGCCGGGGGGACGGCTGGCCGTGTGCTGGCGCGCTCGCCCGCCGGCGCGCAGCGGTCCCGCACGAGGACCGGCCGGGCGCTGCGGCGTGCGCCGACGCCCGCCACGAGGAACGACGACGCCACACCAGGGAGAGCTGCTCATGACCGCGACCGCCCCGATCCGCACGGACGATGCGGAGGGGACACCGACCGACGTGGTGACCGAGGCCGCCCGCCGGCGCACCTTCGCGGTGATCAGCCACCCCGATGCCGGGAAGTCCACGCTCACCGAGGCCCTGGCCCTGCACGCCCGCGTCATCGGCCAGGCCGGTGCGGTGCACGGCAAGGCCGGCCGGCGGGGCACCCTGTCGGACTGGATGGACATGGAGCGCGCCCGCGGGATCTCGATCACGTCCGCGGCGCTGCAGTTCTCCTACCGCGACACCGTCGTCAACCTCCTCGACACCCCCGGCCACGCCGACTTCTCGGAGGACACCTACCGGGTGCTCACCGCGGTGGACGCCGCGGTCATGCTCATCGACGCCGCGAAGGGCCTCGAGGCGCAGACCATGAAGCTGTTCGCCGTCTGCCGGCACCGGGGGATCCCGGTGATCACCGTGGTCAACAAGTGGGACCGCCCCGGCATGGACGCACTCGCCCTGATGGACGAGGTGGCCGACCGGACCGGGCTGGCCCCGACGCCGCTGACCTGGCCGGTCGGGATCGCCGGGGACTTCCGCGGCGTCCTCGACCGGCGCGACGGCAGCTACCGCCACTTCACCCGGACCGCCGGCGGGGCGACGATCGCCCCGGAGCAGGTGCTCTCCGCCGAGGAAGCGCTGGCCCGGGAGGGCGACACCTGGTCGCAGGCGGTCGAGGAGTCCGAGCTGCTGACCGAGACCGGCGCCGTGCACGACCAGGAGCTGTTCCTGGCCCACGCCAGCACGCCGGTGCTGTTCGCGTCCGCGGTGTCCAACTTCGGCGTAGGCCAGCTGCTCGACGTCCTGGTCGGCCTGGCCCCCGCCCCGGTCGACCGGCCCGACGAGGACGGCGAGCCGCACCCGCTCGACGCGCCGTTCAGCGGCTTCGTGTTCAAGGTGCAGGCCGGCATGGACGCCGGGCACCGGGACCGGCTGGCCTACCTGCGGGTCTGCTCGGGCGTCTTCGAGCGCGGGATGGTCGTCACCAACGGTCGAACCGGCCGGCCGTTCGCCACCAAGTACGCCCAGCAGGTGCTCGGCCGCGAGCGGGAGACCCTCGAGACCGCCTACCCCGGGGACGTCGTCGGCCTGGTCAACGCCGCGGCCCTCGGCGTCGGCGACACCCTCTACGCCGGCGACCCGGTCGTCTATCCCCCCATCACCACCTTCGCGCCGGAGCACTTCGCCGTCGCCCGGGCGGCGGACACGTCGAAGTACAAGCAGTTCCGCAAGGGCATCGAGACCCTGGGCGGCGAGGGTGTCGTCCAGGTGCTGGTGTCCGAGCGTCGCGGGGACGGCGCCCCGGTCTTCGCCGTCGTCGGCCCCATGCAGTTCGAGGTGGCCAGCCACCGCATGGAGCACGAGTTCGGCGCCCGGATCTCCCTGGAACCACTCCCCTACACGATCGCCCGGATCACCGACCGGGAGTCCGCGCCCGAGCTCGCCACCGCCCGGGACGTCGAGGTGCTGCAGCGCGCCGACGGCGAGCTGCTGGCCCTGTTCACCAACAAGTGGGCGCTGCAGGTGCTCGAGCGCAACAAGCCGCACCTCACCCTGGTCCCGATGGTCGCCGCCGAGCTCGGCTGACAGGGCGGCGGCCGGTCCCCACCGCCCGGGGTGCTCGGCCGTCCCGTCCCACTGCCCGGAGCCGGCCGGTCGGCGGCCCGAACAGGGACGGAACGGCCCCGCAGGGCGCATCCTCTGACGATGGCGGAGGCGCCGAACGGGCGAACGGGTACCGACCCGGCGGACGCGGTCCGAGCGGCTGGCTCGACGGATCGCGCCCCGGTACGAGGGAACGCCGCACACCGGCTGCTGAGGCGCACGATGGGCCGCGCCTGGAACGGTGACATCTTCAGCGAGTCGGCGGCAGCGGCGTTCTGGCAGACGCTGTCCCTGCCACCGTTGCTGCTCGGGCTCTTCGGGATCCTCGGCTACGTGGGCGGCGTGTTCGGCCCGGACACCGTCGCGGCGGTCCAGCAGTGGATCATCGAGCTCACCGGCGGGTTCTTCAGCCAGAACGCCCTGGACGAGATCATCTCCCCCACCGTGGCCGACATCCTGAGCACGGCTCGTGGAGAGATCGTCTCGATCGGGTTCCTCCTCTCGTTCTGGTCGGGCTCGTCGGCGGTGTCCGCCTTCGTCGACGCCATCACGCGCGCGCACGACCAGTACGAGCTGCGCAACCTCATCTGGCAGCGCGTGCTCGCGATGCTCACGTACCTCGTCGGCCTGATCACCGGGATCATCGCCCTCCCGCTCGTCGCCCTCGGACCGGAGCGGATCCTCGCCCTCCTGCCCGACTCCTCGGCACTCGCCGTGGGCCCGGCCTTCGATGCCCTGTACCACCTGGTCGTAGCGCTCGTCCTGCTGGTGGCGCTCACGACGCTGTACCGGGTCGCCCTGCCGCTGAAGCCGCCGTGGTACCGCGGACTGCCCGGGTCGCTCCTCGCCGCTCTCGTGTTCCTCGCCGGCGCATCCGGACTGCGGCTCTACCTCGACTGGCTGACCGCGACCGGCTTCAGCTACGGCGCGCTGGCCGCACCCATCGCGTTCCTGCTCGCCACCTTCTTCATCGCCTTCGCGATCATCCTTGGGGCGCACCTGAACGCGGGCATCCAGGTGCTGTGGCCGGCACCCCTGCGCGATCGCCGGCACAGGCTGAAGAGGTCCGACCCCGGGACGCCGGAGCTGCGCCGTGCCGTGCGGGAGAACCCGGAGGCCGCCGCCGTGCTGCTCGAACGGCTCTCCTACACGGTGCGCCGCCCCGGGTCGGCCGAACCCGAGGCGGAAGGTCAGCTCCCCGACCACGGACCGAGCCGCGCCACACCGGCCGGGTCGCCGCCCTCGGGGAGTTCTCGATGATGCGGTGTGCACAGCGCGTGGCGGCGTGCACGACCCCGCGGCCGGCCCGAGGACCGTCGTCCCGTGCCCGTGCCGAACCCGGAGGGCCCGACATGCGCGAGACTCGGGGTCAGGACGGTGAGCGCGCAGGCGCGGGTGGTCGGCACCGGCCTCGGCAGCGACTGCTCGCCACGACCGCTGGTGCCTGGTGAGTCGCGAGGGAGGAGCCGAGCATGGGCGAGTTCCGGGCGACGATCCGCACCATCGGGAACGACGTGGGCGCCGAGGGGACCGGAGCATGGGTGGTGGACCACCACCTGACGGAGCGCGCGGCCATCGATGTCGATTTCCTGTCCGGCGGCCACCTCCTCCACCTGGCAGTCGCCGGCTGCTTGTTCAACGACCTGCTGCGCGACCCCGAACCGAGGCATCACCATCGACCACCTCGCCGTGTCCGCCCACGGGGACTTCGACCAGGACGGTTCTCGCGGCGTGCAGTACGCCATCGAGATCAGCTCGGCCAGTGACCGGGGCGCGGTGCAGCGCCTGATCGACGACGTCGAGGCCGACGCGACGATCCCGAAGGCGCTGCGCACCGGCGTGCCCGTGGAGAGCTCCGGCACCAGGATCGCAACGGACCAGTAGCGCCCGGGTCGCGCCGACTCCGCTGACGCGACCGCAGCGCGCTCAGCGAGGGCGTTCGCTGAAGTTGGCGTAGAGGTCGTGCTCGGTGAACTCCCGGCCCAACTGGCGGCGGAAGAACGCGTTGGTCGAGTAGCGGGTGGAGGAGAGGAAGAAGCGATCCTCGTTGCTCCTGACCATGGCGAAGAAGTGATCCGCCGCGTCCGGGCCGAGGTCGAAGTTGTCGTAGTTGACGACGACGTGCACCCGCCGGTCGAGCGCGGAGAACCGGCGGTCGAGCCACTGGGCCAGGTCGTCGGCGTCCTGCGCCGTCACCAGCCGCAGCCCCTCGAAGTTGACGTAGACGGTGTCGGTGACGGCGTCGAACCGGAAGCGCTCCTCCATGTCGACGGGGCGCCGGTCGCGCAGCCCCATCGGCCGGTCGCGGAAGATCGCCGCGTCCATCGCGCACAGGTCCTCGCCGATGAGCGGAGCGACGTCCATGTGGGCCAGCACGTCCCGTTCCACGTCGACGCCCGGGGCGACCTCGACCAGCTCGAGGCCCCGCTCGGTCAGCCGCAGGACGCACCGCTCGGTGACGTAGTAGACGCACTGACCGCGCTCGGCAGCGAGGCGCCCGTTGAAGGTCACCTGCCCGACCCGGTCGCGGAACTTCGGTATCGCGCCGGTGTCGTCGACGACCAGCGCACCGTCGCGGACCGACACGCGTGAGCGGGCCGTGAACGTGCCGAGGAAGAAGACCGACCGGGCGTTCTGGCTGATGTTGATGAAGCCGCCCGCACCGGCGACCCGGCGACCGAACCGGCTGACGTTGACGTTGCCCTCGGCGTCGGCCTCCGCCATGCCGAGGAACGCCTGGTCGAGCCCGCCTCCGTCGTAGAAGTCGAACTGGTACTGCTGGTCGATGATCGCCTGCGGGTTGGCGACGGCGCCGAAGCTCAGCCCGCCGGCCGGGATCCCGCCGACCCCGCCGGGCTCGACGGTCAACGTGATCAGGTCGAGGATCCGCTCCTCGGCAGCCACGGCCGCGACGCCCTCGGGGATGCCGATCCCGAGGTTCACCACCGCGTTGGCCGACAGGAACATCGCTGCGCGGCGGGCGATCACCTTGCGCGCGTCCAGGGGCATTGGGGTCAGCCCGGTGCTGGGCGCGGTGATCTCGCCCGTGTAGGCGGGGTTGTACGCCTCGACGAACGTCTGGCCGTGGTTCTCGGGCTTCGCCACGACGACGGCGTCGACCAGGATGCCGGGGATCTTCACCTCGCGCGGGCTCAGCGTCCGGCGCTCGGTGACCCGCTCCACCTGGACGATGACCACGCCGCCGGAGTTCCTGGCGGCCTGCGCCATCGACAGGACCTCGAGGGTGAGCGCCTCCCGCTCCATCGTGACGTTGCCCTCGGGGTCGGCGGTGGTGCCCCGCAGCAGAGCCACGTGCACCGGCTGCGCGGGGAAGAACAGGTGCTCCTCCCCGCGCAGCGTCACCAGCTCGACGAGCTCCTCGGTGGTGCAGTCGTTCATCCGGCCGCCCCCGTGCCGTGGATCGACGAACGTGCCGAGCCCCACCTTGGTCACCACGCCCGGGCGGCCGCCGGCGATCTCCCGGAACAGGTGGCTGATCACGCCCTGCGGCCAGCAGTACGCCTCGATGCGGTTGTCGAGGGCGAGCACGCCGAGGCTCGGCACGAGCCCCCAGTGCCCGCCGATCACCCGGCGCACCATGCCGTCGGCGCCGAAGTGGTTCAGCCCCCGCGTGCCGCCGTCGCCCTGGCCCGCCGCGTAGACCAGCGTGAGGTCCCGCGGCGAGCCAGTGGCCTCGAACCGCCGTTCCAGTGCGAGCGCCAGCTCCTCGGCGAAGCCGGTGCCGACGAAGCCGCCCGTGGCGACCGTGTCGCCGTCGACGACGATCTGCGCCGCGGCCTCGGCTGAGATGACCTTGTTGCGCTGCACTGGACGGCCGGCTCAGGGGCGGCCGGCGCCGACCGACGCCCGATCGGCGGCGGGGTCCCGCGTCAGGTCGCTGCGCGCGGTCTCCCGGCTGAGCAGGACGGCGAGCACGGTGAGCACCGCGGCACCGGCCAGGTACAGCGAGATCGGGAGGGAGTTGCCGTACTCCAGCAGCAGCGCGGTGGCGATGATCGGCGCCAGGCTGCCCGCCACGATGGAGGACACCTGACCGGCCACCGACAGACCGCTGTACCGCACCTGGGTGGAGAACAGCTCGGAGAAGAAGGACGCCTGGGGCCCGTACATCGCCCCGTGGAAGATCAGGCCGATCGTGCCGGCGAGCGCCAGCAGGAGGAACGACCCCGAGTCGTACAGGGCGAAGAAGACGAAGCCCCACACGCCGACGCCCACGGCCCCGAACACGTACACGGGCCGGCGGCCGAACTTGTCGGACAGCGCACCCATCGCGGGGATCGCCACGAAGTGGATCGCCGAGGCGATCAGCGCCGCGTTCAGCGCCGTGCTCCGCGAGATGCCCGCCTCGCCGGTGGCGTAGGCCAGCGCGAACGCGGTGAAGATGTAGTAGCCGATGTTCTCCGCCAGGCGGGCGCCGATGGCCAGGATGATCTCGCGGGGGTACTCGCGCAGCACCTGGACGACGGGCAGCTTGGGCGCCTCCTCGGCCGTTGCGGCGTGCTCCCGGGCGGCCCGGAAGACCGGCGACTCCTCGATCGAGACCCGGATCCAGAGACCCACGCCCACCAGCACCGCGCTCAGCAGGAACGGGATGCGCCAGCCCCAGGACTCGAACTGCTCGTCGGTCGTCGTCGCGGAGACCACCGCGAGGACGGCGACGGCGAGGAGGTTGCCCGCCGGCGCGCCGGCCTGCGGCCAGGACGCCCAGTACCCGCGCCGCTCGGGCGTGCCGTACTCGGCGGCCATCAGCACCGCCCCGCCCCACTCGCCGCCGAGGGCGAAGCCCTGCACCAGCCGGAGGACGATCAGCAGGATCGGTGCCCAGACGCCGATCGCCCCGTAGGTCGGGAGCAGACCGATGAGGAACGTCGCGCCACCCATCAGCATCAGCGTGATGACCAGCATCTGCTTGCGGCCGATCTTGTCGCCGTAGTGGCCGAAGATCACCCCACCGATCGGCCGGGCCGCGAAGCCCACCGCGTAGGTGGCGAACGCGAGCAGCGTCCCGACCAGCGGGTCGAAGTCAGGGAAGAACAGCTTGTTGAAGACCAGCGCGGCGGCCGATCCGTAGAGGAAGAAGTCGTACCACTCCACGGTGGTCCCGACGAGACTGGCGCCGACGACCTTGACGATGGACGTGTTCGACGCCGGCGGGACGGCGGCTTCCTGGTGAGACCTGGACAAGGCTCATCCCCTGTTCGTGTGCAGGATGCGTGGACGTCCCGGTTGTCTCCGACCGGGGGGCGGGAGGTCCATCGGCGGTCGAGGTGGCCACCCGCCGACGGGCGACCGGCTCAGCGCTCGGGACTGGTGCAGCGGCGGCACGGCCCGCGCGGAGGTGGCCGGCGGCGGTAGGCGGCTCGTCGGCGCACCGGACCGGGCAGGGCCGACGGACGACGCTGCGGATCCACGGTCACCCCCTCGCTGCGTGATCATCGGCGGCAGCATCCCCGGGTTGCGGCACATCGGCGAATCGCGGGCGATCTCGATCCGGTGACTCGCGCCGGCCGGCGAGCGCCGCACAGCTCGGCGCCGGAGGACGTCCACGGGGTGGGGTCGAGGACGCGACGCGCCACCTCGCCGATGCGTCACGACGACGGCCTGGTCGCGTGCGAGCGAGCAGCCGGGGCAGGCGATCAGTTGCCGCGACAGCGAGGCGGACGGGGTCGGGCCGGCGGGGTACCGGCCCGACCCCGCTGGATCACCGTCGGTCCGCACCCGGGACGAGCAGGACCTTCCCCGCATCGCCCGTGAGCAGTTCGACCGCGGCGTCCGCCTCGTCGAGGGGCAGGCGGTGGGTGATCAGCCAGTCGAGGTCGATGCGACCCGACTGCAGCAGGAGGAGCAACTGCTCCCAGGTGTCCCAGAGCCGGCGGCCGAAGATGCCGCGCAGCGTGATGCCCTTCTTGTTCACGAACGCCGCGATGTCGATCGGCGCCGGCTCGCTCGGGGTGTCCCACCGTCACGAGCGTGGCCTCCCGCCGCAGCGCCTCCATCAGCGGCGGCAGCACTCCGCGCACACCGGAGACCTCGAAGGCGACGTCGAAGCCGCCGCGCCGTCCGGCGAGGTCGCGGCAGACGCCGACGACGTCGTCCGACGGGTCGAGCACCTGGACGCCGATCGACTCCGCCTGCTTCCGGCGGAACGAGTTGGGCTCCACGGCGACGACGGCCGCGGCTCCGAGTCCGAGGGCGATCTGCGCGGTGACCAGACCCACCGGCCCGCAGCCGTTGACCAGGACGTACTGCCCGGCCACGGCGTACCCGGACCGCTGGACGGCGTGCATGGCCACCCCGGCCGACTCCAGCAGGGCGCCGGTCTCCAGCGACACCGACTCGGGCAGCGGCACGCAGATGCCCGCCGGGACGGCGACGCGTTCGGCGAAGACGCCGTCGATGTGCATGCCGAGGATGCCGGTCCGCTCGCAGGTGTGCGCGCTACCGGTCCGGCACGGGTAGCACCGGCCGCAGATGAGGTGGCTCTCCAGCGCCACCTGGTCGCCGGGGGTGACGTTGTCGACGCCCGCGCCCACCGCGAGCACCGTCCCGGAGCCCTCGTGGCCGAGGACCACCGGCGGTGTGAGGCGGAACGCCTGCGCCGAGGGCGTCCACTCGTAGAGCTCCCGGTCGGTGCCGCACAGCGAGGCGGCGGCCACCTCGAGCAGCACCTGCCCCGGGCCGGCGACGGGCTCGGCCCAGTCCTCACGGACATCGATGCCGCGCTCGGCTGCGTGCTTGACGACGGCCTTCATGGTGTCCTCCTGATCGATCGTGCGGGGTGGGGTACGCGGCTCAGACGAGGCCGGCGAAGCGGCGGAACAGGTCGGGGGGGCCGACCTGCCCGCCCTTGAGCAGGACGCGGCAGCCGGCGACGGCCGCCGCGTCATCGGTGGTGCAGATGGGTCCGGCGGTGACGAACTGCTCGCTGACCCGTAGCTCGCTGACGTCCATCGCCAGCAGGGCGTGGCTGGAGGTGTCACCGCCGCAGACGACGACGTCCCGGGTCAGTCCCCGGCGGGCGAATTCGCCGGCGAGCCGGCCGATGGTCCCGCCCACCTCGGCGGCGGTGACGGAGCCGGCGCTCAGCCGGGCGTCGTCGGGACCCCGCGTGGTGTGGGCGACGACGTCCCGGCCGGCCCGGAGTGCTGCCTCGACGGCGGCCGACCACGGCGTCGCGGTGACGTCGCCGGCGAAGGCCCCGGCCGGGATCGGGACGTCGACCCACCCGTGATCGACCGCGTCGGCGATCTGGCCGGCGGTGGTGGTGGACGCGGACGCCGACACGACGAGCGTCGGGCCGCGGGAGGCGGTGGGAGCCGGCGGCCTGCGGGGGGCGCCGCCGCGGAGGCGGGCCAGCGCGGCCATGATGCCCCCGGAACCGACGACGAGCGCCGGTCCGGCGGGACGCGGGTCCAGGAGCAGGGCCTTGGCGACGGTGTCCATCTGCGCCTCGTCGACGGCGTCCACGACGAAGGCCTCGGCGTCGGCCGCCGCGCGCAGCTGCGCCCACCGGTCGTCGAAGGTGCCGTCGGCGTGGGCCGGCAGCTGCAGGCCCGGGACGGGGCGCCGGCTCGCGAGCTGTTCGGTCAGGACCAGCCGCAGGTCGGCCTCGTGCATCGGCGTGGACGGGTGGCGAGCCATCACGGGGTGCCGGTCCAGCCGGTACACCTCGCCTGCATAGGCGCCGAAGTGCTGGCTGAAGGCGGTGTAGCGACCGAAGCCGGGCTGCGCCGGGACGACGGGCACCGGTCCGTGCCCGGGGAAACGCTCGTGCAGGAGCTCGATCCCCCGCCCGATGCTGCCGACGGTGGGCGAGGAGTCGAACGTGGAGCAGACCTTGTAGAGCAGCACGGACAGGTCCAGGGACGCCAGCGGGGCGAGGCCGGACCGCACCGCCTCGTCGAGCGCGTCGCCGGCCAGCGAGCGGGCCGGTCCGGCGATGCCCACGACGTCGGCGTCCTCCGGCGTCGACCGTTCGGGGTCGAGGACCAGCATGGCGTCGAGCCCGTAGGCGTGCGCTTGCGCGAGGACGTCGCTGGCGCCCGTCAGGTCGTCGGCGAGGAACCCGATGTCGGCCATCAGGCACCTGCCGGGAACGTCTGCAGCGCGTGTGCGAGGCCGTGGTCGCCACGAGCCGCCAGCGCCGCGGCCGCGGCCGCCAACGGCTTCCCACTCACCGCCGCAGCCCACGCCTGGCGCAGGCTGCGGACACCGGCGGCCGGGCCGTCCGGGTGGGCGGCGATGCCACCGCCGGCCAGCATGAGCAGATCGGTGGACCCCACCGCCGCGAACGTCGGTCCCGGCGTCAGCACGTTCTGACCGGACGACAGCGTCGGAAGGGGGGCGATCGTGGTCCCCAGCGGCGCCTGCAGGCTGCGGATGTTGGCCGCGACCTCCTCGTCCCGCTCGTAGAACTTGCTGCCCAGCCCGCTGGCGTGGACGTGGTCGGCGCCGGCCAGGCGAGCCAGTTGCTGCCAAACCGTGAAGTCCACCCCCAGGGCGGGGGAGCGCATCGAGGCGGCCAGCCCGGCCCGGTGGCCGTGGACGGGCACCTGGGCGAATCCGCGCAGCCACGCGAGCGCCGGCAGGCCCATGACCGGGACGTTGAGCATCACGCAGTTCCCGCCCGCCTCGACCACCAGGTCGTGCCGGCGCTGGAGGCCGGCGAGGTCCCCGGTGATGTTGAACGCGTACATCGTCCGGTGCCCTGTGGCCTGCTGAGCGTCGTCGATCTCCTCCAGCGCGACGCGGACGCGGGTCTCCAGGGGGAGGTACGCCGGGTCGGTCATCAGCTCGTCGTCCTTGATGAGGTCGATCGAGGCGCGGGCCAGCTCGCGCACCACCCCGCGGAACTCCTCCTCCACGAGGCCGACGTTCGGCTTGACGATCGTGCCGATCAGCACGCCGTCCGGCACGCCCATGAGCTTGCGGGTGCCCGCCACGCCGAAGGCGGGGCCGGGGTGGGCCGCGACGAACTCGTCGGGCAGTGCGATCGACTGCAGCCGGCAGGCGTACAGCTCGACGAGCTCGAACAGGTTGCCGGCGACCGCGGTGAGCAAGGTCGCGATGTCGGTACCGATGTTCTCCATCGGGAACTCGACGACGACCTCGGCCGCGGTCACCCGCTCCGGCCGGCGCCTCGACGGCAGGGAGGGCGCGCACTCGCCGAGCTCGCGGACCGCCACCACCTCGGCCGCATGGCGCTCGCGGATCCGGTCGGACTCTCCGGGGACGGCGATGAACGTCCCGCTGGACTGTTCGCCGGCGAGGGCGGCCGCAGCCCGTGCCACGTCGACGGCCTCGATGTAGTAGGTGCAGCGGATACGGCGGGGGTCACGCATGTCGAGGTCCTCCGGTCGGTGCGGGCGGGAAGGCGCGGTCACGCGTGGTGCGGTTTCGGCGGGACCACGGGCAGGGGAACGGGTTCGAGCGCTCCCGCCCGCTTCATGACCCAGGCCGCGACGGTGGGGGCCAGCAGGGCCGTGACGAGGACGGCCGTGGCCGCCTGAGCGGACGCGGAGGCGACGAAGGGCGCGAAGTTGGGGTCCGCGGCGGCGACGGCGGCAGGAACGGCCACCGCGTTGCCGGCCGTGGTGCCCGCCGCGAAGCCGATGCCGCTCTCGCTGCCGCGGCGGAGCAGGAACCGGTAGCCGAGGTAGGTCAGCCCGCCGGTGAGGACGACGACGCCGACACCCAGGACGGCACCGGCGGCGCCTCCGGTGAGGACGGTCCGCAGGTCGATGCCGGTGCCCACCGCGAAGGACATGAAGGGGATGACGATGTTCGGCACGGCGTCCAACGCCTTGGTCCACTTGCGGTCGACCGCACCGATGCCCAGGCCGATGACGAAGGGCACCAGGGCGGCGACCAGGGCGAGCAGGGGGATGTCGGCCAGGCCCGAAGCGCCGAGGAACACCAGCACCAGGAAGGGGCCGTCGTCGAAGGCGCTGGCGACGTAGGCGCCACGGTCCCGCTCGTCCCCGTACTCGCCGGCGAAGGCGAGCCACATGGCACCGTTGCTGTTCCCGAAGATGGCGAGCAGGCCGAGGATCGAGACACCGAGGATCCCGTCGACGCCGACCGTGAGACCGAGGACCACGCACAGCGTGAGGGGGATGAGCGTCTTGGCCAGCAGGACGACCAGCGTCGTCCCGGCAGCGCCCTTGCCGTTGTGCGTACCGGTGATCGACGCCCCGGTCGCCAGGACCAGCAGCGCGATCAGCGCGAGGGCGCCCTCCTTGAACAGTGCGGTGGTGAAGCTGCCGATCCCGAGTGCGTCCGGCGCGAAGGTGTTCATCAGCACGCCGAGCGCCAGCGGGATGAGCATGAGGCCGCCGGGGATGCGGCGCATGAAGCTGAACATGGAGAACCTGGACGGGCTCGTCCGCAGGATCTCGGCCAACCTGACCTCCGTGGGGACCGGACAATATGTCCGTACGATTTGTACGGATGACGGTAAGGTGACGTCCGCCACGCCGTCAAGCCCCGATCTGGAGCGGGCACGATGGTCGACGAGTCGCCGGGCCGCTCGTCGCCAGGCGTCACCCGGAGAGGAGCGCGAGATGACCGTCGACGAGTCGGCGTCCACGGACGACGTCCCCCTGCAGAGGCGATTCGACCGCGCCGCCGGGGTCCCCCTGTACGCGCAGATCCGCGACGCGCTCCGACAGCAGATCGACAGCCACTCCCTGCCGTCCGGGGCGCCGCTGCCGACCGAGGAGGCACTGCAGGCGCGGTACGGCGTGTCGCGGAGCGTCGTCCGGCAGGCCCTGGGCGACCTCGCCGACCTCGGACTGATCGTCCGCCAACGCGGCCGCGGCAGCGTGGTGGCACCACGCCCCGAGCACCGGCGGCGCGCGGACCAGGCCGGCGGCCTCCGCCAGCAGGTCGAGGCCAGTGGTCACCACCTCCGCACCGAGATCGTCGGGCTGGCGGTCGACGAGGCGCCGTCCACGGCCGCCACCGCGCTCGGGCTGACCGACACCTGGCGCCTCGAACGGATCCGCCGGGTGGAGGAGCAGCCGCTGGTCTTCATGCGCACCTGGCTGCCGAGGGAGCTCTTCCCGCACCTGTCGGCCGAGGACCTCGACGGCGGCTCCCTGCACGACTGGATGCGGGCGCGGGGTGTCGAGCCCCAGGGTGGCCCACGGCAGTTGCAGGCGGTGCCCGCGGACGAGGCCGTGGCGGCGCACCTGGACCTCCGCGTCGGCGTGCCGGTCCTGCTGCTGCAGGGGGTGACCCGGGACCAGTACGGGCGCGGGCTGGAGTGGTTCACCGCCTGGCACCGCCCGGACACCGTGTTCGACGTGGACGCGCACGTCGGCCCCCGCCCGCCCGGCGCGGGCAGCGGCGAGGAGCTCGGACGGGTGCGCGAACTGGTGCAGGAGCTGGCCGTGCTGCTCGGCACACAGCCCCCGCGGGCCTGAGCGGGCGACGGGGCGGGGACGTGGCGGACCATCCGGAGCTGCGCGGGCAGGTGGTCGCGCTGGGCGCGTCGCTGTTCGCCCGCGGCCTGACCGCCGGTCGTACCGGGAACCTGAGCGTGCGCGTACCGAGGGGCTTCCTGGTGACCCCGACCGGGGCGAGCCTCGGGCAGCTGTCGACCGATCAGCTCAGCCTCGTCGACCTGCGGGGCCGCCACCTCGACGGCCCACGGCCCTCCAAGGAGGCGTTCCTGCACGCAGCCGTCTACCGGGCCCGGCCGCAGGACTCCGCGGTGGTGCACACGCACAGCACCCACGCGGCCGCCGTGTCCTGCCTGGCCGACCTGGACCCGCACGACGTGCTGCCGCCGCTGACGGCCTACTACGTCATGCGGGTGGGGCGGCTGCCGCTGTTGCCGTACCACGCCCCGGGCGACCCCTCGCTCGAGGAGGTGGCAGAGGGAACGGCCCGCACGTCGCACGCCATGTTGCTGGCCAACCACGGGCCGATCGTGTCTGCCACCGACCTCGCGTCCGCCGCCGACGCCGTCGAGGAGCTCGAGGAGACCGCTCGCATCCACCTGCTGCTGCACGGGCGGCGGACGCGGCCGCTGACGCCCGAGCAGGTCGCGACCCTCCGGCGGACCTGAGGCAGCGGGTCAGCCCCGTCCTCCTCAGGCCGGCACAACCGCCGCCACCCGGCCGGTACCAGTCGAAGGTGGGCGAACTGCGACCACACCTGGCACCAGAGAGGACTCAGGCCGCCCTCCGGGAGGAGGACGGCCTGATCAGATGGGTGGAGCTGAGGGGACTCGAACCCCTGACCCCCACACTGCCAGGCCGTCATGATCGCATTCGCGGCGGTTCGCCGTCGTTCCATAAGCCGCCTGACGTGCGTGTTTAAACGACGGTGGACACTGGCGGACGGGCGCGAACGCCGCCAACTGCAACCACAACTGCAACCACGTGGCCGCCCCGCGCTGCGTCTCCGGTGGCGGCTCAGGGCCACCACAGCGCAACGCCGGCTGAGCGCGAGGCCGGCACGCTCACTCGGTCCTACGGCCGAGCAGTGAGCCCAACCCAGGTCAGTGCAGAAACCCGGTGGCGGCCGTGCGTGCCTGTCCCGCGAGGAGGATCCGTCCCGTGTCTGTGGTGGTGACGGTCAGGTCTCCTCCGCGCGGGGAGGCCTGCTCGGCGGACAGCGTGGTCCCGAGGTCGGCGCGCCAGTAGGGGCCGATCGTGCAGTGGGCTGACCCGGTCACAGAGTCTTCCGGGATCCCGTAGGCGGGGGCGAAGTAGCGCGACACGACTCCGCCGGCCTGACGCCTGGCGGTGGCGATTAGGCCGCCGACCGGCAGGCGTGCCACCGCCTGGAGATCGGGCGAGAGGTCGCGCACGGCGTCCTCCGACGCGAGGACCGCGAGCATGTTGCGCTCGCCGGCCTCGGGATGGTCGGTGACTCCCGTCCAGGCGGGGACCGGGCCGGCGAGGGCGGCCAGGAGTTCCGGGGAGGACGCCACCTGCGTGGCGGGGGCGGCGGGGAAGTCGAGCACGATCCGGTTGTGCTCTCGCACGGCGGTGAGCCGTCCACTCCGGGTCGTGAAGGCGAGAACCTCCTGCTGCAGGACGCCGGACTCCCAGAGCCAGTGGGCGCTGGCCAGGGTGGCGTGCCCGCACAGCGCGACCTCGGCCGCCGGGGTGAACCAGCGCAGCCGGAACGCGCCGTCCTCGCCGGGGGCGAGGAACGCCGTCTCGGCTTGTGCCAGCTCGTTCGCCACGCCCTGCATCCAGCGCCGATCGGGGAACTCGTCGAGCAGCAGCACCCCGGCGGGGTTGCCCGAGAACGGGTGCTCGGTGGTGAACGCGTCGACGAGGGCGAACGCGGTCTTGTCGGGCACGGGAGGGCTCCAGGCGGGTCAGGCGGGCTGGATCGGTGCTCCGAGGCGGATCTCGCCGTCGGTGAGGACGTCGACGCGCAGGCCGCCCTTGTGGATGAGTGGTCGGAGCAGGCCGGGGCCGCTGAGCCGATCCAGGTGGACGCAGGGCTCGCACAGCCGGCGGCCGGCGCAGAGCACGTCGCCGATGCGGAAGGTGACGGCGACGAGGGCGTTGACGTCGATGCCGCGGGTGAGGACGTTGCGGCGGGTGGCGGCGAAGTCGATCGCGTGCCCGGCGGTGGCGAGCTCGTCGAGGACCTCGGCGGCCATCAGAGTCAAATCGTAGCCGGGCCGGTGCCCGGCGCGGGGGCTGAAGGTGCCGGCGCCGGCGGCGTACCGGTCACCGTCGAGGCCGCGGCCGGCGCGGGCGGAAGCCACCTCGATCAGTCGCATCTCGGCCTCGGCCGCTGGGGCGACCGCCAGACCCTCGACGGTGCCGTGCAGATCGGGCGCCGCCGTCGCCGTCGCCGCACGGAGCACAGGGTCGAGGGAGGCGACGGCGTAGGCGGCGGTGATCGGCAGCTCCGCCGTCGCATGGCCGAGGAGGCCGGGGCTCTGGGGGCTGAGCACGATGCCCGGCGGGGTGCCGAAGGCCAGCGTGGCGACCCCGGGCGGGTCCATCTGCGCTGCACCGGACGGGTCGGCGCCCGCGGTCTGTACTACGGCGATCCACCAGCCGGCCCATTGGAAGCTGGCGGGGTCGGCGATGGACACCAAGCCGAAGCCCCGGGCGGCCAGCAAGGACCGCCAAGCGCCCAGAGCCTGGGGCAGGTCACCGGCGGGCAGCGGCAGGTCGGCCACCGGCACCTCGATGACCGAGGCCAGGCAGGCGGCGAACCCGCGGGCCAGCGGGCTGGTCGAGGGGGCGGTGGGCAGGTCGGTGTCGATCACGGGTGACTCCCGGCGGGAACGGTCGAACGGACGGTGGACTCGCCGGGCGCTTGCACGGCGAGGGTCTCCAGGGCGGTGTGCAGGTCGGCCCACAGGTCCTCGACGTGCTCGCAACCCACGCTCAGGCGCAGCAGGCCGACCGGCACGTGTTCCTGGCCGGGGAGCTTCGCGCGCCGCTCGATGGTGGACTCCACCCCGCCGAGGCTGGTGGCGTGGGAGATGACCCGCAGGGCGGCACAGACCTTGTCGGCGGTGCCGGCGTCTGCCAGCTCGAAGCCCAGCACGGTGCCGAACCCGCGCATCTGGGCGGCGGCGCGGGCGTGGTTGAGGTCGTCGGGCAGGCCGGGGTAGCGCACCCGGCCGACCGCGGGGTGCGCCGCCAGCCGGCGGGCGAGCTCGCCGGCCGACTCCTGCTCCTGCCGCAGCCGCACGGCCAGGGTGCGGGCGCCACGCAGCGCGAGGAACGCCTCCAGCGCGCCGGGGGTGGCACCGGCGACCTCGCGACGGCGGCTCAGCCGCGCCCGATCCTCGGCGCGGCGGCACACCACCAGGCCCAGCAGCAGGTCGGAGTGCCCACCGATGGACTTGGTCGCGCTGTGCACGACGAAGTCCGCGCCCATGCCCAGCGGGTTCTGCAGCAGCGGGGTGGCGAAGGTGTTGTCCACCGCCACCAGCGCGCCGACCGCCGCAGCCGCCTGCGCGACCTCGGCGATGCCGACGACGTCCAGCAGCGGGTTGCTCGGGGTCTCCAGCCACACCAGGTCCGCGTCGGCGACCGCAGCCAGCAGGTCACCGGCGTCGGTCATGTCCACGATCCGCGACCGCCAGCGGTCACCGGCCGCAGCGCCGTCGGCCAGCAGGCCGCGCAGTCCGGTGTAGCTGTCCCGGGGCGCGACCACGCGGGCGCCGACCGGCAGCAGCTCCAGGACGGCGGCGATCGCAGCCATCCCCGAGGAGAACGACACCGCCGCGCCTCCCTCCAGGTCACCGATCAGCCCCTCGAGCGCCTCCCAGCCCGGGGTGCCGTCGTCGCGGGAGTACTCCCGCCCCACTGCCCCGGCCGCCGCGGCGCGGAAGTTCGACGCCGGGACGATCGGCACGTTGAGCGGCTGCCCTGGCCCGGACGGGCGGCCCGCCACCGCCAGTCGCGTCTCCATCCGTAGGCCCGCGTCGTCCGAACGGTGCTCTGCCACGGTCATCCCCTTACTCTTTGATGCACTATGCTGCACTACGTGGGGCAGCGTAGACGCTTCAGATCGACTTGGCGCAAGGGAGGCGGCCGCAGATGACGAACACAGCTGTCGCGGTCAACGAGGTGATCGGGCAGCGGGTGCGGCAGCACCGGACCGCCCGCGGCTGGACGCTGGACGAGCTGGCCGACCGCTCCGGGGTCAGCCGCCGCATGGTCATCACCATCGAGCACGGCGAGGGCAACCCGAGCATCGCCACCCTGCTGCGGATCAGCGACGCCCTCGGTGTCGGGCTGCCGGTGCTGGTCGACGTCGAACGCCCGCACGCTCTCACCGTGACCGCGGCCGGGCAGGCCCCGGTGCTGTGGCACGGCGACCACGGCGGGCAGGCGTTGCTCGTCGCCGGCACCCAGCCGCCCGACGTCGTCGAGCTGTGGGACTGGACGCTGCAGCCAGGCGATGCGAACACCAGCGAGGCGCACAGCGCCGGCACCCGGGAACTGCTGCTCGTTCTGGAGGGCGCTGTCGACCTGCGCGTCGGCGACCGCACCGAGCGACTCGAGGTGGGCGACTCCGCCGCGTTCGCCGGCGACGTCGCGCACGGCTACGCCACCCCCGCCGACGCCGCCGGCCCCGCCCGCTTCGCCCTCACCGTGTTCCAGCCCCACGTCACCGGGAGCCGTCCGTGACCGACCCCCAGCAGTGGCTCGCCGACGCCACCGTCGAGGACGCGGTGTTCGCGCTGCGGCCGGACTACCGGGTGCTGCTGCTGACCGCCGACGGCCTGCGGGGCGGCCCCAGCGACGAGATCACCGAGCAGGTCCTCGCCGCCGCCGAGGCCACCGCGCGGGAGCGGCTCGACGGTCGCCGGCCCGAGGAGCTACCGCACCTCGCCGCGTGGCGTGAGGCCTACCGGGCCTTCGGTGCCAAGCCGCAGCGCACCCGGCCCAGCGTGGAGGCGCTGATGCGCCGGCTCGACCCGGACGGGCTGCCGCGCATCGACCGGATCACCGACGTCTACAACGCCGTCTCCATCGCCTCCACGCTGCCCTTCGGCGGGGAGGACCGCGCCGCCTACGCCAGCCCGCCGCGACTCGTCCGCGCCGACGGCACCGAGCCCTTCGACACCACCGCCCGCGGCGAGGCGGTCGTCGAACACCCCGAGGTCGGCGAGGTCGTCTGGCGCGACGACGTCGGCGTCACCTGCCGCCGCTGGAACTGGCGGCAGTGCACCCGCACCGGCATCACCACCGCCACCACCAGCGCCGTCTTCATCCTCGACGTGCTGGACCCGCTGACCGATGACGACGCGCTCGCCGCGGCCGACGGGCTCACCGAGGGCCTACTCGCCCTCAGCCCGGAGGCCACCTTCCACCGCAGGCTGCTCACCCGCGCCGACGGAGGTAGCCGGTGCTGATCCGCCCCAGGGACGACGCCCACGATGACCCGTGGCGCGCCGGGCCGGCCGGCGGGTGAGCGGGATGCTGCACACACGGCGCCGGCCCCGCTGGGGTGTCAGGTTCAGCCGGCAGGAGCTGGCGCTGGTCGCCGTCACCGCGGTCTGGGGCACGACGTTCCTCATCGTCCACCTCGCGGTCCAGCACGGCGGGCCGCTGCTCTTCGTCGGCCTGCGCTTTCTCGCCGCCGGCGCGATCAGCGCGGTCATCTTCCGACGCACGCTCACGGGGCTCACGCGGCGCGAACTCGGTACCGGCGCGGCGATTGGTGTGACGATCTTCGCCGGCTACGCGCTGCAGACCGTCGGGCTGCAGACGATCCCCAGCAGCACCTCGGCGTTCCTCACCGCGCTCTACGTCCCGCTCGTGCCGCTGCTGCAGTGGGCGGCGTTCCGCCGCGCTCCCAAGCCCGCCGCCTGGGGCGGGGTGGCACTCGCCTTCACCGGGCTGCTCCTGCTGGCCGACCCCGACTCGGCCGGGCTGACGCTGAGCACCGGCGAGGTCCTGACGCTAATCAGCACCGTCGCCATCGCTGCGGAGATCGTCCTCATCGGCCTGTTCGCCGGCACCGTCGACCTCGGCCGGGTCACGGTCGTGCAGCTGCTCGTCGGCGGCGGCCTGTCGGTAGCGATGATGCCCGTCGTCGGCGAGGCAGTCCCGTCCTTCTCCTGGCTCTGGCTCGCCGCCGCGATCGGTCTCGGGGCCGCCAGCTGCCTCATCCAGATCACCATGAACTGGGCGCAGCAGTCGGTGTCACCGACTAAGGCGACGGTGATCTACGCCGGCGAGCCGGTGTGGGGCGGCATCATCGGTCGCCTCGCCGGCGACCAACTGCCCGGTCTCGCCATCGTCGGCGCCGCGCTCATCGTCGCCGGCGTGCTCGTCAGCGAGCTCAAGCCGCGGGCTCGGCCTCGGCAGGGTCGAGCTGACGTCGAACAGGATTCTCTCAGCCGCCGGAACGGCGCCGACACGGCGGAGTGCCGACGCGACTCGCGCGCTACGGGCGGCTACGCGGCAGCGTGCCAGAACCGTTCCACATGAGTTCACGGCGATTGGCACGTGCAACTGCTGACGGGCGTAAGGCTTGGCACCGTGCAGTCCGTCGCGCCGAAGCAAGCACGGGAACTTTCACACTGCCAGGGCGGCTGGTGGCAGTCCGCCGTTGTCCAGCAACGTGCCATTTCGCAGGTCACGTCGGAGGAGGGACCATCGCGGACAGCCGCGACCTGCGGTGAACGGCGGCCCTAGGCCACCAGGCTGGCACCACGGTGCGGCATGCGGACCGACCGCAGGACGGAATGTGTTTCGACGCTGCAGCCGGGAGAGACGAAGGGCGTTGAGGCCAGGCTCAGCAGCTGCCGTCAGCACTCGCGGTCAGGACACCGACGCCGCATCGGCCATCAGCGGAGCTACTCGCGGACGACCCACACTTCGGCCCTGCCCTTGGGTGTGCTCCTGATCTGCGGGGGGTCGAGCGGCTCGTAAACGCCGATCCACTCCGGCCCGTCGTAGACGAGCACGCCCGACGTCACCATGTCGTCCCGCACGTCACCGACCTGGCCGTGACGCGGCCCGCCCCAGTGGAAGATCAACGGCACCGGGCAGACTCTAGAGGGAGCGGGATGACAGCCCCGCGCGAGGCGGCCCCGTGGCCCACTGTTGGACCAACGGGGCCTAGGTCCCCACGCCTCGTCAGTTGATGCCCCGCGCGGCGACCCTGCCTACGGAGTCTTCACCCATCGGAACAGCGCCGCGACGGGAGGGCGGGCGCACGACGTGCAGACGGACGACACGGTCTTCACCGCGCCGGCGACGATGGAGACTGAGGTCCGACGGTCAGAACCAGTGGCCGCCGGACCGCCTGCAACCGACAGCATGAGGCACACCCGGCCGGACGCCCCGCTCGAGACTCAGGAGCGCCCGGGCCCTCATGGCCCGGGTCCCGAGTCAGGGCTCGGGAGGTCGCGGAGCAGTTGCTGCACCAGGTCTTCGAGACGCGGGTCGTCCCCCTCGACAGCGGTGGCACCGGACAGCGGGATGCGGTGGGCGCGGTAGCCGTCCTCGAGCGCCTCGTTGAGGGCTTGGGCGAGGACGTCCTGCTGGAAGGTCTCCAACGGCACCAGTCCCTGCAGGTAGCCGTCGAGGTCGAAGGCGTCGCCGGTGCCGCCTAGGGCCACGTAGCGCAGCCAGAGGCCCTGGACGGTCAGCTCCGCGTGGACCCGGGCGGCGTCCATGCTCCGGTGGCGCTCATCGCTGGTCATGGTCGGAGTTGGTCAGCCGCCGGCCGGGCGGCTGTTGCGGGCGGTGACCGCGGCCACGAGTGCGCGGGCCACGTCCTGCACGGGGTGGTCGGTCTGCCGCGCGACGGCGGCGAGCTCGGCGAACGCCTCCTGCTCGCCGGCGGCACCCTGGGCGAGCAGCACGCCGGTTGCCTGGGCGACCGCGTCGCGGCTGGCCAGCGCCTCGGTCAGCTGCCGGCTGAGCCGGCGGGCCTCCTGCAGGCTCTGTGAGTTGGCGAGCAGGATGGCGGCCTGCCCGGCGAGCAGGCGCATGACGTGCTCGTCGTGCGGGCCGTAGTTCATCGGCCGCTCGCAGTAGACCTTCATCGCCCCGATGGACTCCTCGCCCGCCAGCAGGGGTGCGCTCAGCACCGAGCGCACGCCCATTGCGCTGGCCGCCTCGTTCCACCGCGGCCAGCGGCCGTCGGTGGTCGTGTCGTCGATCCGCACCACCTCGCGGCGCCGCCAAGCGGTCAGGCACGGTCCTTCGTCGTACTCGTACTGCAGGGCGTCGGCCTCCTCCGTGGCGGAGTTGGATGCCGCACGGGAACGCTTGCCGTGTTCGTCGACGACGGTGACCCCGGCACCGAGCGTGCCGGGGGTGGCGGTTGCGGCGAGGCTGGTGACCAGCTCGAGCGCGGTGTCGACTGTCTCCCGGGACAGCACCAGTCCGGCCATCTGGCTCAGCGCCGCGCCCAGCTCCACCGGCGGTGCCACGGACAGGTGCTCGTCAGGCGCCGGTGTGGAGCCCTCGGCGACGGGATCGCTCATGCGTCACTCCTGCAGGGTCGTGCTGATCAGGCGACGACGGGTGGCTCTGCTCGCCACGGGCCGGTGCTGCATCGACGGCTTGGTTCAGGCGCCCTGGGCCGGCGATGGTGGGCGGCTCGGGGGTGCAACAGCCATCTCCCCGGTCAGTACCAGATCCTCAGCGACATCGCGCACCTTGCGGTTGGTGTGCATCGAGGCATCGGCCAGCAGCCGAAAGGCCCGATCGGCGGTCAGCTTGTGCCGCTCCATCAGGATGCCCTTGGCCTGCTCGATGACCGAGCGGAACACCATCGCCTTCTGCAGGTTGTCCGCCCGGTCCCGCGCGTCCTGCAGGGCGTCCATGTTGGTGAGTGCTGCCCCTGCGTAGGCGGCGAACTCCAGCAGGACGGCTCGGTCGTCGTCGGTGAAGACCTGCGCGCTCCGCGCGTAGACGTTCAATGCAGCAATGGGGTGCGCTGCGGGCACCGGCGCGGCGAGTGCGCTCAGCGCGTCGTTGTCGAGGAAGACGGGGATGTAGTCCGGCCAGCGGTGCTCGTCACGGGCATCGGCGATCTCGGTGAGCAGACCGCCGAGGGCGGCCTCCAAGCACGGGCCGTAGCCCCGCTCGTACTGGCTCTCGTCGAGCACATCGGCCAGCGGGCCGGTGAAGGCCGCGGTGGTCGGGCGCTCGTCGCGGAGCAGCGTGATGGACACCTCCGCGCCGGCCGGCATCGAGCGCTGCACCAAGTCGACGATCCGCTGCAGCACCGACGGGGTGGTGTGCTCGCCCAGCAGCAACTGGCCGAGGTCATCCAGCGCCGCCCGCGTCCGCGGGGGGCTCGAAGGGTCCGAAGGACCGGTCATGCGCCTGGTCCTCTCGTCTCGTCCCGGGCGTCCGCGGAATCCGCGCGGCCTGCCCCTCAGCTCTGACGTTGCATCGTTCCGCGTTACCGTGCGCGGCCGGCCCTGCTCAGAACGAGCACGCTCAGGCAGCGTTGTGCACGGTACTCGACATTGTGCGCCCAGTGTGCGGAGCACGCGTCCCCTGGCGCCCGGCACGGAAGTGCACCATCATGGTGATGCTCCGCTGTCCAAGCGGGCAGCCTCCGCCCCAGCGCGTCGACCGCGGACGAGGGATCACCATCCCGCCGTCGCGTCCGGCACACCGCTCGGAAGGGCCCCCGAGGCATCCCCGTGACAACCGACGCCATCCTCGCTCGTCGCAACACCGTTCTCGGCGGTCTGGACGAGACCAGCCTGGCCGCCCTGCTGCCCGACCTGACGGACATCCCGCTGCCCGCCGGGCGAGTGCTGCACGAACCTGGCCGCGACATCACCGAGGTGTACTTCCCTCTGCTCGGTGTGGTCTCCGTCGTCGCCGACCTCGGGGACGACCAGATCGTGGAGACCGCGACCATCGGCCGGGAGGGCGTGGTCGGCATTTCGGTCTACCTCGGCGCCACCGCTCCCACCGAACGCGCCCTGGTGCAGGTGCCGGGCCGGGCGTTCTGCATGAGCGCCGAGGACCTCCGCGAGCACATCACCGACGTGGACGGGCCGCTGACGGCCATGCTCCGCCGCTCGGCGCAGGTCCTGTTCACCCAGGTGGCGCGCAACGCCGCCTGCAACCGGGTGCACACGATCCGCCGGCGCGCCGCCCGCTGGCTGCTGATGACCGCCGACCGGATGGACGGCCCCAGCTTCGAGCTCACCCAGCACTTCCTCGCCCAGATGCTGGCCGTGCGCCGGACCTCGGTCAGCGAGGTCGCCCAGTCCCTGGCCGAGGACGGCTGCATCACCTACTCCCGCGGCCGCATCACCATCACCGACCGGCCACGCCTACAGGCATACGCCTGCGACTGCTACGAGGCGATCCGCCGGGCCACTGACGCGGCGCTGGGGTCGGGTTAGCCCGACCGCAAGGGTTGCACCGACGCCCTTGTTCGCGGGCCACGCGTTTCCGAACAGCGCATCGGGGCACTAGGTGCTCATCCGAGGGGTCCCCAGGCTCGAACTCGTGGCCGGACCCCTCCCGCCCCCGGCCAGCTCGCCGGGATCGGGAGGCACCACGATGGAACCGAGTGAGCGGGTCACCTGGGAAGACTGTCCGACGTGTCGACGGGCGGCGGCTGTCGGCTGGGTGCACGGACGGCTTGTCGACTTCGACTGTCCCCGCGGATGCTGCCTCAGCGCGGAGCAGGTCCAAGCCTTTGCTGCCCGGCGCGGTCTTCCGCCACTCCACAGGTTGACGCCCGCTTCCTAGCGCGTCACAGGGCCACAGCGGCACCAGAGTCGGGGTGGAGCTGAGGGGACTCGAACCCCTGATGCCCAAACTGCCAGGCCGTCATGATCGCGTTCTTGGCGGTTCGCCATCGTTCCGTAAGCCGCCTGACGTGCGTGTTCAAACGACGGCGGACACTGGCGGCCGGGCGCCAACGCCGCCAACTACAACCACAACTGCAACCACCTGGCCGCCCGCGCGGCCGCCTCCTTGAGGACGCCTGACTCCCAGAGCCAGTGGGCGCAGGCCAGGGTGGCGTGCCCGCACAGTGCAACCTCGGCCACCGGGGTGAACCAGCGCAGCCGGAACTCGCCGTCCTCGCCCGGAGCGAGGAACGCCGTCTCGGCTTGTGCCAGCTCGTTCGCAACGCCCTGTATCCAGCCGGGATTGGGGGAATCGTCGAGGAGCAGCACACCTGCCGGGTTGCCCGAGAAGAACGGTCGTTGGGTGATGAATGCGTCCACGATGGCGAACGCTGTGCTGACAGGCACGGGGGAGCGAGCGAGTCCTCGTCGCCGCTGAGGCCAACGCGCGGGAGCGGCTCGACGGGCTCAAGCCCGAGGAGCTGCCGCACCTGGCCGCGTGGCGGGAGGCCTACCGGTCCTTCGGCGCCAAGCCGCAGCGCACCCGCCCCAGCGTCGAGGCCCTGATGCAGGTGTCCCCCAGGACCGCGAGCTGACGCTGCACCTACCGCTAACCGTCGCGGGGCCGTTCGCTGCGGCACTTCAGCGGTTCGTCGACTCGTTGCCGGCGCCACCCGATGGTGAGGGTCCGTCCCGAGACTGATCGGGCCCACTCCGTTCCACCAAGCCCGCGCGCATCGCTCTGAGCGGCCCAGTCTGGGACACCTGTCAGTGCGGCTGTGCGCCGGCGCCTCGGTCGGATGGTGCTGGCCTGACCCGAAGCAGGTCACCCCGCTCGAGTTCTGCATCAGGGGGTCGCTGGGCGAGGACGACGCCCCTTGCTGGGCGAGCGAGGTCAGCGCCCCCTGGGGGTGTCGCGGGTGTTGCGGGCGTACTGCCCGTACATGAGTTGCAGGAGCGCCTCGACGTTCGGTGGCGGGCTGTCGGCCCACCAGGCGAGCCACACTGGGACAGGTGGTGCGTCGCGGACCGGCCGATAAACGACGCCCGGGCGCGGGTGCTGGCTAGCGGTGGCTTCGGCGGTGATGCCGAGGGCCTGGCCGGCGGCGATGACGGTGAGCCACTCATCGACACCGCGGACGGACCGCGTGGCGGCGGGAGCGACCGGCGGGGTCCACATCTCCTCGGTGGTGGTGCCGGTGAGGCTGTCGAGGGCAACGGTGCGGCCGGCGAAGTCATTGAGGCTCACGCTGCGGCGGCGGGCCAGCGGGTCGTCGGCGGCGACGGCGGCGTAGCGCCGCTCGACGCCGAGCAGAACGCTTCGCAGGCGCGCGTCGTCGACCGGGCGGCGCAGCACGCTGACGTCGGTGGCGCCCTCGGCCAGACCCGCGGTAGGAGTGATGGACTGGACGAAGACCAGCGCCGAACCGGGATGGCTCTCCGACCAGCGCCGCTGCACCGCGGTGGTGTGCCGCCCCAGCGCCGCCCAGGTGTAGCCGATCCGCACGTCGCCGCGGGTCTCGTCGGCGGCGCGCTCGATCGCGGCGACCTCTTCCAGGACCCGCCGGGCGTGCCCGACGACACGCGCCCCGATGGCGGTGAGCGACACCTCGCGGGTCGTGCGCTGCAGCACCCGGGCGCCCAGTGCCCGTTCAAGCGCGGCCACCGTCCGCGACACCGACGCCTGCGAGAGGCCAAGCGCCTCGGCCGCGCCCGTGAACGTGCCTGCCTCGACGACCGCCAGTAAGGCGCGCAAATGCCTTACCTCCAAGCCCATACGCTCAGCGTATTCCTGCGTACGCGGATGACATTTCCCTCATGGCTGATACGTGCTGATACTCAGACAGGTGACCACAGCGCAGGCCCAGCCCCGCGAGGACACCCATCAAGCGAGACCGTCGCCGCTCCGCGGCGTCGCGACGATGCTGAGCAGCGCTCTAAGCAACCAGGTCGGGGCCGCCCTCGGCGCCCACGCCTTCGGCAGCGTCGGCGTCCCCGGTGTGGTGGCGGTGCGGCAGGTCGTCGCCGCGGTGGTGCTGCTGCCGGTCGCCCGCCCGCCGCTGCGGCGGATGATGTGGTCCCAGTGGTGGCCAGTGCTGCTGCTGGCCGTGGTCTTCGGCTGCATGAACCTGTCGCTGTACATGGCGATCGACCGCATCGGACTCGGCCTGGCCGTCACTCTGGAGTTCCTCGGGCCCCTGGGGGTCGCGCTCGCCGGCTCGCGCTCCCGCCGGGACCTGCTGCTCGCAAGCGCAGCCGCGGCCGGCGTCTACGTGCTGGTCCTGCCCGGTTCCTCCAGCGACTACCTCGGGCTCGGACTGGGTCTGGCGGCCGCCGCCTGCTGGGCGGCCTACATCCTGCTCAACCGCGTCGCCGGCGCCCGTCTGCCCGGACTCCAAGCCCCGGCCGTCGCCGCCACCTTGTGTGCGCTGGCCTACGCACCCGTCCTGGTGCTGCTCGCCGTGGACGGCCGGCTCGCCGGCGCACCGCTGGGCTACGCCCTCGCCGCCGGGGTGCTGTCGTCGGTCGTCCCTTACGCCGCCGACCTGACCGCCCTGCGGTTCGTCCCGCCACGCTTCTTCGGGATGTTCATGACTACCCACCCCGTGCTCGCTGCGCTGGTCGGCACCGTCCTGCTGAGTCAGGGCCTGGCAGCACACGAGTGGGCCGGCATCGCCGTTGTCGTGCTCGTCAACGCCGCTGCCGTCGCCACCACCCGCCGCGCTCGTGAGACAAAGGAGACCGGCTACGAGGCGACGTCCGCGGGCACGCCCGCTCCCGCCGGGTCACCTGTGTCGAATTAGCCGGCGTCTCGCGAGCCACGATGATGGCTGTCCCATAGGCCGCCTTCAGAGACACCTCGCCCACACCACGCCGCACTCGCCACCACGCCCGGTTCGCGGTGCCTCATCGCGCTAGAGCCACCCGACCCTCGACACTGGAGATCAGCAAGATCACGAGGCCACACACGTCTTGCATCCACGGTGTCGGGACTCGTTGTGACGGATGGGCAAGCCGCCGCGCTACCGGCTCGAAGGGAGTCGAGCAACTGCCTCTGAGTGGCTCACTCAAGAACACGATTCGTGGGGAGACCCTTCAACGGAAGCGAACAGCCCTGCCGGCCGACGCTTCCGCGGAAGCGTCTGCACTGAAGGGCGCGTCGCGTAGCGGCCTGCTAAGGGGCACCCGCACTGAGCACCGGCCGGGCCAGGCCAAACCAGGCACCTACTGCCACCCGGGGAAGCCGATGGTTCGCCCCCCCGGAGATGGGGGGGAGAAAAGGACACCCCCGGAGGTGTCCCGCGTTGTCCCCGACCGAAGGGAGGGACGGCCGCCGTCTCGCGTCGCCCTAAGCGGCCCACTCAGGGACACCGAGCGTGGACCGGCCTGATGTCGTTCGCGACTATGGCGGGCCAGCCCGGAGGTAGATGTTCGCCTGCCCTGCCCTGCCCTGCCCTGCCGTCAGTCGTCACCCCGAATTCGGACGATATCGAGACGGCTCGGCTCCACGCCGAGCAGTGCGCGCAGTCGAGCATGGGCCCTCGTGAGGAAGTCGTGCCAAGGGCCCAGAGCCCAGCCGAACAGCGTGAAGTACCGCCTAACGGCTTCATCGTAGGCCGTCAGCGCCATTACGACGCCCCGCTCAAAAGGGATTCGATCCTCGGGGGGTGGAGCTTGGATTGGAGCTTCTCTCGGGTCAAGCAGTGGCAGCTTCTTGTAAGCGAAGGCGGCTAGAGTGCCGTGTGCTACGGCGGACAGGTCGGCGTAGATCCCACGGCCATAGTTTGGCCCAAGGCGGTCATAGAGCAGTTCGACTGCTTGCGTGGCTCGCGGGAACCGATCCCAACCGACAGCGACAGCGTTCCCCTTCTTGTCGCGAATGACCTCCACGCCTTGCCTGATCGCTGAGCGCTCGATGGCTGCAATGCGTTCGAAAGTGTCCGGCCCGCCTTGCATCTGCAGGCGTTCGATCCGCCCGGCTTGCTCCCGCAGCGCATCCAGTCGCTCGGTTATGCACCTAGCGATGCGAGCACGGCCGTCGATGTTGGTTTCCAGCAGCCATGCGGCCCTGGCGCACCCCTCGACCACCCCTCGGGCCAAGGTCATGATGGAGTCTTGTAGGTTGCTACCCAGCGCTATGGCAACCGCGCCAAGATGATCCTGGGCGGAGCCCATGTGCATTTCGGCGGTGCCGTAGGCCAAGCTGAGTGGCTGACTGCTCCACTCGTCCGCTAGGGCATCATCAAGAGAATCGCGTTCTTGATACGCCCGCGAGTACTTCTCGGGGCGCATGCTGGGATAGAGGCCAGTGCGATAATGCTCCACGAGGCCGCCATAGCGAGAGACCACGTCTCGCAATCCGAACCGGAGATCTATGTCCGAAGCCTGTGCATTCCACTGCCCCTGGGTCATGCGGGTCACGGGTTCCGTTCGGGTCATCAATGCCAAGAGCATGACAAGGCGTGCATGGCCAACTAGCTAGAGTCTCCGCCCTCCCGCACCGGTCTGCATGGCCGCGGCTACGCACAACTAGCGAAGATGTGGCGCCCGCTCGATGTCCTGACGCCACCATTCTCCGATCACTGATCGTGGCCGGCATGTCTGCCGGACCAGTGTGATGCCGTCAGCATGCGGTCGGCTTACGGGGTCGGCCGCCGTCGACCCTGCCAAAACCAGGTGCCCACCACCCCCGCGCCCAGACCGCTAAGCACACCGCCAACTGCGATCTGGAGCTTGTCGATCCAGCTAGGCTCAACCCAATAGCTAATCCGTCGGAAGTCGATCGGGACACCGTTCGGATACGTCAAGATTTCACCCTGGGCTTCGCGGTGTTCGATAAGACTCTCCGCCTTGATGCGAAGGTCTCCGACGGCCACGGTCTGGTGTTCTGGCACGCAGACGGCTTCGCCGTCTACCTCCAGGGCGAGAACATTGTCAGTCAACGGGTACTGGTCGTCCGAGAGGGTGACTTGGGTCTCGCAACCCCTTTCTCGCACGACCTCCAGGGGGGTGTCGAGGGCAAACATTGCCTGATTCTCCCTCACAGTCTTCCCGTCAATGCGCGCAACTATTCGGTCCCCCATAAGCAGCGCTTCGCCTCGGTCACTTGCTCCTGCGGGCTGAATGTTGACTTGCCACACCGTAAGGGCAATGCCGATGGGGACCAGGAGGCCTGCGGCGATCAGCTTGGGATTCGACATGTGGGCCCGCTTCGCTGGCTGACGCTCATGTCGGTGGAGACTAGGGCGGAGGTGCCTACTCAAGCGGCCACCGCGCCGGTGTCCCATAGGCCGCCTTCAGGGACAGCGAGGAGCCCGAGGCCTAAGTCCGGCTTCCAGCAGGGATCGCTCGTGACCGGGCTTCGCGGAGCCACCGCCCCGGGTCGAGCAGCACTGGAGACTCCAAGATCACGAGGCATCACACCTCATGCACCCGGGGTCTGCCGATTCGTGGTGACGGGTTACTGGAGCTTCGTCCGGAACCTGGACGGCATGGGAACCAGCGGCACTCCCGAACACCGAGCCCGACAGCGGCAGCGCGAGCGGCAACGGCGTCCGCAAGCCCAGCGGACGACCCCGAGCGCTCGCCCGGCCCCAGCTCCAGCGGACGGGCACGGTCCCGAACGGAGGACCGCGGCGACGGCCTGCGCATGGTGCGGCGGGCCGATCATGCCGCGAAGCCGCGGACCGATTCCGAAGTGGTGCTCGGCAACCTGCCGGCACCGCGCCTGGGAGCAGTCCAGAGCCGCGGACTCGGGCCTGTCAGCGGTAGCGGTCATCGAGCGGCGCGTCGAGGTCCAGGTTCCTCTCGTGCCCACCCGCCGCGACTGGCCCCGACTGCTCGACGGGCTCGCCCGCCAACTGAACGAAGGGCGTGTCTACGACCGCGACCTGCCAGCCCTGGCACGGGCACTACAACCCGTACTGGAGGCCTACCGGAGACGCGCTCACCTGACCGGCGCACTCGATGTGCGCTGACCCCAGGCTTCACGACTTCTCCGGTGGGCAGGGGGCCGCCGCTCGAGTCTCCAGTCCCCAGCGGCAACGACCGCAATCGTCGACTGGAGACGGACTGGAGATGTTCGGCAGGCCGCTCCACCACCGTCGTAGGGCCAGCTTCACGCCGCGACACGCGCCTGATCGGGAGATGTCGAGATGGGTGATCCACAGCCGCTTCGGGACGTCACGGCCGCCGATCGGCTGCTGTTCACTCCCGAAGAGGCCGCGCAGGTCCTCCGCATCGGTCGCACGACGGTGTACGCCCTTATGAAGAGCGGGGAGCTGCGTCCCGTGCACATCGGCCGCTGCTGCCGGATCGCCCAGGCAGAGGTCGAGCGCTACGTGCGCCGGCTCCAGGCTCTCCCGTCTCCTGCACAGCCTTCGCCCGACGCCGCGTGAATCCACAGCGCGCCTGCCCGTCGGCGAAGCGCTCCGGGACACTGAGCCTTCGAGTGAGTGCCAAGGGGTAGCCGATGGCGGGCCGCGCGTCGAACGGCGAGTCGACGATCTACAAGGGCGCCGATGGGCGCTGGCACGGCTACGTCTCGGTCGGGTTCACGCTCGACGGCAGACTCGACCGCCGGCACGTCAGCAGCAAGAGCCGCGGGGTCGTGGTCGCGAAGGTCCGTGAGCTCGAGCGGAAGCGCGAGTCCGGAACGGTCGGCGAGACGTCGACCCCGACCGTCGCCGAGTGGCTCGAGCATTGGCTGACCACCATCGCCCCGCGCCGGGTGCGCCAGCGGACCCTGGAGAGCTACGAGTCGGCCGTCCGCAAGCACCTGATCCCCGGCATCGGCCGGCACCGTCTCGACCGGCTGCGTCCCGAGCACCTCGACCAGCTCTACACGGCGCTACTCGACGACGGGTTCTCCCCCGCCACCGTGCTCCGGCAACACCGCATCCTGTCCCGGGCGCTCACCGTCGCCGTCCAGCGAGGGCACGTCCCACGCAACGTCGCCGCCCTCGTCGACCCCCCGGCCCAGCGACAGAGCGACCTCGCGACCGCCCTCGATCTCGACGAGGCCCGGGCCGTCCTGGAGGCCGCAGCCACCGTCCGCAACTCCGCCCGCTGGACCGTCGCGCTGGCCCTGGGCCTGCGCCAGTCCGAAGCCCTCGCGCTGCAGTGGAAGGACATCGACCTGCTCAACAACACCCTCACGGTCCGGCGCAGCATCTACCGCGTCCGCGGCGGCGGCCTGATCTACGAGGAGCCCAAAAGCAAGCGCAGCCAGCGCACCCTGGCGCTCCCGCTACCGCTCGTCGCCGAACTACACCGGCACAAGGCCGCCCAGCTCGGCGAGCGGATGCTGGCCGGCTCCGAATGGCACGACGAGGACCTGGTCTTCGCCCAGGCGAACGGGCGGCCGATCGACAAGAAGACCGACTACGACGACTGGACGCGGCTGCTGCAGCAGGCCGGCGTCCGCCACGTCCGGCTGCACGACGGCCGGCACACCGCCGCCACTCTGCTGCTGAGCGAGAACGTTCACCCGCGCGTGGTCATGGAGCTGCTCGGCCACAGCCAGATGCGCACGACCATGGACACCTACAGCCACGTCATGCCTGCGCTCGCCCGCGAGGCCGCCGACCGGATGGGCGCCCTGCTGCTGACAGGTAAGGGCAGGCAAACTGCAACCACAACTGCAACCAGAGACGACTCAGGCCGCCCTCCAGAAGGAGAACGGCCTGGTCATCGGGGTGGAGCTGAGGGGACTCGAACCCCTGACCCCCACACTGCCAGTGTGGTGCGCTACCAGCTGCGCCACAGCCCCTTGGTGCCGGCCCGTCTGGTGTGCCCGGGCCGTGGAGAACGATACAGCCCGGCGGACGGCGCCCGGTGAGGGGGTCCCCCACCGGGTGCGGTGTCGCGGGCTCCCGCGCCGTGCTCCCGCCTCCCTCGCGGCACAGCGCGAGGGAGGCGGCCATGCGGCGACGGCGGTCAGCCGGCGGAGGGCGGCGGGGTGAGCTGGGCGACCCGGACGGAGTTGCCGAACGGGTCGCGGAACCCGAAGTCGATGCCGTAGGGCTGCACTATCGGCTGCTCGGGCAGCTCCACGCCCCGCTCCTCGAGCTCGGCGTGGGTCTTGTGCGCGTCGTCGGTGGCGAAGAACAGGTGCCCGCCGCCGGCGCCCTTGCTGACCAGGTCGCGCACCTGGCCGGCGATCTCCGGGCTCACCGACGGCGGGGCGGGCAGCTCCAGCAGCACCGCGTGCCCCGGGTCGCTCGGCAGCACGACGGTGAGGAAGCGCATCGGCCCGAACTGCTGGTCGGTCTGCACCTGGAAGCCGAGCTTGCCGACGTAGAAGTCCAGCGCCTCGTCCTGGTCCAGCACGTACAGGGAGGTGATCGAGATCGAGTTCAACATGGCCAGGACGCTAGGGGCCGCCGCCGTCCCCGTGCTTCTCCGAAACTGCGGTGCTCGGCCGCAGCCACCGCATCCCGAAGCAGCTGGGCACCGGGGCCAGCGGCCCGCGCCGGCGGTACACGCTCGGCGACTCGCCGACGATCTCGCGGAACACCCGGCTGAACGTGCCCAGGCTCGAGAAACCGACGTTCATGCAGACGTCGGTGACCGTGCGGTCGGTGCTCCGCAGCAGCCACATCGCCCGCTCCACCCGGCGGCGCTGCAGGTACCGGTTGGGCGTCTCGCCGAAGGTGGCGCGGAAGGTCCGGATGAAGTGCGCCTCGGAGACGTGCGCGACCCGGGCGAGCGTCGGGACGTCGAGCGGCTCGGCGTAGCGGCGGTCCATCGCGTCGCGCGCCCGCAGCATCCGCCGGTTGGAGTCCTCGGTCGCCCGGCCGCCCGCCAGGCCCACGACCCCAGCATGGCAGCCGGGTGGTCCTAGATGTCGGCGCCCTGGGCGCGCAGCCACTTCACCGGGTCGACCCGCTTGCCGTTCATGCCGCCGGAGTGCACCTCGAAGTGCAGGTGCGGGCCGGTGGACTGGCCCCTGCTGCCGAGCAGCGCGATCTGCTCGCCGGCCTCGACGACGTCGCCGGCGTCGACCTGGATCTCCTCCATGTGGCCGTAGACGGTGACGTCGCCGCTCACACCGAGGATGTAGACGGCCTGGCCGTAGCCGCTGGCCGCCCCGGCGCGGAGCACGACGCCGTCCTCGACGGCGTACTCGGGGGTGAGCATCGGAGCGGCCAGGTCGATGCCCCAGTGCATGGTCCCCCAGCGCATGCAGAAGCAGGAGGTCAGCCGGGCGCCGTCGACAGGCGCCACGACCTTGGGGCGGGCGGCCTCCGCGGCAGCGGCGGCGGCCGCCGCGGCGGCGTCCTCGGCTGCCTGGCGCTCGGCCCGCGCGGTGGCCACCTGCTCGAGGCGGGCGCGGGCCTCGACCTCGCTGATCGCTGCCTGCGGGGTCACCAGCTCCTCGTCGGACAGCGCGGCGTTGTGGGCGGCCAGCTCAGCGGCGAGGGTGGGCTCCTCCGCGCGCGTGGTGGCCGGCGCCTGGCTGCCGAGGAGGGCGATCACCCCGCCGACGACCAGCGCGCAGAGCAGGGCGACCGGACGGCGGCGGTGGAGGGTGCTGGAGACAGGGGTCCCGATGGTGGTCCCGGCCTGCCTCGAGCCCATACGCCTGCCCCTCGGATCGTGTCCGGCGCCCCGCGACCCCGGATCGGTCTGGCAGCCATTCGAACACCGAGTTGCAGACTTGTAATTTGCGTCGCGGCGTGTCCGTCAGAACACGCGGAGTGAGGCGTCCGTCACGCTGCAGCTGTGCCTCGCGGGACGACTCCCGCCCCCAGGGGTCACCGGGACGCGACGAGGGCCAGATCGTGGGCGATGTCCGCGCCGGTGTTCTCCGCGTCGAAGGCGACGTCGGCCTCCCCGTCGGTGCCGTAGAGCAGCAGCAGCGTCGAGTGGGTCTGCCCGCCGTCCACCGCCTGCGGCACTCCGGCGGCCAGTTGCGCCTGGTCGATCTGCGCCTGGTCGCCGACGAGTCCGACGAACGAGGTGGGCAGGTCGCTGTCGAACCGGTCCAGGTACTCCGCCAGCACCTCGGGGGTGTCCCGGGCGGGGTCGGTGGTCACGAACACGACCGTGGTCTGCGCCGCGACGGCCGGGTCGACCTTGCGCAGGGCGACCGCGACGTCGGACATCGTGGTCGGGCAGACGTCGGGGCAGTTCGTGTAGCCGAAGAACAGTAGCGTGGGCCCCGCCGCCGTGCTCGCCCGGAAGTCGTACGGGGCACCCGCGGTGTCGGTGAGGGTGAACTGCGGCTTCTGGTACGGGTCCTGCAGGTGCAGGCCCTCGTAGGGGCCACCGGTGTCCTCGACCGTCGCGGGGGCCTCGCCGCCGGAGTGGTCGTGCCCCTCGGTGGCGGCCGCGGCCGGGGCGTCGCCACCACCGCACCCGGTCAGCAGGAGGCCGGCGGCCACGACGAGGGCGGGCAGGCCGCGTCGGGAGGTCACGAGGACACGGTACGTCGGCGCGCCCGCAGGCCGAGGACGAGACCGGTGAGCCCGGTCACCAACCCGAGGACGGCGACCACCAGCGCGGTCACCGCCAGGCCGTCCCCACCGTCAGCGGCGTCGTCCGTGTCGGACGCGGCCCCGGTCCCCGCGGTGCCGCTGCCCGTGCTGCCGCCGTGCGCGTCGGTCGTGCCGCCGTCCGCCGAGGTCAGTGACAGCACCGCCGCCGGGTGCTCGGGCTCGCCCTGGCCCTCGATGGTGGGCTCGATCCACGCCACCTCGCTACCGTCGCTGTAATTCTGCACCACGTTGAAGGTCAGGCTGTCGGCGTCCGGGAACGGCCCGCCGGACAGGGCGAACTCCTGGAACTGCCCGGGCGCGACGCCGCCACCGTCCACGGCCCGGTACTCGACCACCGAGACGACCTCGTCGACCTCCTCGCCGGAGATCTCGACCGGCTCGGGGAGCTGGCCCCGGGTCAGCGTGACCGTCCACCCGGGCACCGGCTGCGCCCGCACCGAGGTCAGCGGCGTGTCCGTGGGCAGCTGGATGCGCAGGCCGACGGTGCTGGCGGCGTCGCTCTCGTTGGGCACGCGGAAGGTGAGCTTCCCGTACCCCCCGGGCGCCGCGTCGGCCGAGGACACCGTCACGTGCGCGGAGGCGACGCCCGCGCCGACGGCGAGCAGGCCGGCCAGTGCCGTGATTGCGGCGAGCAGCACGACGCCGAGGCGGCGCGCGGTGCGGAACGGGGTCGGGGACAACGGAACTCCTCGGTCTCGGGGGTGCGCTCAGCGCACCGGGAAGGTGGTGCGGGCGGTCACGGCGGTGAACTCGTCCAGCCGGACGGTCACGGTCAGCGTCCAGTCACCGGCGGTCGGCAGGGACGGGGAGGCGACGTACTGGCCGGGGCCGGCGGGGGCCAGGTCGAGCTCCAGCGGGCCGATCTCCTGCTCCGGCTCGGTCAGCGAGGCCGTGATCTGCTCGGGCTGGATGAGCGTTCCGGCGTCGTCGTGCAGGTGGAGGGTCACGGAGGTCGGCCCCACCCGGGCCGGGTCGAGCGAGACCTGCACGTTGCCGTTGCCCTCCTCGCTGCTGGCCGACTGCAGGGGCAGGGTCACCTCGACCGGTGTCGCGACGGCCGCCCGCGCCGGCGGTGTGCCGACCAGCGCGGCGGACACCATGAGGACGACCGCGGCACCCGCGAGCTCGACGAGCACCGAACGGCGCAGCACGTCCACCGAGTCAGGAGGCTCCTCGTCGGCGCCCTCGGCGAAGGCCTGCGCCACGACCCGCCGGCGCGGACGGCGCCCCTCACCCAGCCGCTGCTGCACCCAGTCGCGGCTCACCAGCGCGGCCACCAGCACGACGAGCACCACCGCGACCTTGGCCATCAGCAACCGGCCGTACTCGGTCTGCCCCAGCGCCGAGACCGACCCGACCTCGCGCACGGACTGCAGCACCCCGGTGACCACGAGCGCGGCGATCAGCCCGCCGGCCAGCCGCGACCACCGGGGCAGCGCGGCGACCAGCTCCCCGGTCGGTGTCGCCCGGTGCAGCACCCCGGCCACGAGCACGACCAGCCCGCCCAGCCAGGCGCTCATCGCGGCCACGTGCACGGCGGTCACCGGGACGGCGAGACCCGGCAGCGGCCCGGCCACCGGGTGCCCGACCGCGGCGACGGACACGACGAGGCCCAGCCCGAGCACGGCCGCCGTCCCCAGCACCGCCGGACCGGGCGCCCCGCCGCGGCGCGGAGCGCGGAGCAGGACCACCAGCGCCGCCGCCAGCGGCACGCGGGCCAGCAGGGTCAAGCCGTAGGCCGAGTCCAGCGTCGCGCCGAGGAGCTGGGGGTCGGCGACCGAGCCGAGCCCGCTGCCCGCCGCGTACGGCCCCTGTAGCAGGAAGGACAGCACCGCGCCGACGGCGACGGCCACCAGTCCGGTGGACACCAGCCGGCGCAGCCGCGGCAGCGCCCAGCCGGCCGGCCAGCAGACCGCCAGCACGAGCGGGATCCCGAGCCCCAGCGTCAGACCGAGGAAGCCCAGCCAGCGGGCGGCGGGCAGCACGGCGGCCACCCCCGCGTCGGTGACGTCCCCGGCCTCCGCCGTCCCGGCCGGCAGCAGCTCGCCGTCGCCCACCACGAACGAGAAGGCACCCGAGATCGGGTGCGAGTCGGCGGAGACCACCCGGTAGGTGACGACGTAGCCGGCGTCGGGCAGCCCGTCGCGCAGCGGGACGTGCACGGTGCGACCGCGGACGTCGGCGTCGCCGGCGTCCACCCGCTCGCCGTCGGCCCCCAGCACCCGCGCGTAGCCGGCGCCGAGCGAGACCGGCTCGTCGAACTCGACGACGACCTCGGCCGGCGCCTCCTGCAACCGCTCCCCGTCCGACGGGGAGGAGGAGACCACGGTGGCGTGCGCCGACGCCGGGCCCGCGGTGACCACGCCGGTCGCGAGGAAGGCCACCAGCAGCAGGACGGCGGGGAACAGCCGCCTCACCGGTCCGCCGTCCCCGGCGTGGACCGACGGCTGCTGCTGGCGTACTGCACGACGTACTGGTCGTCCACCGAGCCCCTCCGGTTCCCGCGACGCCCGACCCGAAGGGGTGTCCTACGACACGGGGGTGGACAGCAGGTGAACGGCAGGAGCCCTATGCTCCCCAGGGTCGCCCGGAGCAACGGAGGACGACCACCGTCGTCACCGTCACCCCCGGAGCACCACGTGGCCTTCCGCCTGACCCCCAAGGACTCGAGCTTCTACGACATGTTCACCGCGTCGGCGGAGAACCTGGTCGTGGCCACCGACGTCCTCAGCGAGTTCGTGCACGAGCACACCCAGCGCGAAGAGCTGGGCCGGCGGCTGCGGGACCTGGAGCACACCGGCGACCAGGCGACCCACGCCATCTTCCGGCAGGTCAACTCCAGCTTCGTCACGCCGTTCGACCGCGAGGACATCTACAACCTCGCCAGCGACCTCGACGACGTCATGGACTGCATCGAGGCCGCCGCGGACCTGGTCGTGCTCACCGGGCTGGGCACCCTGCCGGCGGAGATGGGCCAGCAGGTGGCACTGCTGCAGCGCTGCGCCCAGACCACCGCCGAGGCGATGCCCCGGCTGCGGTCGATGAAGGACCTCTCCGACTACTGGATCGAGGTCAACCGGCTGGAGAACGAGGCCGACAAGCTCTACCGCCGGCTGCTGTCCCGGCTGTACTCCGGCGAGTTCGACGCGCTGGAGATCCTGAAGCTCAAGGAGGTCGCCGACCAGCTCGAGGAGGCGGCCGACGCGTTCGAGCACGTGGCCAACGTGGTCGAGACCATCGCGGTCAAGGAGTCCTGACCCGCCGATGGACGGGTTCTTCCTCGCGCTGGTCGTGATCGTCGTCGTCGCGCTGGCGTTCGACTACACCAACGGCTTCCACGACGCGGCCAACGCGATCGCCGTCGCCGTCTCCACCAAGGCGCTCACGCCCCGGGCGGCCCTCGCACTGGCCGCGGTGATGAACCTGGTGGGCGCCCTGCTGTCCACCGAGGTCGCCAAGACCGTGGGTGAGGGCATCATCGACGCGCCCACCGGCAGCGAGGGCCTGCAACTGGTCTTCGCCGCGCTCATCGGCGCGATCATCTGGAACCTCATCACCTGGTACTTCGGGCTGCCGTCGTCGTCGTCGCACGCGCTGATCGGCGGGCTGGTCGGCGCCGCCCTGGCCGCCGCGCACTCGGTGCAGTGGATGGGGATCCTGGACAAGGTCATCATCCCGATGATCCTGTCGCCGCTGGTGGGCTTCGGCCTGGGCTACCTGTTCATGCTGCTGATCCTGTGGTCGTTCCGGCGGGCCAACGCGCACCGGGCGCACCGCGGCTTCCGCTACGCGCAGATCGTCAGCTCCGCGACGATGGCGCTGGGCCACGGCATGCAGGACGCCCAGAAGACGATGGGCATCATCACCCTCGCGCTGGTGACCTCCGGTGAGATCGACACCTTCGAGGTGCCGCTGTGGGTGGTCCTCGCGGCCGCCCTGGCAATCGCGGCCGGCACCTACGCCGGCGGCTTCCGGATCATGCGGACGCTGGGCCGGCGGATCATCCAGCTCACCCCGGCCGGTGGCTTCGCCGCCCAGACCGTGGCCTCCAGCGTCATGGTCACCACGGCCACCGTGTTCGCGGTCCCGGTCTCCACCACGCACATCACGACGACCTCGATCATGGGCGTCGGCGCGACCCGGCGGCTGTCAGCGGTCCGCTGGGGAGTGGCGGGCAGCATCGTCGTCGCCTGGGTCGTCACCCTGCCCGCCGCCGGCCTGGTCGCCGCGCTGGCGTTCTTCGCCACCAACGCGGTCGTCGGCTAGGAGGGACGGCGTGCCGCCGTCCGCGAGCACGGCGCCCGGCCCGGTGGCCGGCGAGCCGGTCGCGCTGGGGACGGCGCCCGGCCGCTGGGTGCTGCTGTCGACCGTGCTGGCCTCGGCGATGGCCTTCCTCGACGCCACCGCGGTCACCCTCGCCCTGCCCGCGATCGGCACCGACCTCGGCGCCTCGCTGTCGGGGCTGCAGTGGACGGTGACCGGCTACACCCTCGCGCTGGCGTCGCTGATCCTGCTCGGCGGCGCGCTCGGCGACCGGTACGGCCGGCGCCGGGTCTTCGTGGTCGGCGTGGTCTGGTTCGCCCTCGCCTCGCTCGTCTGCGGCGTGGCCCAGAGCACCGGCCAGCTCATCGCCGCCCGGGTGCTGCAGGGCGTCGGCGGGGCACTGCTCACCCCGGGCAGCCTGGCGATCATCCAGGCCTCGTTCCGGCCGCAGGACCGTGCCCGGGCGATCGGGCTGTGGTCGGCGCTCAGCGGAGTGGCCGGACTGGTCGGCCCGTTCGTCGGCGGCTTCCTGGTCGACGCGGTGAGCTGGCGCTGGGTGTTCGGGATCAACGTGCCCCTCGCCGTCCTCACCCTGGCCGCCACCCGGCACGTGCCCGAGAGCCGGGACCCCACCCGGCGCGGGCGCTTCGACGTCCCGGGCGCGGTGTGGGGCGCGCTGGCCCTGGGCGGCGTCACCCAGGCGCTGATAGCGGCCGGGGACGGGCCCGCCCGGCCGCAGGTCTGGGTGCCCGGAATGCTCGGGGTCGCCGCCGCCGTGGCCTTCGTCGTCCAGGAGCGGCGGGCCCGGGAGCCGATGCTGCCGCCCGCCGTCTTCGCCGACCGGCAGTTCACCGGGGCCAACCTGAGCACCCTCGCCGTGTACGGGGCGATGGGCGGCTTCTCCTTCTTCCTGGCGCTCCAGCTGCAGACCGTGCTCGGCTACGGGGCCACCATGGCCGGCGCGGCGACGCTGCCCTCGATCGTGCTGCTCACCGTGCTGTCGGCGCGGGCCGGCGCCCTAGCCCAGCGGATCGGGCCACGCCGGCCGATGAGCGTCGGGCCACTGGTCGCGGCCGCCGGGCTGCTGTGGCTGTCCGTCGTCGGGGCGCGCAGCTCGTACTGGACCGACGTGCTGCCCGGGTCGGTGGTGTTCGGGCTGGGGATGTCGCTGCTGGTGGCACCGCTGACCGCCACCGTGCTGGGCGCCGCCCCGGACCACCTCGCGGGCGTGGCGAGCGGGGTGAACAACGCCGTCGCCCGGGCCGCGGGCCTGCTGGCGGTCGCCGGGCTGCCCGTCCTGGTCGGCCTGTCCGGCGACGACTACGCGGACCCGGCTGCGTTCAGCGACGGCTATCGCGCGGCGATGTGGGTCTGCGCGGGTCTGATGGCCGCGGGCGGCGTGATCGCGTACGCGACCGTTCGTGACGACGCGCTGGCGGCCCCGTCCCAGTGAACGGGAGGGAGTTGTACACAAATCCCACCAAGATGGTAGAAATGCCGCCGTGTCGACGACCGCAGCCTCCCGGGCGCCACTTCCGGGTGAGCTGCTGGTGGGTCGACTGCACGTCGATCTGCTCCGGGTCAGCACCGCGGCCTGTCGCGGCTGCTGAGTTCTCTGCACCGCCCAGCCACCCCTCCACGGGCCACGGCGCCCGTCCGCGCGCCGGTCCCCTCGATCCCGGAGTAGATCTGTGAAGACCCTCGTCCTGCTGGCCCTCGTCGGCCTGGGTGCGCAACTGGTGGACGGCAGCCTGGGCATGGCCTACGGCGTCACCTCCACCACCCTGCTGCTCGCCATCGGCACCAACCCCGCCGCCGCCTCGGCCACCGTGCACCTCGCCGAGATCGGCACCACCCTCGCCTCGGGCCTGTCCCACTGGCGCTTCGGCAACGTCGACTGGAAGGTCGTCGCCAAGGTCGGCGTCCCCGGCGCCGTCGGGTCCTTCCTCGGCGCCACCGTGCTCTCCACGCTCTCGACCGAGGTCGCGGCCCCGGTCATGTCGCTGATCCTGCTCGCCCTCGGCATCTACCTGCTGGTCCGCTTCACCCTGCGCGGCATCGACCGGCGCAACCTCGGCAAGCCGGTCCGGAAGCGGTTCCTCGGCCCACTGGGCCTGGTCGCCGGCTTCGTCGACGCGACCGGCGGTGGCGGCTGGGGTCCGGTGGGCACGCCCGCGCTGCTGGCCAGCGGCCGGATGGAGCCCCGCAAGGTGATCGGCTCGATCGACACCTCGGAGTTCCTGGTGGCCATCGCCGCGAGCGTGGGGTTCCTGCTCGCCCTCGGTTCGCAGGGCATCGACGCCGGCTGGGTGCTGGCGCTGCTGCTCGGTGGCCTGGTGGCCGCGCCGATCGCCGCCTGGCTGGTGCGGCACGTCCCGCCGCGACTGCTCGGCTCGCTCGTCGGCGGCATGATCGTGCTGACCAACACCCGGACGCTGCTGCGCAGCGACTGGATCGACGCCGCGGACCCGGTGCGCTACGCCGCCTACGCCGCGATCTACCTGATCTGGGCCGCCGCGGTGGTGCACTCCTTCCGCCAGTACCGCAAGGACCGCGCGCAGGAGTCGGCCGACGCGCTCGCCCTCGAGGCCGAGCACCGCGCCGAGGCCGGGCGGCCGGCCGACCCGGACGCCGTCGCGCCGGTCGGTGAGCAGTCCGGCGCCCCCACGGCCGGCCGTCCGCAGGCGCCCGGGAACTGATCGAGGCCGAGGGCTCCGTCCGGCGATCGCCGGGCGGGGCCCTCGCCTTTCCAGCTGGAATGGCGGGGTCAGCGGCGGGACGGGCGCGCCCGGACGTGCATCCGCTCCCCCTGCGGGCCGAACAGGACGAGCACCTCCGCCGGCTGGTCCCCGGTGTTGCCGAACCAGTGCGGGACGTGGGTGTCGAACTCCACCACCTCCCCCGGCGCGAGCACCAGGTCGTGGTCGCCCAGCAGCAGCCGCAGCCGGCCGGAGAGCACGTACATCCACTCGTAGCCCTCGTGCGACTTCTGCTCCGGCTCGGCCCGGTCACCCGGCGGGATCAGCGCCCGGTACGCCTGCAGGCCGCCCGGCCGGCGGGTCAGCGGCCACATCGTCATGCCGTTCCGCTCGATCGGCTTCGGGTGCAGCCTCGGGTCGTCCGGCACCGGCGCCCCGACCAGCTCGTCCAGCGGCACCCGGTGCGCCCGCGCCAGGGGCAGCAGCAGCTCCAGGGTCGGCTTGCGCTGCCCGGACTCCAGCCGCGACAGCGTGCTCACCGAGATGCCGGTCGTGGCCGACAGGTCGGCCAGGGTGGCGCTCCGCTCCTGCCGCAGCGCACGCAACCGCGGCCCCACCCCGTCGAGCACGCCGTCCAGGTCGTCGTCCATCCGCTCATTTTGCCGTTCCAGCAACGGAACTTGTCAACCGGTTGGCTCTGGGTGCACCGTCGTCCTGCCGGGCCGGACCCGGCGGAGGAGGAGCGGACATGGACGAGACGTACGACGTGGTGGTGGTCGGCGGCGGGGCCGCGGGACTGAGCGGGGCGCTGGCCCTCGCCCGGGCGCGCCGGTCGGTGCTGGTGGTGGACGGCGGGGAACCGCGCAACGCCCCGGCCGAGGAGATGCACAACTACCTGGGGCGGGACGGCACCGCGCCGGGCGACCTGCTGGCGACCGGCCGGGCCGAGGTGGCCGGCTACGGCGGGGAGGTCGTGCGCGGCGAGGTGGTGTCCGCGACCCGGGAGGACGACGGCGGCTTCCGCGCCACCCTCGCCGACGGGCGGTCGGTCCGGGCACGCCGGCTGCTCGTCACCACCGGCCTGGTCGACGAGCTGCCCGACGTGCCAGGGCTGCGCGAGCGGTGGGGGCACGACGTCCTGCACTGCCCCTACTGCCACGGCTGGGAGGTTCGGGACCGGTCGATCGGCGTCCTGGCGACCGGCCCGGGTGGCGTGCTCAAGGCGCTGCTGTGGCACCAGTGGAGCGCCGACGTGACCCTCTTCCTGCACACCGGCCCGGAGCCAAGCGCCGAGGAGTGGACTCAGCTGGCCGCCCGCGGCATCGCCGTGGTGACCGGGCAGGTGGCCGCGGTGGAGGCCGACGGCAACCGGCTGACCGGCGTCCGGCTCGCGTCCGGCCGGGTGGTCCCGCTCGACGCCCTGGTGATCGCACCCCGGTTCACCGCGCGGTCGGCGGTGCTGGCGTCGCTGGGTCTGGCCGCGGAGGACGTGGCGGCGCCGGACGGGCACGTGGTCGGCAGCGCCGTGCCCGCCGGACCGACCGGCGCGACCGCCGTCCCGGGCGTGTGGGTGGCCGGGAACGTCACCGACCTGATGGCGCAGGTGATCACCGCCGCGGCCGCCGGCTTGCAGGCCGGCGCTGCGATCAACGCCGACCTGCTGTTCGAGGACGTCCGGCGGGCGGTGGCGGCGGGACCGGCGGTCGCTCCCCCGCCCCGGCCGGAGCTGGCGCTGGCCGACCAGGCCCAGCGGAACTGAGGAGGACCGGTGCAGCAACACCAGCACGATCACGAGCACGACCCGTCGACCGGCCACGACCACGCGTCCTGGGAGGAGCGCTACGGCTCCGCGACGGCGCTGTGGAGCGGTCGGGTGAACCCGCCGCTGGCAGCCGGGGCGGCCGACCTGACCCCGGGCCGCGCACTGGACGTCGGCTGCGGCGAGGGCGCCGACGTGCTCTGGCTGGCCGGACGCGGCTGGCGGGTGACCGGCCTGGACTGGTCGGAGGTGGCCCTGGCCCGGGCCGCGGAGCACGCGGCGGCCGCCGGGCTGACCGACCGGGTGGAGTGGGTGCGCGGGTCCTTCGAGGACTGGCAGCCGCCGGTCGCCGCCTACGACCTGGTCACCGCGCACTTCCTGCACCCGACGGCGGAGCAGCGCGCGGTGCTGCTGCCCCGGCTGGCAGCAGCGGTCGCGCCGAGTGGCACGCTGCTGTGGGTCGGGCACGGCTACCACGAGGAAGCCGCGGCCCGGTGGGGCGCCGACCGGTTCGTCGCCGCCGCTGACGTGGCCGCGGTGCTGGACCCCGGCGAGTGGGAGGTCCTCGTGGCCGGGTCCCGGCCGCGTCCGGCGGGCGAGGACGGCCACCACCCCGATGACGAGGTGCTGCGGGCCCGCCGCCGCTGACGTCGGTGGCCTGGCGGGGGCTGCTCCACCGACCGAGCCGGCACCGCGGGTCGTGCGGCCGGCGATCGGGCCGGCCGGGGCGGGCCCTCCGGGCGATCGGCCGGCGGCACCCCGGTGCCTACGGTGAGCGGGTGACGCTGCTCGGACCCGACGACCGGCTCCCGCACCGGCCGGCCCGGGTGCTCGTCGCCGGGGCGTCCGGAGCGGGCAAGACCACGCTGGCCGCACGGATCGGTGACCGGCTCGGCATCCCGCACGTGGAGATCGACGCCCTCTTCCACGGGCCGGGGTGGACCCCCCGCCGGGAGTTCGTGGACGACGTCCGCCGGTTCTGCGCCGCCGACGCCTGGGTGACCGAGTGGCAGTACGAGCGGGTGCGGCACCTGCTCGCGATGCGCGCGGACCTGCTGGTGTGGCTGGACCTCGGCCGCGCGCGGGTGACGTGGCAGGTGACCAGCCGGACCGTGCGCCGGCGGCTGCGGCGGGAGCGCCTGTGGAACGGCAACGTCGAACCGCCGCTGTGGACCTTCGTCACCGATCCGCAGCACATCGTGCGGTGGGCCTGGAGCCACCACCCGCTCACGGCGGCCCGGGTGGCCGCGGTCCGCGAGGAGCGGCCGGAGCTCGTCGTCGTCCGGTTGCCGGACCGGCGCGCGGTCGACCGGTGGGTGGCCGGCCCCCTCGCCGAGGCCGCCCGCCGGCCGCCGGCGTGACGGGCGCTCAGCCGGCCCGGACGCCGGCCAGCGGGGCGACCTCGGGACGCGGGGAGGAGCCGGCCACCGCGAGCGCCCGCTGCGGGCTGGCGCTGGGCGACACCTCGCGCAGGCTGGCGAAGCGCAGGGCGCGCACCCCGGTCAGCGCGTCGGCCTCCGGCGGCACCACGAGCAGGTCCAGCCGGCGGTCGTCGTCGACGGTCAGCGAGACGAGCTGGGCGTCCATGCTGCGGAACCCGCCGGTGCGCACGGTCCGCCCGGCGACGGGCACCTTGCGGGGCGGCGCCTCGTCCCAGGCGTCCACCGCGTAGGTGAACCGGTCGACCCGGACACCGAGCGTCGCCAGCGCCGCCACGAGCTCGGGCAGCTCGACGGTCAGCAGCCGGCTGCGCGGCCACCAGGCACCGTCGAAGGCGACGTCCGCCGAGGCCCCCTCCCGGCGCAGCCGCACCCGCACGTCGATCCCGTTGCGGAAACCCGCCGCCCGCTCCATCGCCATGGCCTGCCCGACCTCCTGTGCCGTTCCCCCAGGCAGTGCGCGGCCTTCCCCTGCCGCGCACACCACTCCTGACCGGAACGTAGGACGACGGTCGCGACACCCCGACGCGGCACGAGGGAACGGCCGGCATCTGCTCCGGCGTCCCGGCCGGTCACCACGGTCCGTGAGCGGACGACAACAGCCGACACATCTGCACCGCCCGTTTCGGCGCTCCACGCCGTTGATCATCGGCACGGGAGAGGGGGAGACGACGAACGCCGCCGTCCCCGCGGGGACGACGGCGTCAGGCCCCCTTCAGGGCACCGCCCTGAGCTCGCGGAGGGTGGGGAGAAGGGGGTCCTTCGTCAGGGCTTGGGCTTCCGGTTCTTCGCCCGCCCGCGGATGGTCTGGTCGAGCTCGACCTTGCGCACCCGGACGGCGCCCGGGGTGACCTCGACGCACTCGTCCTCGGCACAGAACTCCAGCGCCTGCTCGAGGTTGAGGATGCGCGGCGGGATCAGCCGCTCCAGCTCCTCGGAGGTGGACTTGCGCATGTTCGTGAGCTTCTTCTCCTTGGTGATGTTCACGTCCATGTCGTCCGGACGGGAGTTCTCACCGACGATCATGCCCTCGTAGACCTCGGTGCCCGGCTCCACCATCAGCTGGCCGCGCTCCTGCAGGGAGAACATCGAGTACGTCGTCGCCACACCCGAGCGGTCGGCGACCAGCGACCCGGTCGGCCGGGCGCGCATGTCGCCCAGCCACGGCTCGTAGCCCTCGAGGTTGTGGTTGAGGATGCCGGTGCCCCGGGTCTCGGTGAGGAACTCGGTGCGGAACCCGATCAGGCCGCGCGAGGGGACGATGTACTCCATCCGCGCCCAGCCGGTGTCGTGGTGCACGAGGTTCTCCAGCCGTCCACGGCGGGTGGCGAGCGCCTGGGTCAGCGTGCCGACGTAGTCGCCGGGGACGTCGATGGTGACCCGCTCGACCGGCTCGTGCAGCTTGCCGTCGATCTCCTTGGTGACCACCTGCGGGCGGCCGACGGTCAGCTCGAACTCCTCGCGGCGGAGCTGCTCCACCAGGATGGCCAGCGCCAGCTCGCCGCGGCCCTGCATCTCCCAGGTGTCGGGGCGCTCGGTGGGCAGCATGCGCACCGAGACGTTGCCGACCAGCTCCTGGTCGAGCCGGTTCTTGATCAGCCGGGCGGTGAGCTTCTTGCCCGACCTGCCCGAGATCGGCGACGTGTTGATCCCGATGGTGATCGAGATGGACGGCTCGTCGACGGTCAGCGGCGGCAGCGGACGCGGGTCGTTCGGGTCGGCGAGGGTGTCGCCGATCATGATGTCCTCGATGCCGGCGATGGCGACCAGGTCGCCGGGCCCGGCGCTGTCGGCGGACGTCCGGTCGAGGCCCTCGGTCATCAGCAGCTCGGTGATCTTGACCCGCTGGATGGTGCCGTCGGTCTTGCACCAGGCGACCTGCTGGCCGCGCTTCATCTCACCGGAGTGGATGCGCAGCAGCGCCAGCCGGCCGAGGAACGGCGAGGCGTCGAGGTTGGTGACCTGGGCGCGCAGGGGCTCCTCGGCGTCGTAGGTCGGCGCCGGGATCGTGTCCAGCAGCGTCTGGACCAGCGGCTGCAGGTCGGGGCTGTCCGGGCTGGTGCCGTCGGCGGGCCGGTTCAGCGAGGCCTGGCCGGTCTTGCCCTGGACGTAGACGATCGGGAACTCCAGCGCGTCGACGTCCATGCCGGAGTCCTCGAGCAGCTCCATGAACAGCTCGTAGGTCTCGTCGACGACCTCGGCGATGCGGGCGTCGGAGCGGTCGGTCTTGTTCACCGCGAGGATGACCGGCATCCCCTTGCCCAGCGCCTTGCGCAGCACGAAGCGGGTCTGCGGCAGCGGGCCCTCGGAGGCGTCGACGAGCAGCACGACGCCGTCCACCATCGACAGCCCGCGCTCGACCTCGCCACCGAAGTCGGCGTGACCGGGGGTGTCGACGATGTTGACGACGACCGGGTTGCCCTCGGAGTCGGCGAGCCGGATGGCGGTGTTCTTCGCGAGGATGGTGATGCCACGCTCACGCTCGAGGTCCATCGAGTCCATGACCCGGTCCTGCGTCGAGTCGTTGTCGGTGCCCTCGCCCTTGGCCCGGTGCAGCGCGCCGGACTGACGGAGGAGCGCATCGACCAGGGTCGTCTTGCCGTGGTCGACGTGGGCGATGATCGCCACGTTGCGCAGGTCGTTACGGGTGGGCATGCGGAGAGGCACCTCAGGGGTTCGCGTGGGGTCTGCGCGCTTCAGCGCACGTCGGTGGAAACGACCCTGCGGGCCGAGACCTTCCCATTTTACGCGACCGGCGCTCCTGTTCCGACCGGCTGTGACCGGTCCCGCACTCAGGCGGAGGACGCCGGCCGGTCCGCGACGACCCAGGACAGCGCCGCAGCGGCCGCGGTGACCAGGCCCACCGCCAGCCACGCCGGCCAGCCCAGGCCCAGCGAGAGCACGTGGGCGAGCGCGAACAGCGCCAGGTAGGCGACCGCCAGGCCGGCCGCGACGGCCAGGCCGCGCCGCTGGTACCAGAGCCACCCGGCGCCCGCGCCGCAGACGGCGAGCACCAGCCCGCCCAGCGCCCGGACGCCGGTGCCCTGCGCGATGCCGAACCCGACGGCCAGGCCGACGGCGGCGAGGAGGGCGGAGGGGAACCGGGTGCGCACGCGGGAAAGGGTGGAGGTCGACATGCCCCCAGTGTCCCCTCCGCCCGCGCGGCCCGGGAACGCAGCAGGGCCCCGGCGCCGTGCGCCAGGGCCCTGCTGCACGCGCCTCCCCCGGAGAGGCCGGCACGACTCAGACGGTGCGGAGCACGGCCTCGATCTCGAGCTCGACGTCGATCTTGTCGCCGACGACGACGCCGCCGCCGTCCATCGGCATGTCGATGTCCACGCCGAACTCCTTGCGCGAGATCGACGTCTTGCCGGAGAAGCCGGCGCGGGTGCCGCCGTAGGCGTCCGGCCCGAAGCCGTTGAGCTCGAGCGCCAGGGTGACCGGCTTGGTGATGCCCTTGATGGTCAGGTCGCCCTCGACGACCCAGTCCTCGCCGTGGTTGCGGACACCGGTGGACCGGAAGCTCATCACGGTGTGGTTGCCGGTGTCGAAGAAGTCGGCGGACTTGATGTGCGCGTCCCGCTGCTCCTGGCGGGTGTCGATCGAGTCCATGTCGACGGTCGCGGTCACCGAGGACTCCGACGGGTTCTCGGCGGTGACGATCTCGCCGGAGAACTCACGGAAGTAGCCGCGGACCTTGCTGACCATCATGTGGCGGACGGAGAAGCCGACGGTCGAGTGGGTGGCGTCGATGTCCCACGTGCCGACGACGTAGCCCGGGATCTGGGTGATGCTGGCCATGATGTCCTCCAAAGTGGTTGAGCGTTTGACTGTCTCGCTGAGCACAGCGTAGTTGAGCGCTTGAGTATTCCGCCACTACCCTCATGACATGAGCAGTGACGTGTCGTCCCCCACCCGGACGACGGCCGTCGGCCCGGCCGCGGCGGCATCGACCCGGTGGCTGGACGCCGAGGAGCAGCGCGCGTGGCGCGCGTACATGTACAGCTGGATGCTCCTGGAGGACCGGCTGGACCGCGAGCTGACCCGGGAGACGGGCATCTCGCACGCCTACTACGAGATCCTCGTGCAGCTGTCCGAGGCCGCGGACCGGCAGCTGCGGATGAGCGAGCTCGCCGAGCGCTGCCTGTCCTCCCGCAGCCGGCTGTCGCACGCCGTCTCGCGCCTCGAGGAACGCGGCTGGGTGCGCCGGCAGGTCTGCGCCGAGGACGGCCGGGGGCAGCTCGCCGTCCTCACCGACGAGGGGTTCGCCGCGCTGGAGGCGGCGGCCCCGGTGCACGTCGAGGGCGTCCGGTCGCACCTGTTCGACCAGCTCTCCCCCGAGCAGGTCGCCGCGATGCGGGACATCGGCGAGACCGTGCTGCGCCACCTCGCCGAGCGCTGACCCCGCGCGCGAGCGGTCAGCCCGCAGCGTCCTCCAGGAACAGGTCGCGGGTCAGCACACCGGTGTCCGGCTGGTCGGTGAAGAGCCCGTCGACCCCGGCCGCCCAGAAGCGCAGCTGCTCCCCGAGGGCGTCGCCGTAGGCCGCCGGATCGGTGCCGCGATCGAGCTCGTCGGGCAGGAACGAGTTCTCGTTCCGGAAGGTGTAGGGGTGCACCAGCAGCCCGGCCGCGTGCGCGTCGGCGACGAGGGACGTCGGCTCCGCCGGCGTGCCGTCCGCGGCCGGCGGGATCACCTGCTCCTTGGCCGGGCCCACGCCGTCGGCGTACTCCGCGATGCCGGCGAGCCCGGCGGCGGTGGACAGGTCGGCGTAGGTGCGCGGGTCACCGGCCGCGACCAGGTCGGCCGGGGCGCCGGTCGCCGACAGCAGCTGGACCAGCGGCACGTCGACCTCGGCGTCGAGCTCCCGCAGGTTGGTGGTCTCGAAGGACTGGAGGAACACCGGGTCGCCCTCGTCGGCCAGGCCCGCCGCGCGCAGGTCGGCCACCAGCGGCTCCTCCAGCGAGAGCCCGAGCGAGTCGGAGTACGTCGGGTGCTTGGTCTCGATGTAGGCGCCGACCTCGCGGTCCAGCTCCCCGCTGAGTTCCTCGCGCAGCTCGAGGTACTCGGCGAGCGTGGGGACGGCGAAGAGCCCGTCGTAGAGGGTGTTCTCCTGCCGCACGCCGGGCAGCCGCTCGACCGCGCGCAGGGTCCGGAGCTCGGCGAGGGTGAAGTGCTCGGTGAACCAGCCGGAGAGCTCGACGCCGTCCACGGTCCTGGTCGTGTACCGGTCGGCGAACTCCGGGTGGTCGGCGACATCGGTGGTGCCGGAGATCTCGTTCTCGTGGCGGCACACCAGGACGCCGTCGGAGGTGCTGACCACGTCGCACTCGATGGAGTCCGCGCCCATCCGGGCGGCCAGCTCGTAGGACGCCAGGGTGTGCTCCGGACGGTGGCCGGATGCGCCGCGGTGGCCGATGACCAGCAGCTGCTCCATCCCCTGCCGGTCGGGGGCACCCCCGGCCGGCGGGACCAGCACGGCGAGCAGGACCACGAGGACGGCGACGGCCGCGGCGGCGGGCAGCCGGAGGACGGTGCGCACGAGGACCCCCGCGGACCCGGACGGCGACCCTCGCCGCCCGCCCCGCCCGCCGATCGCACAGCTCCCGCCCCGATCCGGCTGCGCGAGGTGGCGGCGGCGCGCGCGTCGGTCACCGAGCGGAGCCGGCGGTGCCCTCCCCGGCGACCGGGCGCGGTCGGGACGGTGCCCGGGGCCGCCGCGCCCGAGGTCCCCGTCCTGCTCCGGGAGCTGACCTCCCGGGCACGACCTACGGTGTGCCCCATGCAGGGGCTCCGGGACGACGACGGCGGGACGCCCGTCGTGCGCCCCGGGGAATCGCTGTGACGCCCCGTATTCGAGCCGGGACCCTCCGCGGTGGCTATCGTCGCGCCGGTGACCAGCGGGGGACGGGCGTGCTGAACGAGGACCACACCGGCGTCCGGCTGCCCCACATCGAGGCCTCGCCGGCCCGGCAGGTGGGGCGGCGGGTCGTGATCGCGGCGGTCGTGCTGGCGTGCACCGTGTTCATCGTCTGGCTGGACCGGGACGGTTACCGGGACGGCGACCAGATCGGCATCTCCTTCCTGGACGCCGTCTACTACTCGACCGTCACCCTCTCCACGACCGGGTACGGGGACATCACGCCGCTGACCCCCGGCGCCCGGCTCGTCAACATCTTCGTGATCACGCCGCTGCGGATCATGTTCCTGATCGTGCTCATCGGAACGACCCTGGAGGCGCTCACCGAGCGCTCGCGGGAGGAGTTCCGGGTCCGACGGTGGAGGTCCCGATTGCGTCAGCACGTCATCGTGTGCGGTTACGGCACCAAGGGGCGCAGCGCCATCCGCGCCCTGCTGACCACCGGGACGGACGCCGAGCACATCGTCGTCGTCGACACCGACCAGCGGGCCGTGGACGAGGCGACCGCGGCGGGGCTGACCGGGATCGTCGGGGACGCCGGACGCACCGACGTGCTGCGCCGCAGCTCGGTCGAGAAGGCCCGCGCGGTGATCGTGGCCGCCCACCGGGACGACGCCTCGGTGCTGATCACCCTGACCGTCCGCCAGCTCAACCCCACGGTGCCGATCACGGCCAGCGTCCGCGAGGAGGAGAACGCCAGCCTGCTGCGGCAGTCCGGGGCCGACATGGTGATCACCACCGCCGCGACCTCCGGCCGGCTGCTCGGCCTGTCGACCGACCAGCCGCGGGTGGTGGCCGCGGTCGAGGACCTGCTGACCGCCGGCCGCGGGCTGGACCTGCAGCAGCGCACGGTCACCCAGTCCGAGGTGGGGTTGAGCCCGCGGCAGCTGCGCGACGTCGTCCTGTCGGTCACCCGGGGCGGGCGGACCCTGCGTTTCGACGACCCGCTGATCGGCACCCTGGAGAGCGAGGACGTGCTCGTCGTCGTCAAGGCCCACCGCGGGCCCGGCGGCACCACCTGACGGCCGGGCCGGGTGCTCCCCCGTCGGCGCACCCCGTGGGTGGCGATCGTGGTGACCACGGCCGTTGCCATGGGCCTGACCCTGACCGGTGACCTGGGCACCCTGGCGAACACCGTCGTCCTGCTGCTGCTGTGGCAGCAGGAGGCCGGCACCTGGCTGCGCGCCGGGCTGATGCTCGTGGTGGGCGTCGTGCTGTACCTGCTGGCGCAGGCGCCGTGGTGGCGCGGCGGCCGCCGGCGGGGCGGGCCGGCCGAGCGGTGTCCACCACCGCTGCGTGACATCCCGGTGAACTGGCAGCGGCGGCGGTCCGCGGGGGGCAGGATCGGAGGCAGCGGCGAGAGGAGCAGACCCGGATGACCGTGTCCCAGCCCAGCGCGGTGGAGATCGGGCTGATGTCCGGCCGGGCCGGCTACGTGCTCAAGGCCAACGACCGCGGGGCGTTCACCGTCGCCTCGCCGACCCTCTACCCGCACATGTGGAGCTGGGACGCGGGCTTCGTCGCGCTCGGCATCGCTACCGTCTCCGTGCCCCGTGCCCTGGCCGAGCTGCGCACGCTGCTGACCGGGCAGTGGGCCAGCGGGATGATCCCGCACATCCTGTTCCACCAGCCCAGCGACTACTTCCCCGGCCCGGAGCGCTGGCGCACGCAGGTGGCCGCGGCCCGCCCGGCCGACGTGCCCACCTCCGGCATCTGCCAGCCGCCGATCCACGTGATCGCGCTGTCCCGGATCCTGCACGACGCCCGGCGGCGGGGTGGGGCCGACCAGGAGCTCGCCGAGCAGTTCGTCGTCGAGACCTTCGACCAGTGGCTGGCCTGGCACGAGTACCTCGCCACCGCGCGCGACCCCTACACCTACGGCCTGGTCGAGATCCACCACGGCTGGGAGTCCGGCATGGACGACTCGCCGCGCTGGGACGAGCCGTACGCCCACGTGCACCCCCAGCCGGACATGCCCCCGTTCGTGCGCGCGGACCTCGCCCACGTGGCCGACCCCTCGCAGCGGCCCACCGACGCCGAGTACGCCCGCTACCTCTGGCTGCTCGAGCAGAAGGTGCTCAGCCGCTACGACGACGCCGTCTACCGGGCCACCGGCGACTTCGTCGTGGGTGACGTGCTGATCTCGGCCCTGCTCGCCGCGGCCAGCGACCTGCTCGCCGACATGGGCGAGGACCTCGGCATCGGCGGCGGGGCCGCCGGCGGGGTCGAGCGGTCCCGGTCGATCGCCCGCCGCTTCCGCACCGGGGTGCTGCGCTCGGTCGACCCGAGCACCGGGCTGGCCCGCGACCTGGACCTGCGCACCGGGAAGTGGCTGGACGTCGAGAGCGCCGCGGGCTTCGCCCCGCTGCTGTGCGGCGGCGACGAGGCGCTCACCCGCCGGCAGCGCGACCTGCTGCTCGGCCCGCGCTGGTGCGGGCACCCCCGGCTGCGGTGGCCGGTGGTGCCGTCGGTCTCCCCCGCCTCCCCGGCCTTCCGGCAGCGCACCTACTGGCGGGGGCCGCAGTGGCCGGTGCTCAACTGGCTGATGGCCTGGGCGCTCAACCGGTCCGGCGAGCAGGAGGCGGCCAACCAGCTCCGGCTGGCCGGGCTGTCCCAGCTCATCGACTGCGACTTCGCCGAGTACTACGAGCCGATGACCGGCGAGACGCTGGGCAGCCGGGACCAGTCGTGGACGGCGGCGATCGCGCTGGACTTCCTGGCCGCCCGCCGGCCGGCCCAGCGCCGCCCGGTCCGCTGGCTGACCAGCGAGCTGCCGCGGATCACCCCGGCGCAGCGCCCGGACGGGCCGCCGGCGCCGTCCCCGGGGTCCGGTCCCGCGCCGCGGCCGCGCCCGCTGTGATCACCTCGCCCCGGTGGCCGTTCCCCGCGACGGGGAACGGCCCTCACCCGAGGTGGTCACCGGCGGATCGCACCGCTCGCCCGGGCGCGGAGCGAGCTCTTCAAGATCGGCCTCCGATGCGGCAGGGTGTGCGGCCATGGACCTGACGTGGGCGGACGCAGTCCCGGCCTACCGCCGGCACCACGAGCTCTCCCGCGGGGGCGGGGACGCCGGCGGGCACCGGTGGGCGCTGGATCGGGTGGAGGACGCCGTCCGGGACGGCGACCTGCCGGTCGACGTGCTCGACGCGATGGTGCGGGACCCGGACGGCGACGCCGAGTACCTGGCGCACCTGGCGGCCGGCCCGCTGGAGGACCTGCTGGCCCACCACACCGACGCCTACGCCGACGCCTTCACCGAGCGGTGCGCCGCCGACCCGCGGTGGGTCGAGGCGCTGGGTGGCGTCTGGCTCGAGGCGGCGACCTGGGACCGGCTGCCCGCGGCGCTGCAGCGGATCGTGCCCGAGCCCTGCCGGCGGGTCCCGGCCGCTCCGGGGCCGCACCCGCGGGCCGGCCGGTCCCGGCTGAGCCCGGCGGTCGTCGAGGGCTGAGCCGCACCGCGCGGAGCCGCTGCCCGGCGCCTGAGGCACCCGATCTCGCGGTGGGGTGAATCCGATCGGGCGGTCGGGCACGAACAACTCCCGTGACCACCACCGAGGAGCGGCCCAACCGGCAGCTGCCGGCACGCCCCGCCGGCCGCCGGCCGCTGGGCGCGCTGGCCGGCCTGGTCTCGGCCGCGGTGGCCCTCGGGGTGGCCGAGCTGGTCGCCGGCCTGGTCGGGCCGTCGTCGTCCCCGGTCGTCGCGGTCGGCGACGTCGTGATCACGCTGACGCCCGAGCCGGTGAAGGCGTTCGCCATCGCCACCTTCGGCGAGCAGGACAAGGTGGCCCTGGTCGTGGGCACCCTCGTGCTGCTCGCGCTCGCCGCGCTGCTGCTGGGCCTGGGCTCGCTGCGCAGCGCCCGCCTCGGCGTCGCCGGCATCGGTGCCTTCGGCCTGCTCGGCGCCGCCGCGGCAGTCCTGCGGCCCGCCGGGAGGGCCCTGGATGCGCTCCCCTCGGTGGCCGGCGCCGCCGCCGGGATCACCGTGCTCCTCCTGCTCCTCCGGTCGCTGACCCGCCCGGTCGCCGGGTCGGCACCGTCGGCGGGCCGTCCCGCGGCCGGACCGCGCGACGGGCAGGCCGTCGACCGGTTGCGGGAGGTGCTGGCCAACGGCGACCGCAAGGGCGTGGCGTTGGACCGGCGCCGCTTCTTCCTCACCAGCGGGGTGGCGGTCGGGGTGGCCGCGGCGGGCGGGTTCGGTGGCCGGCTGCTGAACCGGCGGTTCGACGTCGCCGAGGCCCGGGCGGCCCTGACCCTGCCGCGCCCGGCATCCCCCGCCCCGGCGGTGCCCGCCGGGGCCGACCTGGCCGCCGGCGTCGCGGGCCTGACCCCGCTGTTCACCGCCAACCGGGACTTCTACCGGGTGGACACCGCGATCGTCGCGCCGCTGGTGCGGCCGGACGACCACCGGCTGGAGACCGCGGGCATGTTCGACTCCCCGGGCAGCTACACGCTCGCCGACCTGTACGAGCGCACGGACCTCATCGAGCGGGACATCACCCTCACCTGCGTCTCCAACGAGGTCGGCGGCGGGCTGGCCGGCACCGCCCGCTGGCTCGGGGTGCCGCTGGGCGCCTTCCTGCGGGAGAACGGGGTGCGCAGCGGCAGCTCGCAGCTGGTCTGCCACTCGGTGGACGGGATGACGATCGGCACCCCGACCCGGGCGGCGCTGGCGGTCGAGGACGCGATGCTCGCGATCGGCATGAACGGCGAGCCCCTGCCGGTCGAGCACGGGTTCCCGGTGCGCATGCTCGTCCCCGGCCTGTACGGCTACGTGTCGGCGTGCAAGTGGCTGACCCGGATCGAGGCCACCACCTTCGACGCGTTCGACCCGTACTGGGTCCGACGCGACTGGGCCGCCGAGGCGCCCATCAAGACCGCTTCACGCATCGACACCCCGGCTGCGCTGCGCCGCTTCCCCGCCGGACGGCGCGCCGTCGCCGGCGTCGCCTGGGCCCAGACCCGCGGCATCGCCCGGGTCGAGGTCCGGGTGGACGACGAGGACTGGGCCGACGCCGATCTCTCCCCCGCGGTGGACGCCGACCTCTGGCGGCAGTGGGTGCTCCCCGTCGAGTTCGCACCGGGTCCGCACACCCTCACCGTCCGCGCCACGGGGGCCGACGGCGAGGTGCAGACCGAGCGGCGGGCCGACCCCTTCCCCGACGGCGCCAGTGGCTGGCACTCGATCCGGGTGACCGCCGCCTGACGCCCTCCGGCCCCTGCGCCGGACCCCTCCCCCAGACCCGTGCCCGGCACCCGCCGGGGACGTTCCCCGGTCGCACCCTGCGGCCGGTGCACCACCTGACCGCGACGCCGGATCCGGCCGTCGCCCCCGACAGGACAGGAGCACCATCCCGTGAAGAACACCCTGCTGACCCGCGGCACCCTCCTCGGCACCGCGGCCGTCCTGGCCCTCGGCCTGACCGCCTGCGGCGCCGAGGACTCCGCCGACGCGAGCGCCCCCGCGAGCGACACGAGCAGCAGCATGGAGAGCTCCTCGCCGTCGGCCGAGAGCAGTGCGATGCCCGCCATGGCCGAGCCGTTCGGTGCCGGCTGCGCGGCGGTGCCCGCCGACGGCGAGGGCAGCTTCGCCGGCATGACCGACGACCCGGTGGCCACCGCGGCCAGCAACAACCCGGCGCTGTCCACCCTGGTGTCCGCCGTCCAGGCCGCCGGGCTCGGCGACTCGCTGAACTCCGCCGCCGACATCACCGTGCTCGCCCCGGCCAACGCGGCGTTCGAGGCGGTCCCGGCCGACGCGCTGAACGCCCTGCTGGCGGACCAGGCGCAGCTGACCGCGGTGCTGACGCACCACGTGATCGAGGGCCGGCTCGCCCCGGACGAGCTGGCCGGCACGCACACCACCCTCAACGGGGACCAGGTGACGATCGAGGGCTCCGGGGAGGACTTCACCGTCGCGGCCGAGGGCACCGTCCTGGGCCAGATGGACGCCGGTGTCATCTGCGGCGACGTGCAGACCGCCAACGCGACCGTCTACATCCTCGACCAGGTGCTCGCGCCGCCGGCCGCCTGACCGCCGGGCCCGGCAGGTCGGCAGATCTGCCGGGCTCCACGGCCGTCAACCACCAGTTGACGGGTGTGCGCCGTCAACCTAGGGTTGACGCATGACCGCCTCCCCCGGCCCTCAGGTCCGCCTCGACGACCTCATCGGCGCGATCGCCGGCGCGCACGCCGAACCCCTCGACCGGCTCACCGACGCCGTCGTGCTGGCCGAGCACCTCGGTGAGGTCGCCGACTCCCTCATCGGCCACTTCGTCGACCAGGCCCGGCGGGCGGGTGCCTCCTGGTCGGAGATCGGCCGGAGCATGGGGGTGACGAAGCAGGCGGCGCAGAAGCGCTTCGTCGCCCGCGGCGAGTCCGGCGTCGCGCCGCTGGACCCCAGTCAGGGGTTCAGCCGGTTCACCGACGAGGCGCGCGCCGCCGTGGTGACGGCGCAGGAGAAGGCCCGCGCGGCCGGCAACGACACCATCACCGTCAACCACCTGGTGCTGGCGCTGGTCGCCGACCCGGGCAGCGCTGCCGCGCGCGCCGTCACCGCCCAGGGCGCCTCGCTGGACGACGTCGTCCGCACCGCCTCGGCCACCCTGCCGCCCGCCGTGGCGACCGTGCCCGACCTCATCCCGTTCGACGCCCACGCCCGCGACGCGCTCGAGCGCACCTTCACGGAGGCCCAGCGCCTGGGCGCCGGATCGATCGGCAGCGAGCACCTGCTGCTCGCCGTCCTGGCCGTCGAGGACGGGACCGGGGTGCTCGCCGCTCTCGGCGTCGGCGCAGCCGCGGTGGAGGCCGACGTCGCCGGGCCGGCCGACCGGTCCTGAGCCGCGTCGCGGGAACTCAGTCGCAGACCAGCCCGGCGTCGGAGACGGCCGCCCGCAGCCGCAGCCGCTCCACGTCGCGGGCCCGCCCGTCCGGCCGGTCGGCCAGCGTGTGCGGCACCGCGAGGAGCAGCGCCGCCTCGACCAGGACGTCGTCGTAGGCAGCCTGCAGGCCACGGCGGCGGGCCATCGGCACACCGGCCGGCACGCGCTCCAGCTGCCGGGCGAGCCGGCGCAGGTCCGCGGCGACGACCTCGATCGGCCGGTGCGGCGGCGGGGCCGGCTCCACCGGTCGCCGGCCCCGGCCCGGCAGCTCCGCGGACCCGAAGGCGAGGCGGGCCAGCCAGCCCATCCCGCCCACGGCGGCGACCACACCTCCGACGATCAGCCCGAGGTGGACGAGAGAGGCAGTCATGTCGCCTCCACTGAGGACTCGACAGGCGCGGAGCCCCACGGTACGTCCGCGGGGCTCCGTCCGGCCGGTCCCGATCGCCGGTCGACCGGTCGGCGGGTGCCGGCCGGCTCACGCCGACAGCTGGGCGACGTCGATCGCGGCCGAGCGCCCGGTCGCCAGGTCGACCGCCGACCCGAGCAGCCCCGCCCGGTCGCCCGCGGCCGAGGAGGTCTGCCAGGCCACGAACCCGTCGGGACGCACCAGGACGGCACCGCGCTCCCCGACGCCGTACCGGAGGGCCAGCGAGCCGTCCGGATCGGGCAGGTCCAGCCCCAACCGGAGCACCGCGAGCGGCGGTCCGCCGGCCGCGAGCTGCTGCGCGGCGGCACACCAGTCGCTGCCCCCCGGGCCGGTGAGCAGCGTCAGCCGGCCGTCGAAGAGGTCGAGCGTGGACATCCGGCGACCGGTCACGTCCAGCCAGACGTGCGGTGCCCGGCGACCGGGCGCGGCCCGCTCACCGATGGTCGCCGGTGGATCGACGTGCTCGGGGGGCGCGATGGCCGCCGACGCGTAGGTGACGCCGAAGTCCTCGCGACCCGACGCCTCGTGCGGGCCCTCGCGCAGCTGGAGCGACCGCAGCGCGTTCGCCAGCCCCACCGGGCGGCGCTCCTCCTCGTAGGTGTCCAGCAGCGCCTCGTCGGCCCAGCCGCGCAGCACCCAGGCGAGCTTCCACGCCAGGTTGTGCGCCGCCGCGATGCCGGTGTTCATCCCGGTGGCCCGCCGCGGCGTCGTCCGGGTCGCCGCGTCCCCGACCAGGAACACCGGACCGCTGCGGAAGCGCGCGGCGTTCTCGGCGGCGAACGCCCAGGCGAAGACGCCCTGGACCTCGACGTCGAGATCCGGGAGGCCGGCGGACGCGCGGATGCGCTCGGCCACCTGCTCGGGGGTGGGCATGGCGACGTCGTCGGCCCCCGCGTCCCAGCCGTACCCCCAGCGGTGCCGGCCGGAGGCGACGAAGAGCCCCTCCGCACCGGGTGCCGTCACCCAGTGCAGCGCGAACGGCGGGTCCGGGACCACCGCGTCCAGGTCGGCGGCGAACTGCGCCGTCAGGTGCCACCCCTCCGACCCCAGGTGCTCCATCTCGATGCCCAGCGCACGGCGCACGCTGCTGCGCGGGCCGTCCGCGCCGACCAGGTACCGGGCGCGGACCTCGTACTCCGCCGCGGAGCCGGCCCGGGGACGCAGCCTCGCCCGCACGCCGCCGTCGTCGATCCCGAAGCCCGCCAGTTCGGTGCGGAAGCGCACCTCCCCGCCGCGGTCGGTCACGTGCTCGAGCAGCACCGGCTCGAAGTCGTCCTGCGGGACGAAGGCGAACGACGTCGGGCTCATCGTGGCGACGTAGTGCGCGGCGGGGGCGCCGAGGGACTCCACCGCCACCAGGGGAGCGGCCAGCACGGAGGAGATCCCCAGCTCCAGCCGGACGTCCTGACCAACCGCGAGGACGCGCTGCTCCAGGCCCCAGGACCGGAGGATCTCCATGGTCCGCGGCCGGACGCCGGACGCCTTCGGGAAGATCGACGTACCCGCGTGCTTCTCGACGACCAGGACGCGGATCCCGGCCCGGGCGAGGCCGGCGGCGGTGGTGAGACCCGCCGGGCCGGCACCGACGACGAGGACGTCGTAGGTCTGGTGGTCATGGGACATCAGGAGCTCTCCCCGGTCGGGTGCGGTCGTGTGCGCTCCACGGTCGCCGGGGGGGACGTGCGAGCGGATCCGTACCGGCCACGGAGTTAAGCGACCCGGCTACGGGGTCAGTGCGGCGACCCGGCTGCGGAGCTGGCCGCGGTCGGCGGCGCCGAGCTTGGCCAGCAGGCTCGCCACGTGGGTCTCGACGGTGCGGGGCGAGAGGTACAGCCGGGCGGCGATCTCGGCGTTGGTCAACCCCGAGGACACCAGGGTGAGGACGTCCATCTCGCGGCTGGTGACGCCGGCGGCGCGCAGGACGCCGGGCACGGCCGACGTGCCGCGGCCGCGCCGGGTCGGCGCGCCGGCCCGCTTGAGCAGGTCCCGGCAGGTGCGGGCCAGCTGGTGCTCGCCGGCCCGCTCGTGCTCGGCCAGGTCGTGGCGGAGCAGCGGCACCGGATCGCCCCAGCCGTCGGCGACCGCGGCCTCGAGGGCCAGCAGGCGCAGCAGCCGGTGCAGCCAGGGCACGCCGGCGAGGTCGACCTCCCCCCGGGCGAAGAGCGCCACGGCCTCGTCGGGACGGCCCCGGCGCCCGGCGGCGACGGCGTCGGCGTAGTGCAGCGCCCCCCGGTTGGCCGGCCGCAGCACCGCCGGCAGCTCGCGGAGCACGTCCCGGGCGGCCGCTCCCCGGTCGTCGACCGCCGTCCGCAGCAGCGCCCACAGCCCGAACTGGTGCAGCGGTGCGGCCACCCGGTGCCCGACCAGGCGGGTGAGGCCCACGTCGAGCACCGCGTTGGCGCCGGCGAGGTCGTGCGCCAGCAGCAGGGGGAGGGCGCGGACGCCGGCCACCAGCGGGTCGGCATCCGGCCAGGCCGCGGAGAACGGGAGCCGGGCCAGCGCCGCCTCCATGCCCGCCGGGTCCCCCGACGCGGCCCGGGCGAGGGCGACGCCGAACGCGCTGGCCGCCTGCACCTCCGGCATGCGCAGCCGCGTCCCCCGGTCGAGGAGCACCCGGGCCGGCTCCTCCACGGCCCGCGGGCCCCGCTCGACGACGACCGAGTCGAAGAGGATGACGTCGGCGGCGCTGGCCTGGCCGAGCAGACCAGCCGCCGCGGCCAGCTCCCTGGCCCGGGGCAGCGCCTGCGAGACCTCGCCCTCCAGCAGCTCCACCGTCCCCAGCCCGAGCAGGGCGGTGACCAGCTGCGGGACGAGCCGGTGTTCCTCGGCCACCTGCCCGGCCCGGGAGAACGCGGCCCGCGCGGCCGGTGGGCTGCGCAGCCGGGCCACCCGGCCGGCGACGTCCAGCGCCTCGCAGAGGACGGCGGGACCGCCGGACCCCTCCGCCCGCGTCACCGCAGCGGTGGCCAGCGGGCCGGCGCGCTCGACGTCGCCGGCGCCGAACGCGGCATCGGCGGCCAGCAGCAGCGAGCGCGGGTCCTCCGGGCGTCCGGCCCGCTGGACGTAGTCCTCGGCGTCCCGCCACCGCCGGGCGGCCACGGCCGTGCGGGCCAGCCGCAGGCACAGCTCGGCGTGCAGCTCGCCCGTCGCCGACGGCAGCGCCTCTACCCCGGCGTCCAGCGCCTCCCCGATGCGGCCGACGGCGGTCAGCACGGCGACCCGTTCGATGGCCACCTCAGCCGGAGCGGCGCCCGTCCGGGCCGCCTGGTCGAGCAGCTGCTCGGCCCGCCGCAGCGCGCCGGTCGCCCGGTCCTGTCGCGCCAGCCCCAGGAAGAGGGTCGCGGCCCGGTCCCGGTCGTCGCCCTCGGCGAGGAGCTCGGCGGCACGGGCGACGTCCTCGGCCCGGCCGCGGGCCAGCAGGGCCTCGGCGGCCCGCCGGGCCAGGGCCGCACGTTCGGGCGGGAGCAGGCCGGCGAGGACGGCCTCGCGCATCAGCGCGTGGCGCCAGCGCAGCCGGCCGGCGTCCTCGTGGAGCAGGTGGGCGTCTGCGGCGGCACGGGCGGCGCCGAGCACGACGTCCTCCGGCCGGCCGACCACCGTCGGCAGCAGCTCCCAGTCGGGGTCCGTGCCGGTCACGGCGGCCGCCCGCAGGCACTCCTGCGCCATGGCGTCGAGGCGGCCGAGCCGGCGCCGGACCAGCGCGGTCATCGTCCGCGGGACCGACGGCCCCGGGAGGCCGGACGGCCCCGGGACGCGGGCCGTCCGTACCGCCTCGTCGACGAGCTCCTCGGCCAGCAGGGGCAGCCCGTCGGCCCGCGCGACGAGCGGGGCGAGCTCGTCCGCGCCCAACCGGTGGGCCGCCCGCTGGTCGGCGAGTGCAGCGAGCTCCGCCGCGCTCAGCCGGGCGAGGGGCACGGTGCGGACACCGGGGCCGGCGGTCAGCCGGTCCACCGCAGCGGACCCCGGCTCGTCGTCGCGCGCGGACGCCGCCACCAGCACGGGCCGGTCGCGCAGCCGATCGGCGAGGTACTCCAGCAGCGCCAGCGTGTCGGCGTCGGCCCAGTGCAGGTCCTCGAGCACGAGCAGGCAGGGTCCGCCGACCAGCGCGTCCAGCACCCGGACGACCGCCTCACCCAGGACGAGCACCGGGTCGACGCTGCCCTCGGGCGCGGTCGCGGAGACCGTGGCCCAGCCGGGCAGCAGGCGGCCGAGGGCGGCGCGGTACGGCGCGGGCACGGTCGCCGGGTCCAGGTCGCCGGCTCCCCCGCGCAGCAGTGCCTCGGTCAGCGGCCGGTAGGCGCCCCCGGAGTCCGTGGCCCGTCCGCGGAGGACCTCCACCCGGTGCTCCCGAGCCAGCCCCGCCGCCTCGGTGAGCAGCCGGGACTTCCCGACCCCGGCCTCTCCGACGACCAGCAGGACCCCGCCGCTGCCCGCGCCGACGCGCGTGACGGCGGACCGCACGACGGCCATGGCGTCGGCCCGGCCGATCAGTGGCGCCGCGTCCACCCCTCCGTCCTACCGCTCGGGACGCACGGTGTCACCGCTCCCCGGCCCGCCGGCTGCCGCAGGGGGCGTGGCGCGACCGAGGAAGTTGCCGGTGGTCGGCAGCTCCGGTCCGCGCCGGTTGGCCGGTCGTTGCCCTTTCCCGGCCAACCGCGGGCGGGCAGGCTGAGCTCAGACCCGCGGAGGCGCTGGGGCGAGCCCGACTCCGAGCCCTTCGACCGCGCCCGTGCCGCCGACCCACGACCGACGGCGACCCACCGCGACCCACGGCGACCAGGAGGTGATCCCGGATGCGCGCACCCATGACCGGGCCCACCGCTCCGGTCACCCTCCGGCGACCCCGCGGGTGCCGTCCGTCGCCGGTTCCCGGCGGGCGCGGCTGGCCCTGGCGATGAGCCTGCGCGCGCGTGGCCTGCGCGGCCTGGACGTGCTGCGCCGCAACTCGGACCGGGCGCCGCCCGGGGTTCGCTGACCCCCCACCGGGCCCCGTCCCCGTCCTCCGCGTCCCGCTCCGGCGGGACGCGTTCGTTCGTCGTCCCAGGAGAACACCCATGACCGCACTGCTCCCCACCGCTGCTCCCACCTCTGCGACCTCGGCTCCGGACTGGGCGCCCTTCCGGGCCCTGCTGGAGACCCACCGCGCCGACTGCGTCGACCAGCGCGAGCTCGCCCTGGCCGAGACGGTCACCTCGGTGCCCGATGCCGTCGCCCTCAGCCGGGCCGCCACCCTGCTCCACACGATCGAGGAGATCGACGCCGCGCTGGCCCGGCTGGACGCCGGCACCTACGGCCGGTGCGTGCACTGCGATTCGCCCATCCCCCTGGAGCGGCTGGAGTTCCGCCCGTTCGCCGCCGGCTGCGTCTCCTGCCAGCAGACGCGCTGAGCGACGCGTGGCCGCCGCACCCCCGCAGCCGCCTTTCCCCTGACACCACGGGCCCGACCGGCACCCGCCCGTCGAGGCGGCGAGCCCGGCCACACCAGTCCCCCGGCCCACCGCCGGGGAAGGAGCGGACATGCCTTCCTCCCACGATCAGCACACCCCGGCGTTCGCGCCCGGCACCCCGCGGCAGGTCGCCGTCGTGGGAGCCGGGATGGTCGGCCTCGCCACCGCCTGGTTCCTCCAGGAGTCCGGCGTGCACGTCACCGTCTACGAGCGCGACTCCGTCGGCGCCGGCGCCTCCTGGGGCAACGCCGGATGGCTCACCCCGGCGCTGACCGCGCCGCTGCCGGAGCCGGCCGTGCTGCGCTACGGCCTGCGCGCGGTCGCGAGTCCCCGGTCGCCGGTGTACCTGCCGCTGCGCGCCGACCGGACGCTGCTGCGCTTCCTGACCGGCTTCGTCGCGCACAGCACCCCGCGTCGGTGGCGGGCGGGCATGGACGCCTACGTGCCGCTCAACGAGCGGGCGCTGGAGGCGTTCGACGTCCTCGCCGCCGGGGGTGTGCTCGCCCAGACCCACGAGGCGCGGCCCTTCCTGGCCTGCTTCGCCCGGGAGCGGCAGGCCGCACCGCTGCTCGCCGAGCTGGAGGCCATCCGGGACGCCGGCCAGGACGTCTCCTTCTCCCCGGTGACCGGCTGGCGGGCGCGGGCCGTCGAGCCGGCGCTCACCGACCGGGTGGGTGCCGCGGTGCAGATCGCCGGCCAGCGCTTCGTGCACCCGCCCGAGTACGTCCGCGCCCTCGGCCAGGGCGTGCGCGCCCGTGGCGCGGAGGTCATCGAGGGCACCGGCGTGGCCGACCTCGAGCACACCGGGAGCGGGGTCACCGTCGTCACCACCACCGGCGAGCGGCACCGCCACGACGCGGTCGTCGTCGCCACCGGCGCCGAGCTCGGGCGGCTGGCCGGCCCGTTCGGCGTCCGGCAGCCCGTCCAGGCCGGTCGCGGGTACAGCTTCAGCGTGCCGGCCGAGCACCTGCCCCGCGGACCGCTGTACTTCCCGGCCCAGCGGGTGGCGTGCACGCCGCTGAGCGGCCGACTGCGGGTGGCCGGGATGATGGAGTTCCGCCGCCCCACCGACCCGCTCGACCCTCGGCGCATCGCCGCCATCGTCGACGCCGTCCGACCGTTCCTCAGCGGGGTCGACCTCGACGACCGGCGCAACGAGTGGGTCGGCTCCCGCCCCTGCACTCCCGACGGGCTGCCGCTGGTCGGCGCCACCGCCGCCCCGCGGGTGTTCGTCGCCGGCGGGCACGGCATGTGGGGCATCGCGCTCGGCCCGATCACCGGGCAGCTGCTGGCCCAGACGGTGCTCAAGGGCGAGGCCCCGCCGGAGCTCGCCCCGTTCGACCCGCTGCGCTGACGCCCGCCATCCCCGGGGAGCCGCCCGTGCCCGCCGTCCCCGCCCCCCTCCCGACCGGGTGCCCCTCGGTCCGGCCGACGGCTCCCACCCGCCGCCGCGGGGCAGCGGGACCCCGGCCCGCCCGCGACCCACGCCGCGACGGCCTGCGCCGACGCGCCGGCAGCGGGTGTGCCGGTGAGCCGCGTGCGGTCCCCGCTGCCCATGCGGCTGACCGCCGCGGCCTACCGGTTCCGGGAGAGCCTGTTCGCGCTGCCGGCCCTGATCGTGGTCGGCGGGATCGTCCTGGCCGAGGCCGCCGGCGCGGTCGACCGGGCCGTCGGCGAGCCGGGGCGTGCCCGGCACGCTGACGATGAGCAGCAGCACCGCCGCCTGGCTGCTCAGCACGGTCGCCGGCGCGATGATCACCACCGCGGGGGTGGTGTTCTCCCTGACGGTCGTGAGCCCGCAGCTGGCCAGCAGCCAATCTCCCCGCGGGTGATGCGGTCGTTCATCCGCGACCGCCTCAGCCAGGTCGTCATCGGCCTGCTGATCGCCACGTTCGTCTACTGCCTGCTCATCCTGCGCCGCGTCGACGGCGACGGGCCAGGGCCGGCTCCCCGCATCTCGCTGACCGTGGCCGTGCTGCTCACCGTGGTCACCGTCCTGCTGATCGTGGCGCACCTGGACCACCTCGCCCACGGGCTGCAGGTCGGCGAGGTCGTCCGGCGGATCTCCGGCGAAGGGGAACAGGTCCTCCGGGCCTCCCGGCGGGCGACGGACGCCGAGCAGCCGGCCGAGGCCCGCACCCCGCCCGCCGGCAGCCGCACGATGCCGGTCCCGGCGCCCCACGACGGGTGGATCACCCAGGCGCCCAGCGACCGGCTGCTCGCCGCCGTCCCGCCCGGCACCACCGTGCGGCTGGAGACCCGGGGAGGGGCCTACATCCACGCCGGCGAGGCACTGGTCACCGTGTGGCCGGTGCCCGGCGAGGCGGAGGTCGTCGGGCGCCGGCTGACGGCCTCGGTGCTGATCGCCGACTCCCGCACCATGCAGTACGACGTGGACTTCGCCCTGCGCCAGCTGGTCGACATCGGCCTGCGCGCGCTGAGCGCGGCGATCAACGACCCGACCACCGCGGTCGAGGTGACGCTGCGGATCGGCAGCCTGCTCCGCCGGCTGCTGGTCACCGAGCCACCGGCCGAGGCGATCGCCGGGGACGGCGGCCGGCTGCTGCTGCGGCCGTGGGAGCTCTCACCGGAGGAGTTCATCGCGCACGGGTTCGACCAGCTGCGGCAGGCCGCCCCGGCCCAGCCGCAGGTGGCCGCGGCGCTGCTGCGCGTGCTGCGCATGCTCGTCGACCACGTCGAGCAGGCCGGGCGGGCCGAGCTCGTGCCGGCGCTGCAGGGCCAGGCCGACCAGCTGCTCGACGCCCTGCGCCGGACCCCCGACCTGCACCCGGCCGACCTCGCCCGGCTCGAGGCGATCGCCGCCGACGCCGACCCCGCCGACCACAGCGACCGCTGGACCGTCACCGATCAGCAGGGGTCGGTCCACGGTCGCTGAACGGGCGGGGGGCCGCGGCTGGACCGTGCACCGCGGTCTTCTGGCGCAGCAGCCTCGATGGCGTAGTACCGCTCGACGTCGTCCCAGATCCGCTGTTCGTGAGTGCTGAGCACGGTCCACCTCCTGCTCCCACCATGCCGCCGCGACGACCGGTGGACCAGTGCCGCCACCGGTGAGCTGGTGTAGGACGGCCTTGCCGACGGCAGGCAACGGGAACGGGACCCGCGGGCCGCATCGACCCGGCACGACGACCGACGACCGGCAGTGCGGGACGGCTGGCCGGCGTCGGGCGACGACGGGCCGCCGACCGCCGTCCACCGGGCCGGCCGCGGCACCCCCGGGGCCGCTCCACCCCCGGCGCCCCCGCTCGGCTACCGTCGGGGCATGCCGCTGATCTTCCACTGGGGCGGCCCCCGGCACGGCGAGATCGCCGACGTGCCCGCCGCCGCGCTCGCCTCCGCGGTGCTGGTCTACGACGGCCCCCGCTGGTTCGGCGTCTACGAACGCTTTCAGCCGATCCAGGTGCGCGACACCCCCGAGGGACCCGCCGAGGTGTGGGTGGTCCGCGAGTAGCGGGTGCCCCACCCGGGACGACGCCGTTGGCTACGGTCGGCCGCGTGCGAGTGGGTCTCAGCGTCCCCGTCATGGACGAGCCGTCCGCCCTGGTGGACCTCGGCACCGCCGCGGAGGCGAACGGGTGGGACGGCGTGTTCCTGTGGCACCACGTCGTCGGCACCCCCGACTTCGCGGTGCCCATCTCCGACGCGTGGGTGCTGCTCGGGGCGCTGGCGGCGCGGACCGAGCGGATCCTCCTGGGCACGACGATCACGGCCCTCCCCCGGCACCAGCCGCAGGAGGTCGCCCGCCAGGCGGTCACCCTCGATCGGCTGTCCGGTGGCCGGATGGTCCTCGGCGTCGGTCTCGGCGAGCCGCCCGCGGAGTACACCGCGCTCGGCCGCAGCGCGGACCGCCGCACCCTCGCCGGCATGCTCGACGAGGGGCTGGAGGTCGTGTCGGGACTGTGGTCGGGCCGGCCGTTCACCCACCACGGCGCGCACTACACGTTCGACGACGTGCAGTTCCTGCCGCCGCCGCTCCAGCTGCCGCGCATCCCGGTGTGGGTGTCGGCGATCACCCGCAACGAGCGCACGCTGGGCCGGGCCGCGCGGTGGGACGGCGTCCTGCTCGGCAGCATGACGGAGGACGGCGGGATGGCCGTGCTCCCCGCCGAGGCGGTGGCCGAGGTCGCCGCCCGTCCGGATGCGCCCGCCGACATCGTCGTGGCCGCGCCCGCCGGGACCGATCCCGCCGCGTACGAGGACGCCGGTGCCACCTGGGTGCTCCTCACCGGCTGGCTCGACGAGCTGCGCGAGCTGGCGTCGGCACCGGTACCCGGGCACCGGGCCGGGTAGCGGCCGGGGCCGTGGCCATCCCGATGAGTTCGGCTACGACGAGGCCGGCGGTGAGCTCCGCTCCCACTTCTCCGGCGCCGGCGGGGAGATCTTCGAGTACACCTATCGGCTCGAGGGTGACCTCCTCACCATCTGGTTCGGCGGACCGGGCTCACCGGCCCGCTTCGAGGGGCGGTTCGACGCCGACGGCACGACCGACTCCGGCGCACGGCAGTGGCCGGGCGGGGGCTACTAGTCCGCGATGACCCGCGCCGCCTGACGTGGTCGAGCGGACCGTCCCGGCGGGTCAGAGCCGGTACAGCGGCGGGTTCGGCAACACCGCGCGCCCGAAGGTCGACGCGGCCACCCCGGCGAGGCACGCGTACCAGGCGACTGCGGCGGTGACGAGGCCCAGGTAGCCGCCGACCCTGGTCATCCCTTCGCTGTGCGCCACGTCCCCGAGACCGAGCACGAAGAACGTCGCAGCGAGGAGTGTGAAGAGCAGGGCCAGCGCCGCGGTGGTGCGCAACGAGGCCACCCACAGGATCACCGTGAAGATGCCCCAGCCGATCAGGTACCAGCCGACCACGCTCGCCCGGTCGTCGGCGTCCGGGATGTCCGCCGCGTAGAAGGTGACGAACGCCCAGAACGAGAGCCAGAAGGCGCCGTAGGACGTGAAGGCGGTCGCGCCGAAGACGTTGCCCTTCCGGAACTCCCACATGCCGGCGAGCACCTGGGCGGCGCCACCGTAGGCGAGTGCGACGCCGAAGACGATCGGCTCGCCCGCCGCCGGCAACAGACCGGCGTTGAACAGGCTCAGCAGGAACGTCGTCAGCGCGAAGCAGCCGAGGCCGAGCGGCGCCGGGTCGGCGATCATCCGGACGTTCTCCGAGGCGAGTTCCCTGGCCATCGCGACCCGACCGGCGGTCGGGTCGCTCAGGTCCGCCAGGAACTCGCCGCCGGCGTCGACGTTCCGCGTCCCCGGGTGCGTTGCCGCCTCTCGTGCCACGACGGGCCCTCCTGATCAACGCTGGGAGATGGCACGGCTGGACGCCCGGCCGGCGGGAGTACGGCCTCTGCGGTCCCTCGAGCCGACGGTCGTGGCCGAGGCTCTCGGCGTCACCTCGCGATCGGGCGCCTTCCTGCACGACAGTGACGACGACCGCAGCCGACCGTCAAGACCGCTCGGCGTGTCGGAGCGTCGGCGGAGACACCCCTCGCTGAACGGCCTGATCCCGTAGCGGCCCGTCCCCGGACCGGGGTCGGGGGCAGCACCCGGGCAGTCAGCCCGCCGGCGGCCAGGTCTTGGCGACCATCGTCAGGACGTCGTAGGTCGCCACGGGCCGGCCCTCGGTGTCCACGACGACGGCATCCCACCGCACCTCGCCGTGGTCGGCGTCCCCGCGGGGGGTGATCTGCTTCGCCGTCAAGGTGACGGTCAGCTCCTCCCCGGGCTTGACGGGGGTGAGGAAGCGCAGGTTGTCCACGCCGTAGTTGGCCAGCACCGGGCCCGGGTCGGGGTCGACGAACAGGCCGGCGGCCCAGCTGACGATGAGGTAGCCGTGCGCGACGCGGCCGCCGAAGAGCGGGTTGGCCGCGGCCGCCTCCTCGTCCGTGTGCGCGTAGAAGGTGTCGCCGGTGAACTCGGCGAAGTGCTCGATGTCTTCGAGCGTCACCGCGCGCGGGCCGGCGGTCACCGAGTCGCCGATGCGCAGTTCGGCCAGCGACTTGCGGAAGGGGTGCACGGCGTCCCCGGTGCGGCGAGCGCCCGTCACCCAACGGCTCCCGATCGCGGTGAGCATGTCGGGTGAGCCCTGGACGGCGGTGCGCTGCATGTGGTGCAGCACGCCGCGGATGCCGCCGAGTTCCTCTCCGCCGCCGGCCCGGCCCGGGCCACCGTGGACCAGCATCGGCAGCGGGGAGCCGTGCCCGGTGTTCTCCTCCGCGTCGTCCCGGTCGAGCACCAGGATGCGGCCGTGGGCGTGCGCGGCGCCGCGGACGAACTCGCGGGCGACCGACTCGTCGTGGGTGACGAGGGACCCGACCAGGCTGCCCTGCCCGCGCGCGGCCAGCTCGACGGCGTGCGCGATGCCGTCGTAGGGCAGCACGGTGCTCACCGGGCCGAACGCCTCGACGTCGTGCGGCTCGACTGCCGAGACGTCGTCGCAGCGCAGCAGCATCGGCGGCAGGAAGGCCCCCCGGTCCGGATCGGCACCGACCACCTCGAAGTGCTCCGGGTCGCCGGCGACGAGCTCGGCGACCCCGCGCAGCGCCTTGAGCGAACGCAGCACCTCCTCCCGCTGGTCGAGGCTGGCGAGCGCGCCCATGGTCACGCCCTCGGCTCCGGGCGCTCCGACGACGACCTCGTCCAGCCGCGCCCGGGTCGCCTCCACGACGTCGTCCACCAGTGCCCGGGGGACCAGCGCGCGGCGGATCGCCGTGCACTTCTGGCCCGCCTTGACGGTCATCTCGGTGACCAGCTGCGCCACGAAGAGCGCGAACTCCGGCGTCCCCGGGGTGGCGTCGGGGCCCAGCACCGAGCAGTTCAGCGAGTCGGCCTCGGCGTTGAACCGCACGGAGTTGGCCACCACGGCCGGGTGGCTGCGCAGCTTGCGCGCGGTGGTCGCCGAACCGGTGAAGAACACCAGGTCCTGGCCGGCCAGGCCGTCGAGCACGCCGGCCGCGCTGCCGGCGAGCAGCTGCAGCGACCCCTCGGGCAGCAGCCCGGACGCCACGATCTCCCGGACGACCGCCTCGGTGAGGTAGGCGGTCTGGCTGGCCGGCTTCACGATCGTCGGGACGCCGGCGAGGAAGGCCGGGGCGAGCTTCTCGAGGAAGCCCCACACCGGGAAGTTGAAGGCGTTGATCTGGACCGCCACCCCGCGCAGCGGCGTGTAGAGGTGCTGGCCGGCGAACGTACCGCGCCGGCCGAGCGGCTCGACCGGGCCGTCGAGGACGACGGTGTCGTCCGGCAGCTCCCGCCGCCCCTTGCTGGCGTAGGACAGCAGCGTGCCGAAGCCGCCGTCGACGTCCACCACGCTGTCCCGGTCGGTGGCGCCGGTCCGGCGGGACAGGGCGTGGAACCGGTCCTTGCCGGCCATCAGCCGCAGGCCCAGCTGCTTGAGCAGGGCGGCGCGCTGGTGGAACGTGAGCTCGCGCAGCGCCGGGCCGCCCACCGTGCGGGCGTGGTCGAGCATCGCCGCCACGTCGAGGCCGGTGCTGCTGACGCGGACGACGGTCTGCCCGGTCACCGCGTCGGCGATCGGGATGCCGTCGTCCGGCGCGCCGTACCACCGACCGGCGACGTAGCTCTCGAGCAGGGGCGCGGTGGCGGTCATGTCGACATCCTCGTCACCCAGCAGTCGGCAGTCGAGTCCGGCCGGCGGGGCGAGGGCCGTCTCAGCGGTGCGCCTCCCGCAGGTGCTGGCGCAGGGCGTCGAACCCGAAGTCGCCCTCCGGATCGCGCCAGACGGTGTGGACGTGGTTCACGTCGCGCTGGGTGTTGTCGTACTCGACGAGCAGCCGGGGGCCCTGCAGTCGGTAGTAGTGCGGCTCGTGCCGCGCCGTGCCGCCCGCCCAGGCGAAGTGGACCCGGTCGAGCCGGTCACCGGCGAACTTCGCCGCCTCCCGGTCGGCGAGCTCGTCGGGGATGCGCCCGAGGTAGACGCCGAGCAGCGCGCGCAGCTGCTCCTTCTGCGCGGGCGTCAGGTCGGCCGCGGGCACGCCCCTCGGGCGGGTGGTCAACCGGACCGCCTCGTGGTCCTCCGGCCGCAGTCCGGCCTTCTCCTCGGATCCGCGGTGCATGGCCTCGACCCGCTCGGCGAGGCCCGGGTCGGTGAAGTGGTCCCGCCACACGTCGGGCAGCCGCATCACCTGCTCCCCGTCGCCGATCCGCGGCCGGTTGCCACCGACGATGTCGACGGGGGCGGTGCCGGCGAGCAGCGCGCGCCCGGTCTGGGCCGCGTCGAGGGACCGCACCAGGTCACGAGCGAGGTCCTCGGCGCCGGCGAGCGGGCGCAGCGGGTGCGGGCCGAGAAGCGGCGACTCCGCCGGGTCCGCGCCCAGGAAGCACGGCGTGGTCGCCCGCACCTCGCCGTCCACGACCAGGAGGTTGAGCGAGACGTGGTGGCCGCCGAACCGCCACGACCAGGGGCCGCGGCCGGCCGGGTCGCCGAAGACGCGCAGCCAGTACAGCTGGGGATCGCGGCCCCGCTCCCGCCCCCAGCCGACCTGCCAGCCCTCCACCTGGTCGAGGACGTTCTCCAGCCCCATGATCGTCGACACCGTGACGTAGCCGGCGGAGGACAGCCCGGTCGCGACGAGCTGCATCGCGAGGCTCTGCTGCGCGGGGCGCATGTCCCGCAGCGGCAGCCCGCCGTGGTCGGTGGGCGTGTAGAACCAGCGCAGCCGTTCGCCGTCGGGCTCCCAGGCCCACGCCGCCCGCCCGAGCTGCTCGTCGTCCAGGCTGGCCAGCCAGGCACGCGCGGCGGTCGACATCCGGCCGGCGGGGGTCCCGGCGCCGCCGCGGACCCCCGTCACGCCCGGTCCCCGGCCCGGCGCCGGCCGCCGCGGCGGGGGTCGTGTCGGGTCCTCACCTGGCTCCTCGTCTCTCGGGGTGGTCGCCCGGACCTCAGGTGGTCAGGACGACCTTGAGGGCGTCCGTCTCGGCCGAGCGCGTGAACGTGTCGTAGCCGGACATGATCTCGTCGAGCTCCAGCCGGTGGCTGATCATGGGCGTCGCGTCGAGCGCACCGGTGGCGATCGAGTTGAGCAGCTGCGGGATGGTGAGTCCCGACGGGATGCCGGTGGTCAGCGTGATCTGCTTGGCCCACAGGGTCTCCAGGTGCAGGGTGGCCGGTCCCTCGTGGACGCCGATGTTGGCGATGTGGCCGCCGGAACGCACCAGCGACGCGGTCAGCTCGAACGCGTCCGGGTAGCCCACCGCCTCGATCGACACGTCGGCGCCTAGACCGTCGGTCAGCTCGGCGACGGTGGCCGCGGCCTGGCTCTCCTCGACGGCGTGCGTGGCCCCGAACTTGAGCGCGGTCTCCCGCCGGAACGCCGACCGCTCCACGACGACGATGTTGCGGGGCGAGAAGAGCTTCGCCGTCACCACGGTGGACAGCCCGACCGGGCCGGCGCCCACGATGACGACCGTGTCCCCGGGGCGGACCTGACCGCGCAGGACACCGACCTCGTAGCCGGTGGCGAGGATGTCGGAGAGGAAGAGCACCTGCTCGTCGGTGAGCCCGTCGGGGATGCGGTGGACGGAGTTCTGCGCGAACGGGATCCGGGCGTACTGGGCCTGCACGCCGTCGATGGTGTTGCCGAGGGCCCAGCCGCCGTGGAGGCACTGCCCGTACATGCCGACGGTGCAGAAGCGGCAGTAGCCGCAGGCCGAGACGCAGGACGCGATCACGCGGTCACCCGGACGGACGTTGCGGACCGACCGGCCGACCTCCTCCACGACCCCGGTGGCCTCGTGCCCCAGCACGGTGCCCGGCTGCACGGTGGGCACGCCGCCCTTGATGATGTGCGAGTCGGTGCCGCAGATCGTGGTGTGCGTGACCCGCAGCAGGATGTCCCCGTCGTCCACCAGCCCGGGGTCCGGGTGGTCGCGGTACTCGATCTGACCCGGGCCGTCGTAGACGAGCGCCTTCATGACATCTCCTCTGTTCGTCTCCGCCCTGTTGCGGAGGGGCTGGGTGGTTCAGACACCGGGGGCGTACAGGCCGAAGCGCAGCGCCGGGTCCCCGGGCGTCCACGTGTTCGTGACCTGCGAGCGGGTGCCCATGGCGGCCACGCGGTCGATGAGCTGGTTGCCCAGCGCCAGCTGGTCGGGCTCCCAGGCCCGCAGTGCGGCCGGGACGTCGCCGTCGCCCTTGGCCAGGTGGTCGTGCAGCGCCCAGGCGTCGGCCGCCGCCTTCGCCGTCCCGGCGGCGGCGTGGGGGCGAGCAGCGAAGGCGGCGTCGCCGATGAGGGCGACCCGCCCGATGGCCATCCGCGGCACCCGCACGTCCATCACGGTCTGCAGGTACGGCTGCTCGGTCTGCTGCACGACCTCGGCCATCGCCGGCGGCAGCGTGCCGGCGGCGGCGGCGCGCAGCTCGTCCACGAACCGCTGCTGGACCCGGCCCGGGTGCACCGAGACCTCTCCGACGAAGCCACCCACGTCGGTGACCAGCTCCAGCCAGGCCGCACCCGCCGGGACGTTGCGGTACCAGACGTAGTTGAGCAGCCGCCTCCCCGGCGTGACGGCGCCGTCGAGGCCGGGGATCGGGTAGAGGACCATGTGGGTGCCCGGCGCGACGCCGTAGGTCAAGGCGTCGGACACCAGCTCCCTGGTCCCGTCGCTGACCTGGTCCTCGGGGACAGTTCCGCGCCATCCGACGTATCCGGCGTACTCCCGCCGGACGTCCGGGAACAGCGCGCGACGGGCCGTGGAGGAGATGCCGTCGGCGAAGACGACGAGGTCGGCGCGCTCGACGCGGCCGGTGGTGAAACGCAGTTCCACGCCGTCGTCGTGCTGGTCGAAGCCGGCGCAGTGCTCCCCGAGGTGGTACCGCTCCCGGCCGAAGTCGCCCAGCAAGGCCCGGTAGAGGGTCCCCCACGACGTGTATCGGTGTGGCGCCTCCTCGTCGTGCTGCAGCTCGTCGTCCGGGCCGAGGTACCGCAGGCGGCTGGTGGTGGTGCACAGCTGGTCGAGCCCGGAGCCGCTGTGCTCCTCGAACCAGCGGCCGGTGATCGGCTGCAGGACGATCCCGCCGCCGCGGTTGTCCAGCTCGGCCGGCGTCCGCTCGTACACGTCGACGGTGAAGCCGAGCCGGTCCAGCAGCAGTGCGGCCGTGAGGCCGCCGATCGACCCGCCGACCACGGCCGCTCGCTGCCCCGCACAGGTGGTCACGTCCACGCGCTCCCGTCGCTCCGGTGGGTCGAGTGTTGACCAGGTCACAGCGGGCCGCGTATGTGTGGAGCAACAGCACCGGGGCCTCCGCATGGTGCCGTGCACATGCCGAGGGGGTGGGGCGGACCATGTCTCCGACACGGGACGGCCGCGTGGCCGGCCGCCAGCGGGCGGCACTGCCCCGCCCGGCGGTCGCGGCCATGCGGACGTGGCTGATGGCCATCGACGAGCTGACGGCCGCCGTGAACAGCGCCACGCCGCTGGGCGTCCTGCTGGACAAGGTCGCCGTGACCGCCTGCCGGCTGCTCACCTACGAGTCCTGCGCGGTGCTGCTGGCGGACGACGACCGGGCCGCCCTGCGCATCCGGGGACACCACGGCCTGCAGGCCGAGTACGTGCAGCTCGTCAACGGCGACGCGCCCCTGCTGCTGTCCGGTGGCACCGACCTCAGCGACAGCCCCTCACGGCGGGCCTTCACCACCGACACCCCGGTCGTCGTGCCGGACGTCGCGTCCGACTCCACCTTCGGCCCCTGGCACCGCGCCGCGCTGGAGCAGGGCTACCGCGCGATGGCGGCACTGCCGCTGCGCAGCCGGGGCCAGGTCATCGGCACGGTGAACGTCTACAGCTCGACGCCGCACCAGCTGGACCCCGCCGGGCTCGAGCTCCTCCAGGTGCTGGCGAACCACGCCGGGATCGCGCTGGAGACCACGGCCCTGCTCGACCGGGACCGGGCGAGGGTGGCCGAGCTGACCCGGCTCACCGAGTTCCTCCAGCGGCAGACGACGCTGCTCCAGCGCGCGGACGAGATCCACCAGCGGCTGACCGTCGAGGCGATCAGCGGCGGCGTGCGCTCGATCGCCGAGGCGCTGGCCGCCCTCCTCGCCCGGCCGGTGGCGGTCGAGGACGCCGACGCCCGGCCGCTGGTCTCCGTGGCGCACGCCGGGCAGGAGGTGCCGCTCCCGCCGGTTGACCGGCGTTCCGGCCTGGACTGGGACGAGCGGGCCGTCCACAGCTCCGCGCCCGTCCTCGGCCCGGTCGTCTTCGAGGACCTGACCGTCACCGCCGTCACGCTGGACGAGGAGGTCGCCGGCCTGCTGTGGCTGCCCCGGGAACCGGAGTGGGGTGAGCTGGAGCGCCGGGCCGTCGAGCAGGCGGCTGTGGTGCTGGCGCTCGAGCTGGTGCGCCGGCGGGCGGCGGCCGAGGCCGTGTGGCGGGTCGGCGGCGATCTCGTCACAGACCTGATCAGCGGCGCCGGGCTCGACACCGACCATGCGCGGTACCTGGCCGAGCGCCTCGGTGCCGACCTGCGGCTGCCCCATGCCGTGCTCGTGCTGCGCCCCGAACGCCCCGACCCACGGCGGACCGCCCACGCCACCCGCGCCGTGTCGGCGGCGGCCCAGACCCGGCAGCGTCCCCGGCCACTGGCCACGTCCCGGGAGGGCGAGGTCGTCGTCCTGCTCCCCGACCCTCCGGACAGCACCCTGGCAGCGGTGGCCGAGCACCTGCGGGCGACGGCCGCTGCCTGCACCGGCGGGCTCCGCGCGGCGCTCAGTGCCCCGTGCACGGACCTTTGCGAGCTGCCGGGGGCGCTGCGGCTCAGCCGCGCGCTGCTCGACCTGACGCCGCCCGCCGCGGACGAGGGCGTGCTGACCCGGTCCTCCGCCGGCCTCGTCGGCCTGCTCCTCACCCAGGTCGACACCGGGCAGGTGGGCTCCTTCCTCGACCGCTGGCTGGCCCCGCTGCAGCGCTACGACGAGCGGCGGGGAACCGAGCTGGTCCGCACGCTGCGGACACATCTGGACCACGACCTCAACACGGCCGCCACGGCCCGGGCGCTGTTCGTGCACTCCAACACGGTGACGCTGCGGACCAGGCGGATCGAGGCGGTGCTGGACGTCAGCCTCGCCCGGGTGCAGGACCTGACCAGCCTCCGGACCGCACTGCTGATCGACGCGCTGAGACAGCGCCCGGCATAGCGCAGCGCGGCACCGCCGCGACCGGCGCGGGAGCTCGGGGTGGCGTTGAATCGGCCGGGTGGAGGGGCCGACACGTCGTCCGGGACTGCACGTGCACCGCGAGGGCAGCGGCCCGCCCCTGGTCCTGCTCCCCGGCCTGGGCACCACACTGGCGGAGTTCCAGGCGATCGTGCCGCACCTCGCGCGGCGCTACGACGTGCTCGCCGTCGACCTGCCCGGGCAGGGACGGTCCCCCGCCCTCCCCCCGTCGGTCCGGCCGGACATCGCAGCGCTGACCGACGCCGTGGAGCAGGAGCTCGATCAGCGTGGTGTCACCGTGCCGCACGTGCTCGGGGTCTCCCTCGGGGGCCGCGTCGGTCTCGAACTGGCCCGGCGGCAGCGAGCACGGTCGGTGGTCGCCATCTCGCCCACCGGGCCGCTGAGCCCGCCGGAGCGGGCGTTCCAGGCGGCCATGCTCGTGGGCGCACGGGCCGGGTTCAGCGCACTGGCACCGGCCGCCGACCCGCTGCTGCGGTGGACGGTCCCGCGCACGGCCGCACTCGTCCTCCTGCGGGCGAGGGGGTGGCACACGCCCGCAGGGGAGGCGGCAGCTCTGGTCCGCGGGTTCGCGGAGGCGCCGGACTTCTGGCGCCTCCTGCGCCACGCGATCGTGCCCGAGGCCACGATCGACTACCGGGGCATCGGCTGCCCGGTCCGCATCGCGCAGGGCAGCCACGACGTCCTCGCGCTCAGCCAGGCCGCGAGGCTGGCGGCCCTCATACCCGGCGCCCGGTTCCACCTGCTCCCCTTCGCCGGCCACAGCGCCATCGCCGACGTACCGCAGCGGGTGATCGGCCTCGTGGACGACGCCGCGGACGCTGCCGGTCACCCATGACAGGTCCACGACGCGTCGACCGTCCGGCAGCGGTGACGCCATGGACGACGAGAGCCGGGACCACCGCTGTCCGCGGTGGCCCCGGCTCTCGTCGACCAGGTCCCGGCATCCCGCCAGGACCTTCGGGGGTTGGTGGAGGCGGCGGGAATCGAACCCGCGTCCTACGACGCATCACCAGGGCTTCTCCGAGCGCAGTCCGCTCTGTCTCTGCTCGGCCCCACCGATCCCACGAACGAGTCGGTGTGACGGGCCCAGTCACTGTTTGGTGTCCTGCACGTACCCGTGACCGGCACGTGCAGTGAGTCATCTAGCTGATGCCAGGATCCGGGCCGATGACGAACCCGGGCTGACAGACCCGCCTACGCTGCTATCAGGCAGCGAGGGCGAAGTCGCGCTGACTGGAGTCGGCGCTTGTGTTGTTTGCAACGCGTGGTTAACGAGCTCATCGTTGCCTTCCTCGGCTCGCTTCCCCTGGTCACCCGACCGCAGTCGAGACCAATCGCCCCCCTGTGTAGTTGTGCGCCCAGTCTAACCGGCCCCGCCACCTGGTTGTTCCCCGCCGCCCCTAGATCCAGTCGCGGCGCCTGAACACCAGGTACAGCACGATGCTGACCGCCAGCATCGCCACCAGCGCGGCCGGGTAGCCCAGCTGCCAGTGCAGCTCGGGCATGTGGTCGAAGTTCATGCCGTACACGGTGCCGACCAGCGTCGGGGCGAACAGGATGGCCGCCCACGCGGAGATCTTCTTGACCTCCTCGCCCTGGGCGATGCTCGCCTCGGTGAGCTCGCGGATCTCGTCGTTCTGCCGTTGCGCCACCAGCGTCGCGTTCACGGTGAGGATGTCGCGCAGCTGCAGCCGGAAGCCCTCCACCCGCTCGTTGACCTGGGTGACGTGGTCGGCGACGTCCCGCAGGTAGCTCTGCAGGTCCTCCCCGACGCCGTACTTGTCGAACCCGGCGGTGATCGCGGCGAGGATCCCGGTCAGCGGCTGCGCGGCCCGCTGGAAGTCCACGACCTCCTGGGACAGCTCGTAGATGCGCCGGGACACCTGCGGGTCACCGCGGAAGACCTCGACCTCGATCTCGTCGATGTCGTTCTCCAGGCCGGCGACGACCGGGGCGTACCCGTCGACGACGGCGTCCAGGATGGCGTAGAGCACCGCCTCGCTCCCCCGGGCCAGCAGCTCCGGGTCGCTCTCCAGCCGGCGGCGCACCCGGGAGAGGTCCGGCGACTCGCTGTGCCGCACGGTGATGACGAAGTCCTTGCCGAGGAACAGGTGCAGCTCGCCGAAGTCGACCTCCTCCACGGCGTCGAGGTACCGGGCGGCCTTGAGGACGACGAACAGCGTGTCGCCGTACCGCTCGAACTTCGGCCGCTGGTGGGCCTTGATCGCGTCCTCGACGGCGAGCTCGGGCAGGCCGTACTGCTCGGCCAGCTCGCCCAGCTCGCCGGGCTCGGGCCGGTACAGGCCCAGCCACACCATCCGGTCGTCGAACCCCTCGGTCAGCCACTCGTGGCTCTCGGCCGGCGACGCGGGGGTCGCGATCCGCCGTCCGGCCGCGTAGACGGCGTTGTCGACCAGCCGCGACCGGGGTGCCGGCTCGGGCGCGACCTCGGGCAGCCGGGGCACGAGCACCGGACGGGGACGGCGGGTCAGGGTGGACAGTGCGGCACGGGGCGTGCTGCGGCGGCGGTCGGTCACGACGGACTCCCGGGGGACGCAGGGGTGGGGACGTCGAGGAGGTCCCCGCACGCAGCACCCCGACCGGGTCGGACGTCGACCGGGGCGTCAGCGGGAGGGGACCTCGGGACTGCAACTGGGGGGCTCGGCGCGCATCGTCCCGGTCACCTCCCGACGTCCCTGGGCTCCGTCCGTTCCGCGGGCCGTCGACCATCGTGGCACGCCGGGGGACGACGGCGCACGCCCGCTCCCCCGCACGGGCGGGTGGGTCAGCGGCCGGCGAGCAGCCCGGCCGGGAAGGCGCCGTTCGCGAGCACGCGGCCGGTCAGCACGCGGGCGAGCTCGCCGACCCGCTCGGCGCGCTCCGCGCCCAGGGCGGCGAAGGGCGCCGCGGACAGCTCGTCGGTCTCCCGCTCGACCGCCGTCCGCAGCCGGACGCCGTCCTCGGTCAGCGCACCGTCGGCGACCAGCCCCCGCCAGGTCAGCGCGGCGGTCGCCGCGTCCCACTCCTCGTCGGACCAGCCGCGGCTGGCCTGGGCCGCCGGCCGGGTGAAGCCGCGCCCGGTGATCGTGTGGGTGACCAGCGCCTCGAGTCCGGAGAGCCCGGACCGCAGCAGCGCGGCGACGTGGCCGTCGCCGCGGTGCTCCCGCAGCAGGCTGACCCCGTGCCACAGCTGCAGCACCGGGTCGGCCGGCCAGGGCAGGTCGGCGTGCGCCGCGTACAGCGGGCGCCCCTCCGGGGTCAGCGCCGCGCATGCCTCCTGCAGCAGGTCGGCGAGCTCCGCCGTCTCCGGCGCCACGCCGTCGCCGAGCAGCCGGGTCAGCGACGCCCGCGCGGCCGCGTGCCGCGCGTCGAGCACCTGCTCGGGCGCGGCAAGGGTCCACGCGCACGGGATGTGCCGGGCCACCACCTCGGGCGCGAAGTTGTAGAAGGTCGCCGTCACGACGCCGGGACCCACCGCGCCCATCGCGGCGGCCCGGCCGGCGAAGTACGCCATCCGCCCGGGCCGCAGGCCGGCCGCCGTCAGCCGCTCCTCCAGCTCGGGAGCGAAGTAGACGTGCGAGTGCAGCGGCTCCAGGCGCCGGTGCGCGCGGCTGACCAGCCGCAGGTCGGGGAACGGCTGGGCGCTGGTCACCCGGCGACCGTAACGGTCTCGGACCTCTTGCATCATGCAGGTGAATACCTGCATGATGACGCCGTGCCCGAGAACCTCAGCGCGGTGTTCAAGGCACTGGCCGACCCGACCCGACGTCAGCTGCTCGACCGGCTGCACGAGCGGAACGGCCAGACCCTCGGCGAGCTCTGCGGCTCTCTGGCCATGGCCCGGCAGTCGGCGTCCCAGCACCTCGGCGTCCTGGAGGCGGCGAACCTGGTCACCACCGTCTGGCAGGGCCGGGAGAAGTTGCACTACCTGAACCCCGTGCCGCTGCACGAGGTCCAGGAGCGGTGGATCGACAAGTTCGAGACCCCCCGGCTGCGCGTCCTCAGCGCCGTCCGGCACACAGCAGAGGAGCAGCACATGACCACCCCGCCCACGTACGTCTACGTCACCTACGTCCGGGCCACGCCCGACCAGGTCTGGGAGGCCCTGACCAGTGCGGACCTCACCGCCCGGTACTGGGGGCACCGCAACGAGTCGGACTGGCAGCCCGGCTCGACCTGGCAGCACGTGCGCACCGACGGCTCCGGCATCGCCGACGTCACCGGCACCGTCCTGGAGGCGCAGCGCCCGGAGCGTCTCGTGCTCACGTTCCCGGGGTCGGACGAGCAACGCGAGGGGAGCCCGTCACGGGTGACCTTCACGGTCGAGCGCCACCAGGACATCGTCCGGCTCACCGTCGTGCACGAGGACCTGCCGACGGAGGCCGACCGGGCGGCCGTGGCCGCCGGCTGGCCCGCCGTCCTCGCCAACCTGAAGTCGCTCCTCGAGACCGGGGACGTCCTCCCCCAGGCGCCCTGGGAGATGCACGCCGAGCTGCGGGAGGCGCAGATGGCCGGCAACGACCCGGCCTGAGACCAGCGGGCGGTCCCGCACGTCAGGCGCCGAGGGCGTCGGTGTCCTCGGAGGCCGGGACGGCGTCGGGCAGCGGGTGGAGGGCCACCTCGCCGTCCCGGAGGGCCTCGCGGAAGCCGGCGACGTCGGGGTACACCGTGCTGCGCCGACGGTTGAGCGCGGCCAGGTGCTCCTTGACCTTCTTCTTGATGCGGGCCGGGATCACCACCGCGCAGAACGGCACCCGGGCCGGCCGGCCGGCTCCCCGCTCCTCCGGGGCGAACAGGCCGGCGAGCCGCGCCGGGCCGGGAGGCTCCCCGGCCGGCAGGGGCATCCCGTCGACGCCGGGCAACGCAGGCCCCAGCGGCACCGCGGCCGACAGGAACAGACCCTCCTGCGCCCGCAGCCGGGCGGTGGGCACGGTCGGCCGGACGAGGAAGGGTGCGGCCCTCCTCGCCGAGACGGCCAGGGCGTGCCGCAGCGACCAGTCGAGCGGGTCCGACGGGAGCCCGGCGGTGTCGTAGGTCGGCACGTCGGTGACGTCGAAGGCGAACAGCACACCTGCCTCGTCGCCGCTCTCGCAGGCGAACCACAGCGCGGTCATCGGGTTGTGCGTGACGTCCAGCAGGCGGGTCGGCACGCCGTGCTGCTGCAGGTGGGCGAGCAGGTGCAGGTCCGACGCCGGCGGCCCCAGCTCCCGCGCCACCCCCCACTCCCGGGCCTCGCGCAGGACGGCGAGCTCACGCCGACGCAGCTCCAGCTCGGTGGGCAGCGGCTCGGTCTCGTCGATGACCAGGTCGCGCAGCAAGGACGACCGCAGCCGGTGGGAGCGGTCGCTGCTCCCCCGCCACACGTACCGCCGGCCGGCGGAGAGCGAGACGATCCGGTTGACGGCCCGGAAGGCCTGGTCCTGGGTCTTGACGCCGTACCCCCAGCCACTGGTGGTCCAGCGGGGGTCGGCCTGGTCGTCCACGGTGTGGGAGCCCTCCTCTCCGGCAGAACGCGGGCGGGGCGAGTGTGCCGTCGGGTACCGACAGGACGACTCAGGACGACGGCGGCAGCTCCCGCACCCAGGAGACCTGCGTGCGCTGGGTGGCGAAGCCGAGCCCCTCGTACAGGCCGACCGCGCCGCTGCCGTTCTCGCTGTCGACCTGCAGGGCGGCGACGGAGCAGTCGTGCTCGGCGGCCAGCCGAAGCGCCTCCGCGATCGTCGCCTTCGCCAGGCCCCGTCCCCGCGCGCGCGGCAGCACGCCGATCTGGCCGAGGTAGGTCTCCCGCTCGCCGGTCGCCTGGAAGCCCGCCTCCGACACGTAGGCGAGCGTGTACCCGACGACGGCGTCGTCCTCGAGTGCGAGCACCGAGACGTCCGCCCGGAAGGTGTGCTGCCCGGTGAACAGCACCTGCCAGGAGGCGGCGTCCCGCTCGCTGGAGCCGTAGTGGTCGGCGAAGGCCGCGTTGTGGGCGCGGCGCACCTCGTCGTCCCGGTCGAAGGTGAACGGCACGAGCCGGACGCCGGGCACCGCCGGCGGCGCGGGCAGGCCGGTCAGCGCCCGGGACATGTGGGAGAACCAGCGCCGCGGGGTCAGGCCGGCGCGGCGCACCAGCGCCTCGGCCGTCGGCATCGAGCTGAACACCGAGACGGTCAGCCGGGCGGGCGCCTCCGGGTGCCGCTCGGCGTGCACCTGCGCCCCGCGCTCGAGCTGCCACGCCAGCAGGGCACGGCCGATCCCCCGGCCCCGCCACCCCGGGTGCACGCACCCCTCCAGGTGCACGGTGAAGGCGTCGCGGAAGGTCGGCGGCGCGTCCACGACCGCGACGGCCACCACCTCGCCGTCCGCGGTCCGCACCAGCCGGCTGTCCCGCGGCAGGTCGACCAGGTCGTTGACCCACCAGCCCGCGAGCTCCTCGGCGCTCATGTGCTCGCCGGTGTCGTCGACCAGCTCGGCGGCCGCCAGCAGGTCCGCGGCGGCCGCCATGTCGTCGGGTGTCAGCGGCCGGGCGGCGAGCCCTGCGGGGAGGGCGAGTTCGGGCACGGCACCGGACCCTACGGCCGGGCCGTCAGCCCGAACAGGCGCGCCCCGTTCCCCCAGACGACCGCGCGCAGCCAGTCCTCCCCCAGCCCCAGCCGCTGCAGCGCGGCCAGCTGGTGCCAGTACGGGTACGGGATGGCCGGGAAGTCGCTGCCCAGCACGACCTTGTCCTGGAGCGCGCCCAGCTGCGGCAGCAGCGACCGGTCGAAGGGCATGAGCTGCTCGGTGAAGTCGGTGGCGAACATCGTGGTGTCCAGGTGCACGCGCTCGTACCGCTCGGCGAGGTCGAGGAAGGCGGCGTACTCGGGCATGCCGAGGTGGGCGATCACCAGCCGCAGCCGCGGGAAGCGCTCCAGCAGGCCGCTCATCGGCTCCGGCCCGGTGTGCACCCCGGCCAGCGGCCCCGACCCGCAGTGGGTCACCACCGGCGTCCCGGTCTCCTCCAGCTGCGCCCACACCGCGTCGAGCAGCGGGTCCCGCGGGTCGAACCGGCCCACCTGCACGTGCACCTTGAACACCCGGGCGCCGGCGTCCAGCGCCGCGGCCACGTAGGCCGGCGCCTCCGGCTCCGGGAAGAAGGTCGCGGACTGCAGCACCTGCGGGTGCGCCGCGGCGAAGGCCGCCGCCTCGTCGTTGAGCCAGGGGGCCATGCCGGGCTTGTGCGGGTACGGCAGCGTCGGGAACGCCCGGACGCCGAGCCGGTCGAGGACGGCGAGCCGCTCGTCCACCGGCAGCGCGTAGGTGACCGGCCACGGCCGGCCGTAGTTCCGCTCGCCGTCGGCGAAGTACCGCCACACCTTCGCCTGCACCCGCTCGGGGAGGAAGTGCACGTGCGCGTCGACCAGCCCGGGCACGCCCAGTTCCCGCCACCAGCGCGGGACGTCGCCGTCCGAGACCGGCGGTCGGAGCACGGCGTCGTCGGTTCGGCTCCGCCCCCGCTCCGCTCCCCGGCCCCCGGCGCTCCCTGCGGTGCTCACGGGGACGTCGGCCTTCACAGGGTGACGACGACCTTGCCGCGGACGTGCCCGCCGGCCACCAGCTCCTGCGCCTGCGCGGTCTGCGCCAGCGGGAAGGCCTTCGCGATCACGACCCGCAGCTGGCCGGCGTCGGCCATCCGCGCCAGCTCCTCGAGGTCGTGCCGCTCTGGCCGCACGAACACGTACCGCCCGCCCATCTCGTTGACCACCGGGTCGACGATGCTGGCGATCCGGGCGACGTCCCGGACCTGCTTCGGCGCGTCGGCGAGCGCCGGGCCACCGATGAGGTCCAGGACGGCGTCCACCGGCTCGGACAGCTGCTCGCTGATCGGCCCGGCGGAGTAGTCGAGCACCTCGGCGGCCCCGGCGTCGGCCAGGAAGGCGTGGTTGCGCGGGCTCGCCGTGCCGATGACGTGCGCACCGAGCGCGGCGGCGATCTGCACGGCGAAGAACCCGACGCCGCCGGCGGCACGGTGCACCAGCACGCGGTCCCCCTCGCCCACGGCCAGCGCCTCGGTCAGCGCCTGGTAGGCGGTCAACCCGGCCAGCGGCACGGCACCGGCCTCGGTGAACGACAGCGAGGAGGGCTTGTGCGCGAGGCAGCGCTGCGGTGCGGGAACCAGCTCGGCCGCCGTCCCCCACTGGACGTCGTCCCGGCGCAGGTAGCCGAACACCTCGTCGCCGGGCGCGAAGTCGACGACGGCCGGCCCGACCGCCTCCACCACGCCGGCCAGGTCCCAGCCGGGGACGATCGGGAAGTGGTGCGGATAGGCGCCGGCCAGGTACCCGGCGCGGATCGCCATGTCGACCGGGTTGACCCCGGCGGCACGGCTGCGCACGAGCACGGTGTCCGGGCCGACCGGCGGCTCGGGCAGGTCGTCCCGCAGCTCCAGGACGTCGGCGTCCCCGAACCGATCGAAGGCGATCCCCTTCACCGGCGTCCCTTCACGTAGCGGCCGAAGGCCCGCTCCATCTCCCGGCGCGAGTCGCGCTCGGCGAGGTCCTGCCGCTTGTCGTAGGTCTTCTTGCCCCGCGCCAGCGCCAGCGTCGCCTTGACCTTGCCGTCCTTGAAGTACAGGTCCAGCGGGACGAGCGTGAGCCCGCCCTCCTTGGTCTTGCCGATCAGCTTCTCGATCTCGGCGCGGTGCATGAGGATCTTGCGCTTGCGGCGCGGCGCGTGGTTGGTCCAGGTGCCCTCGGTGTACTCGGGGATGTGCACGTGCTGCAGCCACACCTCACCGTCGTCGACGGTGGCGAACCCGTCGACGAGCGAGGCGCGCCCGGCACGCAGGCTCTTCACCTCGGTGCCGGTGAGCACCAGGCCCACCTCGTAGGTGTCGAGGATCGAGTAGTCGTGCCGCGCCTTCTTGTTCTGGGCGATGAGCTTGCGCCCGGTCTCACGCGGCATGTCCCCAGGTTACCGGCCACCGCGCTGGGCGCCTGCCGCCGCTCCCACCCCGGCGATCATGGGGTTCGGGGCGCGACGCACCCCGGGACGGCGGCGCGCCGCGTCCCGAACTCCATGATCGCGGTCGGGCTGGCAGCAGGGCCCGGGCCTACAGCCGGACGTAGAGGCGCAGCGTCACGGCCGCGGCGATCGAGGCCAGCCCGATGCCGACCGCGGCGATGACCGGGCTGATCGCGATGATCGCCGACCAGTCGACCGGCGGGATGATCCCCGCCTTGATGGGTCCGGCCAGGGTCTTGTCGACGAAGAGCACCTTGGTGAGCACCAGGCCGCCGATGGCCAGCCCGGCACCGATCAGGCCGGCGACCGCGGCCTCGAGGATGAAGGGCAGCTGGGTGTACCAGCGGGAGGCGCCGACCAGCCGCATGATGTTGGTCTCGTTGCGCCGGTTGAACGCCGCGAGCTGGATCGTGTTCGAGATCAGCAGCAACGCGGCCAGTGCCTGCACGACGGCCACCGCGATGGTCGCGTTGCGGGCGCCGTTCAGCAGGCTGAACAACCGGTCGAGGAAGTCACCCTCGTCGCGGACGTCCTCGACGCCGTTCTGCCCGACCGGGAACTGCTCGGCGATGACCTCGTACCGCTCGGGGTTCACCAGCTCGACCCGGAAGCTCTCGGGCAGTGCGTCCTCGGGGGTGTTGGCGATCAGCGCCGGCTGCTCCTGGAACTGCTGCTTGAACCGCTCGTACGCCTCGGCCTTGGACTCGTAGATGTAGTCCCGGACCTCGCCGGACCCCTCCAGCTGCGCGGCGATGGCGTCGCGCTGCGGGTCGGTGACCTCGTCGGCGAGGTAGATCGAGACCTGCACCTTGTCGTAGTAGATGTCCCGCATCTCGCCGATCATGTTGGCGATCAGCAGGCCGGTGCCCATGAGCCCCAGCGAGATGCCGGTCGTCAGGATCATCGCGACCGTCATGGTCAGGTTCCGGCGCAGCCCGGCGGCCACCTCGGAGAGGACGAAGTTGACGCGCATCAGATCCCTGTCGTGTGGTGCAGCGTGCGGCGGGCGGTCATCTCGGCGGCCCGCATCTCAGCGGCCCACGCCGTAGACGCCCCGGGACTGGTCGCGGCTGAGGATGCCGTCGTTCAGCTCGATCACGCGGCGCCGCATGGAGTCGACGATGTGGTAGTCGTGCGTGGCCATCACCACGGTGGTGCCGGTGCGGTTGATCCGCTCCAGCAGCAGCATGATGTCCTGGCTGGTCTCGGGGTCGAGGTTGCCGGTGGGCTCGTCGGCGAGCAACACCAGCGGCCGGTTCACGAACGCGCGGGCGATGGCCACCCGCTGCTGCTCACCACCGGACAGCTCGCTGGGCAGGCGGTTCTCCTTGCCCTCCAGGCCGACCATCTCCAGCACCTCGGGGACCACCCGCTTGATGGTGCGCTGCGGCTTGTTGATCACCTCGAGGGCGAACGCCACGTTCTCGGCGACGGTCTTGTTGCGCAGCAGGCGGAAGTCCTGGAAGACGCAGCCCATGGTGCGGCGCAGCTTGGGCACCTGCCACTTGCTCATCGTGGTCAGGTTCTTGCCGTTGACCAGGACGGTGCCCTTGGTCGGGTTGTCCTCCTTCAGCAGCAGCCGGAGGAACGTGGACTTGCCCGAACCCGAGGAGCCGATGAGGAAGACGAACTCGCCCTTGTCGATCTGCATGGAGACGTCATCGAGAGCCGGCCGGGGAGAGGTCGGGTAGATCTTGGTGACGTGTTGCAATTCGATCACGGGGTGCCACGGTACCTGTCGCGAGCCGCGGCACCGGCGCTCCGCACGGCGCGCCACGCAACAGGAGCACCATGCTGCCCGCCCGACCCGCGAGCCCGTCGCGGGCCCCGCCCGGGGCCGGGTCAGCTCCCGTCGGCGGTCTCCTGCTGGCGCCGCCAGCGGATGCCGGACTCGATGAACGAGTCGATGTCCCCGTCGAGCACCGCGGTGGTGTTGCCGGTCTCCGTCTCGGTCCGCAGGTCCTTGACCATCTGGTACGGGTGCAGCACGTAGGAGCGCATCTGGTTGCCCCAGCTGCTGCCCTCCCCCTTCAGCGCGTCCATCTCGGCGCGCTGCTCCTCCTGCCGCTTGACCAGCAGCCGGGCCTGGAGCACGCGCAGTGCGGCCGCTCGGTTCTGGATCTGGCTCTTCTCGTTCTGGCAGGAGACGACGATGCCGGTGGGCAGGTGGGTGATCCGGACGGCGGAGTCGGTCGTGTTGACGCTCTGCCCGCCGGGGCCCGAGGACCGGAAGACGTCGATCCGGATCTCGTTCTCCGGGATGTCCACGTGGTCGGTCTGCTCGACGACGGGCAGCACCTCGACGCCGGCGAAGGAGGTCTGCCGGCGGCCCTGGTTGTCGAAGGGCGAGATGCGCACCAGCCGGTGGGTGCCCTGCTCGACCGAGAGGGTGCCGTACGCGTAGGGCTGCTTGACCGCGAACGTGGCCGACTTGATCCCGGCCTCCTCGGCGTAGGAGACGTCGTAGACCTCGACCGGGTACTTGTGCCGCTCGGCGTACCGCAGGTACATGCGCATCAGCATCTCGGCGAAGTCGGCGGCGTCCACGCCCCCGGCCTCGGACCGGATGGTGACCAGCGCCTCCCGGGAGTCGTACTCGCCGGAGAGCAGGGTGCGGACCTCGAGCTCGTCGATCGCCGTGCGCAGGTTGGCCAGCTCCCGCTCCGCCTCGGCCAGGGTCGCCTCGTCGCCCTCCTCGACGGCCATCTCGTGCAGCAGGCCGACGTCGTCCAGGCGGCTGCGCAGGTCCTCCACCCGGCGCAGGTCGCCCTGCAGGTAGGACAGCTTGGAGGTCAGCGCCTGGGCGGCCTCGACGTCGTTCCACAGGTCCGGGGCGGCGGCCTGCTCCTCCAGCTCGGCGACCTGCTTGCGGAGGTCGTCGACGCGCAGCACCGCCTCGATCGACGTCAAGGTCGTGTCGAGTTCGCCCAGGACGACGGAGAAGTCAGCTGCCACTCGATCCAGGGTAGTGCGCCCGTCGGGTGAGTACCCTAGAGGAGCATGAGCGAGCCCTCAGGACGGCGCTCCCGGGCCGGTTACGAGCGCGGCCTCCCCGACCACCACGACCCGACCGCGGGCATCGGCGGCGCCCGGCCCGCGCAGAGCGCACTCACCCTGCGCCTGGTGCTGGCGGCCTTCGGGGTGGTGGTGTGCGTGGCCGGCGGGATCCTGGTGCGGGCCGCGGGTGCCCCGACGTGGTTCGCCGTCGTCCTGTTCGTGCTGGCCGCCGTCGCGGTGGTCGACCTGGTCGTGGTCGCCCGCCGCAAGATGCGCGGCGAGCCGGGCTGACCGGGCGAGCCGGCCCGGTGTCCGGGTCAGGCCCGCAGCAGGTCGTCGGCCGGGGCGGCCGCGGGCTGGGTGCCTGCCAGCCGGCGCTCCTGCAGCCACGTGACGAACTCCTCGGCCGGCATCGGCCGTCCGATGTGGAAGCCCTGCGCGTGGTTGCAGCCGAGCTCGGCGACCAGCTCCAGCTGCTCGGCGGTCTCCACGCCCTCGGCCAGGCTGCGCATGCCGCAGGCCCGGGCCAGTCCGACGACGGCAGCGATGGCCGCCGCCGCCTCGCTGCGCCGGGTGGCCGTGTGGGCGATGAGGCTCCGGTCGAGCTTGAGCCCGCCCGCGGGGATGGACACCAGCTGGCCGAGCGAGGAGAACCCGCTGCCGAAGTCGTCGATGGACACCTCGACGCCCGCCACGCGCAGCTGCGCGAACTGGGCCGCGGCCCGCAGGGGGTCCTCCGCGACGCTGGTCTCGGTGAGCTCGAGGACCAGCCGCTCGGGCGCCAGGCCGGCGGCGGTCAGCGCGTCGTGGACGTCGGCGACCAGCGTGCCGGTGCCGAAGTGCGCGGCGCTGATGTTGACCCCGACGACGAGCGGCATCCCGGCCCGTTCCCAGGCGGCCGCCTGCCGGGCCGCCTCACCCAGCACCCAGCGGGTGAGCGGCACGATCATGCCGTGGTGCTCGGCCAGCGGCAGGAAGTCCGCCGGCTGCAGCGTGCCGCGGACGGGGTGGTGCCAGCGGACGAGCGCCTCCGCGCCGTAGATCCCGCCGCCGGGCAGCGAGATCACCGGCTGGTAGTGCAGGACGAGCTGACCGGCCTCGATCGCGTTCCGCAGCTCGCCGCCGACGAGCACCTTCTGCTCGACCGCCTGGCGCAGCTCCGGGCTGAACACCCGCACCCGGTCGCGGCCGGCAGCCTTGGCGGCGTACATCGCCAGGTCGGCGTCGCGCACGAGGTCGGTGGAGCGCACCTGCCCGGCGTCCGCGGTGGCCACGCCGATGCTGGCGCTGAGGCCGGTGACCCGCTTGCCGTCGAGGTCGAACGGCTCGTCGAACGTCGACTGGAACCGCTCGGCCAGCCGCAGCGCCCCGTCGACGTCGCAGTCGCGGCACAGGACGACGAACTCGTCACCGCCGAGACGGCCCACGGTGTCCTCCGAGCGGGTGCGCCTGCTCAACCGCCGCGCCAGCTCGCGGAGCAACTGGTCGCCCATCTCGTGGCCCAGGGTGTCGTTGACGTCCTTGAAGCCGTCGACGTCCATGAACAGCACGCTGACCGGTCCGCGGTCGGGCCGCAGCAGCTCCGCGGAGATGAGCTCGTGCAGGTGGGCCCGGTTGGGCAGGTCGGTGAGGTGGTCGTGCCGGGCCTGCCAGGCGGAGGTCTGCTCGGCCTGCACCCGGGAGGTGATGTCGGTGTGGGTGACGACGACCTGGCCGGCCTGGTCGACCCGGGATGCCTGCAGGTGGTACCAGCGGGGGCCGTTCCGGTGCGGCAGGGCGTAGTCGAAGGTGACCGTCCCGCGCTCGCCGCGGCCGAGTTCCTGCAGCTGCTGGATGAGGATCCGGGTGCGCAGGTCGTCGCGCATCGAGAGGGCCATCGCGTGGTAGTCGTCGCCGACCCCCACCTGCAGCCGTGGGTCCTCGAGGAAGTCGGTCGCCACCGTCCAGGCGGTGTTCGCCAGCAGGATCCGGCCGTCGGCGTCCAGCAGGACCGTCGGGGAGGGCAGCGCGTCGAGGACGGCCTCGACGAGGACGGCGTGGCTGCCCGCTGACCCGCTGTGGCGTACGTCCAGCGGCAGTTCCGGCCGACCGGGTCGTTCTGCCACGTCCACCTCCGCCCGCCCGGCGACACGCCGGGCGCCGTCCCCGCGACCAGTCCATTGTCACCATCGACACCTGCCGCCGCAGCCTGCAGGACGCCACGCCGGGTCGCCCGGGAAGAGTGACGATCCGCACGCCGCCCCGGCGCAGGTCCGGGCGCGTCGTCACCGGCTGTCGGCGTGTCGTGCGTACGGCGTGTCACGACGTCCCCCGGGGGTGTGAACCCGCGGACGGCCCGGGTAGGGCTGCGGCATGGACGGACCGACGACGATCGAGCTCGGTGGCGAGGAGTACCAGGTCCGGCGGGAGGGGAGCACCCTGCGGCTGGGGCGCCAGGTGGGGGGCGAGACGGTCTGGCTCGACGAGATCGAGGTGGGCCTGCTGCCCGGCCCGGCCCGCGAGGCGCTCGACCGCGGCGAGCACGCCGACCAGGCCCTCCAGACGGCGCTGCTCGGGGTCGTCGACGCCGAGGTGAAGCGCGGGGGCTGACGGCGGGGCCCTGACCGGGCCGCCTGCGGCCCGCGCCGGGAAGGGGCACCCTGGTCGTCCCGGGGACCGACGTCGTTCCTCAGCCTGGAGGGCGGACGCATGAGCGTGCTCTACCGCTGTGAGGAGTGCGGGGCCGTCGCGGCGTCCCCGGACGCCGTGGGCTGGGTGGAGGTGCGGCCGCTGGGCGGGCACCCGATCCTGCCGCCGGACCCGACCCACCTGTGCCGGCTGTGCTGGGCGCACGCCACCGCACTGGTGCAGGCCGGCCGGTCCGGCCCGGACGTGCCGCCGCAGGTCAGCGAGCACACCCAGAACCGCGACATGGTGCAGTGAGCCGCTACGCCGGGCTCAGGCCTGGACGACGAACCCGAGGTGCTGACCGAAGCGGGTGAGCTGGTCGTCGCTCAGCCCGGCCAGCGGCAGCCCGGCCACGGCGACGGCGCCCGTGGTCAGCCGGTCGAGTCCGGCGGCGCAGTTGAGCAGCGTGGACCTGCCCGAGCCGGAGGGCCCCATGACGGCGGTGAAGCTGCCCGTGGCCAGCGCCAGGTCGACGCCGTCGAGGGCGGTGGGGACGTGGGCCGTGCGGTCGTCTCCTCGTGGACCGCGGCGCTGGCGGCGCCGTCGCGGTCGACGCCAGGGACGGCCTCGGGCCCGGACCATGGCGCTGACCCGCCTGTTCGGGGTGGGGAATGCCCCACCCCGCCGGTCAGCCGGTGAAGGGCGTGGAGCCGCCGGCGAGGGCGGTCAGCACGATCATCATCAGGAAGGCGCCGACGACCGCGCCGACGGCGAGCGCCGGGACCGTCCAGTGGTGCCGGTCCCAGAAGGGGGTCTCCCCCGGGCCGGTGTGGCGGACCCGCGCGCGGTGGGTCCCCAGGTGGCGGCGGGGGCGGGTGGGAGTGCTCATGGGAGCTCCCCGGGATGCGGTCGGCGGCGACCGGGCTGGAGGACCACGGAGTTGAGGTCCTCGCCGCTGTTCTACTCCCGCCGCGGCCCGTTGTCGCCGTTGCCGGTCACGCCCGCGCCCCCGGGTTCAGGCGGCCGCCGCGACGGGTGCGGGGACCGCCCCCTGCGCGACCAGGGTCTCGTGCACCGCCACGGCCAAGGCGATGATCTGGTCCTCGGCGGTCACGCTGTTCAGACCCATGGCCATGACCACACCGGACTCCGGCAGGTACACGTGCAGCGTCCGGAAGCCGAGGGTGCCGCCCTCGTAGAACCAGAACGTGCCGAGCGGCTCGGCCGTGACCTGGGCGACCCCGAGCCCGAACCCGCTCGGGTCCTCCGGGGACGTCTGCCCGATGGGGAGCCCGGTCGTGGTCGAGACCAGGCTGGTCAGCTCGGCCTGCTGCTCGGCCGGCAGCAGCTCGCCGGAGTAGAGCGCGCGGGTCCAGCGGGTCAGGTCACCCGTCGTCCCGATGATGCCGCCGGCACCCCGCGCCCAGGACAGCGTGTCCCGGCTGGTGTCCGTCCCGACGAACCCCGTGTACGGGTCGGGCACCTGGTCGTTCGCGAAGTAGCCGGCCGGCTCCCGATCGGTCACCGCGGAGGGGTACAGGTGCTCCCGGTAGAAGGTGTCGTCCAGGTCCAGCGGCTCGAGCAGCCGCTCCTCCAGCTCCTCCCGGTAGCTGTTCCCGGTCACCTCCTCGACGACCAGCTCCGCGAGCACGTAGTTCGTGTTCGAGTAGCTCCAGCCCGTCGTGCCCGGCGCGCCCTCGGCGTAGCCGATCAGCTGCTCGGCCGAGAAGTGGGTCTGCGGGTCGGCGATGTAGGTGTCGAGGAAGGCCGGCTGGGAGTCGTAGTCGGCGATGCCGCTGGTCATGTCCAGCAGTCGCCGGATCGGGACGTCGGCCCACTGCGGGTACTGCGGCAGCCACTCCCCCAGCGGGTCGTCGATCGACAGCCGCCCCTCGGCCTCGTACTGCAGCAGCAGCACCGAGGTGAACGCCTTGGTGTGGCTGCCGATCTGCCAGACGCTGTCGGGTCGCACCGGCTCCGAGCCGCCCATGCTGGTCGTCCCCGCGCTCACGTCGATGCTGTCGTCGCGGTCGGCGAGGCTGACGCTCAACCCGGCGGCGGAGACGTGCTCGGCCGTGCCGCGGTCGGCGAGGTACGCCTCGACGTCCGCCTGCAACGCCGCCTCCAGGACGGTGTCGTCGGGCGCCGCGGCGGATGCCGGGGCGACGGCGACCTGCGGGGCGAGGAGCCCCGCGAGCAGCACGAGGGGCGCCAGGAGGGTGGTCCGGCCACGGGCTCGCTGATCGGTCATTCCGGACTCCGGCGGGTCGACGTGCACGGATCGGCTGCGCCGGGTCAGCGTTCCGCACGGCGGAGGGGCGCACCAGGCCCCCGGGTCCGGTGTCGGAGCACCGCCATGACGACGGTCAGGACGACCAGGCCGATCGCGTACTCCCACCCCGCGCTGCCCAGGTCGGCCGAGGCGTTGAACGCCGCGTGCTGCAGCCCGACGGCGAGCAGGCTGCCCTGCGTGTCCAGGTAGTGCATGCCCAGCAGGTACCGCATGAACGGCGCGATGAGCAGCACCAGGGTCAGGTTGAACGCGGCGCCGGGCCAGGTCCAGCCGGGCGTGAAGCTCAGCGGCAGGTGGATCGCGAAGAACCACGGGGCCGTCATCAGCGAGCCGCGCAGCAGCCCGTGCCGCGCCATGAACCGGGACTGCAGGAAGCCGGTCCAGGCCAGCTCCTCCCACAGGTTCGCGAGCAGCAGCCCGAACACCACCGTCATGAACAGGTAGGTGCCGGCGAAGGCGCCCCAGTCGTCGGGGACCGCCGCGGTCCCCATCACCGCGCCGACGGCGAGCGTGGCGACCGGCATGCCGAGCAGGACCACCGCGTACCGCCAGGGCTCGAACCGCCACAGCAGCGCCCGGCCCAGCAGCCGGCGGACCGCGCCGGGCCCGCCGGTCCAGGAGGTCACGAGGAGCGCGGCCCCGGCCAGGACGACGAGCATCAGCACGAGGAACGGGCCGTTCTCCTGCCCGGCCATGTTGGGGATGGTCAGCGCGGTCCAGCCGGAGCCGAGCGCGATGGTGAGGAAGACCGGGACGGGGTGCCGCCGGGCGAGCCCGGCGACGCCGCCCGTGGTCGGGGTGGTCGTGGTGGTCATGTCTCCTCCTCGAGCGGATCTCGAGGACGACGCTAGGAAGCCGTGCGGCCGGGCGACAGGCTGCCAGCAGCACGCCTCCGGGGGGCGGAGCGCACGGCTCGGGTGCGGTCCACCCCCCTACCGGGTGCGGTCAGGCGCCGAGGAACTGCTTCCACTGCCTGCCGGCGGCGCGCCCGGTGCCGATGTCGGCCAGCCCGCGCAGCGCGGAGACGTCGTGCCAGGTCCCGGTGAGGAACCCGAAGACGCCGATGCCGGCCTCCAGCATGGAGGGGTCCGGGTCGGGCATGCCGTTCGGCCGGACGAACGTCACCTTGTACAGCCGCCCGTCCGCGCGGAGCTTGAGGCCCCCGCCGAACCAGTACCAGGGCCAGGTCACGTCGGTGACCTCGTCCAGGGGGACGTCGAAGACCGGGGTGTCGCTGACGAAGGTCAGCCGTCCACCGCCCGCACCCAGATAGCCCGGGACGTTGCGCAGACCCCCGATCAGCCACGCAGGACTGACGAGGTAGGACTGGGCGACGTCGTCGGTCATGGGGGCGGTGGTCCTCTCCGTGGCGGGGCAAGGGCACGGAGGCTAGGACCCACCGCACCCGCCGCACCAGGGGTTCGCGCCGGATCCGCCGTCGACGGAGATCGCCGCCCGTCCATCCGGCCCCCGCTGCCCCTAGCGTCGGCACCCACGCACCGGAGGACGACGGAAGGCGATCCCATGACCGGTTCGACCACCCTCACCCGCGAGCGGGCCGACCTGATCGAGTCCCTGCGGCGGCACCGGCACTTCCTGCGGTTCACCGTCCGCGACCTGACCGACGAGCAGGCCATGCTGCGGCCGACCGCCAGCGCGCTCAACCTCGCCGGGCTGATCAAGCACGTGTCGGCCACCGAGGCGGAGTGGGTCCGGTTCGCGGAGGGCGGGGCCAGGGCGATGCACCGCAACTGGGGCCCCGACGTGCTGAACCGGCACTGGCACCTCGCGGCCGGGGAGACGCTGGCCGGCCTGCTGGCCGACTACGAGGCGGTCGCGCAGCACACCGACGAGCTGGTCGCCACCCTCCCCGACCTGGACGCCGACCACGCGCTGCCGGAGGCGCCGTGGTTCGAGCCGGGCGCCCGCTGGTCGGCCCGCCGGGTGTTCCTGCACGTCATCGCGGAGACCGCCCAGCACGCGGGCCACGCCGACATCCTGCGGGAGTCGATCGACGGCCAGAAGACGATGGGCTGAGCTGGCGCCCGGAGCCGGCTCCGACGAGGTCAGGAGCGCGGCCGGTAGGGCGCTGCCGACGCGCGGGGCACCAGGAACGGGGCCACCACGGGCTCCGGGGGTGTCTGGCTGCCCCGGATGTCCTGCAGCAGGCGCTCGACGCAGCGGTGCCCGACCTCCATGAAGTCCAGGTGCATGGTGGTCAGGCCGGGCTTGAGGAACTGCGCCTCGGGGATGTCGTCGAAGCCGACCACGCTGAGGTCCTCGGGGACCCGGATGCCGAGCTCGGACGCCGCCTTCAGCAGCCCGATCGCCATCTGGTCGTTGGCGGTGAAGACGGCGGTGGGCTTGTCCCGCTGCAGCATCCGGAGCGCGACGTCGTAGCCCGATGCGGAGGTCCAGTCGCCGACCCGCGGCTCGGGGATGGGGCAGCCGGCCTTGGTGAGGGCCCGGCGCCATCCCTCGATCCGGGCCGCGGAGCCGAGCCATCCCGGTGGACCGGCCAGGTGGTGGACCGTCGGGTGGCCGAGCTCCAGGAGGTGGTGCGTGGCCGTCTGAGCGCCCATGACCTCGTCGTGGGCCACGGTGCGCGGGCGGTCCAGCGCACCGGGCTCGAACATGACGAGGGGCACGGAGGACGCCAGTCCCTCGACGGCGACGGCCGCGGCCACCGTCGGGGCCAGGACGATGATCCCGTCCACGGCGTCCGCGACCAGGTGGTCCAGCGCCTGGCGCATGGTGTCCCGGTCGGTGTCGCCCAGGCTGACCAGGCTGGTGGCGTAGCCGAGCTCACGCGCCGCCTCGGCGATCCCGAACAGCGCCTGGGCCGGCCCGTACTGCATGGGACCCGCGGTGACCACGCCGAGGTGCATGGTCTGCCGGGTGACGAGCGCCCGGGCCGCGTTGTTGCGCCGGTACCCGAGTTCCCGGACCGCGCGCTCGACGCGTTCCTGCAGTTCCTTGCTGACGAAGGCGTTCTGGTTCAGCACGCGGGAGACGGTCTGCTGCGAGACGCCGGCCAAGCGTGCTACATCGATCATCCGGGGCGCCGGTGATTCGCCGTGGACCGTCATCTTCTGCCTTTCCTTCTCGCCCGGGCGGCCGAGAGCACCCACTCGGACGGTAGTCGCCGGCGCACCCGCGCGAATTGCCCGAAAGGGTGGGTGTCGGCCGGGGCGGGCGCAGCGGCGGAGGAGGAGCCCCGCCGCTGCGCCCGCCGGTCCGTCAGGCGTCGAGGACCTTCTCCGCCGTCTCCTCGACGGCACTGTTCGCGCCGTTCCCGCCGTTCCCGCTCTTCCGCTGGTAGCCGGTCGGCGGGGTCAGGACCCCGCGATCGATGAGCAGCTCGATGTTGCGGGCACGCGTGGCCTCCTCCCGGGCGAGCCAGCCCTCGGTCGGCGGCGCGTCGAGGTACTGGTTCTTCGGGTAGATCGGCTGGTCGTAGATGGCCCGGTACTGCTCGGTCCGCAGGTCCTTGAACTGGTTGAACAGACCGTTGGCGATCCGCGCGCGGCGCAGCGCCTCGATGTCGATGGTCGTGCAGACGAACGAGTCGCCCGACGTCCAGCCCTTCTGCTGCACGACGATCTGGCCCCGCGGGTTGACGATCATCGACTGCCCGCCGAAGAGGTCCTGGATCCCGCCGTCCGGCATGATCTCCGGCCCCAGGTTGGGGGCGATGACGTACGCCGCGTTGAACAAGGCGTGCGCCCGGTTCTGGATCTCCCACATCCCGCTCATGACGGCCGGCTCGATCAGCGTGGGCCGGATGATGATCTCCGCCCCGTTCATCGCCAGGCCGCGCGCGATCTCCGGGTACACGCCCTCGTGGCAGATGGCGATGCCGATGTTCCCGATCTCGGTCTTGGCGACCGGGAAGATCGCGTCCATCGCGTTCCCGGCGCCCTTCTTCTCGACCCACTCGTCCCAGAGGTCGTGCGGGTTCATGTTGCCGAGCATGCCGCCCTCGTAGGCGTCACTGGTCGCCTTGTAGCGCTTGTAGACGACCTCCCCGTTCGGGTCGATGATGAACGCGACGTTGAAGTAGCGGTCCGGGAAGTCGTCGTCCTTCACCATGTACAGCTCGGCGGCGATGTAGCTGTTGAGCTGCTGGGCCTTCTCCGACAGCAGGTCGGTCTCCGGCCCCGGGATGGTCACCGCGAAGTGGGCCTCCTTCTCGCGGTTGCCGGGGGTGTTGGCGATCATGCCCTGGATGGCCATCTCCGGGATGACCACGAGGCGGACGGGTGCGCCTTCCCAGGCGCCGACCATGACGGCCGTGTCCATGAAGGTGTTGATGCGCTTGACGTTCTCGATGCCGTCCTTGCGCTCCTTCATCTGGAAGGTGCGCGGGGAGAGTGCGACGACGGAGTACGGCTCGACCACTGGAGCTCCTTCGAACAAGTGCACGGAGATCTGCCCGCACACGACTGGTCCTGCTGGTGGGTCCGCGACACGGCATGCCGGTCCACGGAGGTGTCGGCTGCCCCGTTGCGGGGCTGCCCGCCCCGGGTCCGGGGGCATCCGGACCCGGGGCGGCGGCCGCGTGGCCGCGGGGTTCCTCGTCCGGGCGCGACGGCGGGACGAGGCGTTCGGCGATCAGTACATCCGCGACTCGTCGTAGTACTGCGAGGCAGTCTCGGGGGTGGCGATGAACGTGTCGATGAAGAACTCACCACCCGGGCAGACGTCGTCCTGCGTCTCGCCCTTGGCCGCCGCGACGGCCTTCTCGACAGCCGTCTGACCCATCTTGTAGGGCTCGTTGGAGGCGTCCGCCTGGACCGGCCCCTCGGGGTTGTCCATCATCTCCTTGACGACGGACATCTGGCCGTCGTAGGTGCCGATGATGACCTGGTCGAGGATGCCTGCGTCCTGGAGGCCCTGCTTGATGCCCGGGAGCATCACGTCGCTCAGGCTGAACACGACGTCGAGGTCCGGGTTGGCGGTCGCCACGTCGCGCACCGGGTTCAGCGCCTTGTCCGGCAGCCACTCGCCGTAGCGGATGGGCAGGTAGGTGATCGGCGGGGCGTCCGCGACGCTCTCGTAGCCGGCGACCACGCCGTCACCACGCAGCTGCGTGACGGTCTCGCCGGAGTACCCGCCGACCACGACCGCGGTGATCGGCTCGCTGCCGAACCGGGTCTTGGCCTCTTCGGCGATGGCCACACCGAGCGACTCGGCGACGGCCGTCTGGTCCTCGGCGACGTAGCAGAACTGGTTGGCGGCCAGCTCCTCGGAGAGGTTGCTGTTCACGACCACGAGCGGGACCTGGTCCTGCACCGTGGCGTTGACCGCCTCCACGACGCCCGTGGGGTCGTGCGGGTTCATGATGACGGCGTCCACGCCCTGGGTGAGCAGGGTCTGCACGTCGGAGTTCTGCTTGACGGTGTCGCCGCCCGCGTCGGTCACGGTGATCTCGGCGCCGAGTTCCTTCGCCTTGTCCTCGGCGCCCTGGAGCAGGGTGGCCCACCAGTCGCTGCCGGCGAGGCGGCGCTGGGAGAAGCCGATCTGGATGGTGTCGCCGTCGCCGGCGGAGGCTCCGTCCCCGCCACCCCCGCCGGAGTCTCCGGAGCCGCAGGCGGTGAGGGTGAGGCCGAGCGCGAGGGCCGTGGTGACCGCGACGCCGGTGGTGGTACGCATCATCGGGTTCCTTCCGTGCTGTCGTGTGGCGGTGTGGGACGGGGTTCTGCGGAGAGGTCGGAGCGGCCCGCAGCCTCGACCGGCTCGGGTGGGGCGGGGGCAGGGGTTGGACCACCGCCGTCAGCGCCGGACCGGCCGCCGCGACGGAGCTTGGAGAGGCCGGCACGGATCCGCTGGATGCCGCCGCCGGAGGTGAGGAAGACCGCGACGAGGATGACGAGTCCGCGGATGACCAGCTGTGGCTCGGACTGGATGCCGGCCAGGTTCATGATGTTGCCGATCATCCCGATGATCAGCGCGCCCAGGACGGTGCTGATCGGGTCGCCGGTGCCGCCGAACAGCGAGGTGCCGCCGACCACGGTCGCCGCGATCGAGTCCAGCTCGTAGCCGGCGCCGACCAGGGAGCTGCCCTGGGACAGCCGCCCGGCCAGCATCAGACCGGCGAGGCCGGCGAGCAGGCCGCTGGTCGTGTAGGCCATGACCTGGTCCCGCTTGACCGGGAGGCCTGACAGCCGCGCGGCCTCCGGGTTGCCGCCGAGGGCGTACAGCCGGCGTCCGAGCGGGGTGAACCGCATGACGAACGCGGCGATCAGCGTCACGATCAGCGCGATGATCACGACGTTCGGCACGGACCCGGTGCGTCCGCCGAAGATGTCGAGGAAGTCCCGGTTGCTGATCACGATCAGCGTGCCGACCTGCACCAGGAACGCCACGCCGCGGGCGATGCTCAGCATGGCCAGGGTCGCCACGAACGGCGCGATCCTGGCGTACACGACCAGGATGCCGTTGATGAAGCCGCAGAAGGCACAGGCGAGGAGTGCGACGACGACGGTGACGAGGACGCCCTGCCCCTGTCGCAGCAGCACGGCGGTGATGACCGTGGACAGTGCGGCGACGGACCCGACCGAGAGGTCGATGCCCCGGGTGACCACCACGATGAACTGGGCGACGCCGAGCACGGCGACCACCGAGGCGGCGACGACGATGTTCTCGAGGTTCCGGACGGTGAAGAAGAACTCCGAGGTCCAGGAACCGACGAGGGCCACCAGGACGAACACCGCGAGCAGGTAGCCCTGGGGGCCGACCCTGAGCCGGCGCCGCTTGCCGCCGCCTCCGGAGGTCGGCCCTGACGACTTGAGGCCCGGTGGCCTCCGGGACGCAGTCTCTGAAGAGACCGACATGGGTTCCTCCATCGGATCGGGAGTGGTGCTCATCTGAGGTGGGTGAGCAGGTCCTGCTGTTGACTGCGGATCTCCTCGTGCGAGGCCTCCGCGACGACCCGGCCGGCCGACAGGACCATCACGCGGTCGCACAACGCGGCCTCGGCGACCTCGGAGGTGACCACCACCGCCGCACCACCGCGCCGCAGGTAGGCGCGGATCAGGCGGTAGATCTCCTCCTTGGCCGCGACGTCGACCCCACGGGTCGGCTCGGCGAGGATGAGGACCTTGCTGTTCTTGGTGAGCCAGCGGGCCAGCAGGAGCTTCTGCTGGTTGCCGCCGCTCATGGTCCGGGCGGTCTGGTTGACGCTGCTGCACTTGATGGCGAGCTCGTCGACCTGGCCGCGCGAGTGCTTGGCCTCGCGCACGTGGTCCAACACGCCCATCCGGGTGAAGGACCCCAGGGAGGCCAGCGTCATGTTCTTGCTGGCGCTCATGTCCAGGACCAGGCCCTGGGACTTGCGGTCCTCCGGGATGAGCCCGAGCCCGACCCCGATCGCCTCCCGGGGCGAGCGGACCCGGACCTTCCGTCCCTCCATCTCCACGGTCCCGCTGACGGTCTCCCGCATGCCGAAGAGGCACTCGGTGAGCTCGGTCTGGCCGGCGCCGAGGAGGCCGGTGACCGCGAGCACCTCCCCCCGCCGCAGGTCGCAGGAGAAGCTGAGCCGGTGCCCGTCCGAGAGGTCCCGCACGCGCAGGACGACCTCGTCGGTGGCGACCCCGCCGAGCGTCCCCTCCGCGCCTTCCACCACGGCCGCCGACAGCGAGTTCTCCAGGCGGTCGCCGACCATCGCCTTGACGATGTCGTGGTGTGCGGGCACGGAGTCGAAGTGCCCGACGCGCCGGCCGTCCCGGAGGACGTCGACCTCGTCGCACACCTCGGTGACCTCGTCGAGGCGGTGGGAGATGAAGATCAGGCCCACCCCCGACCGGGCCAGGTTGCGCATGAGCTCGAGCAGGGAGGCGACGTCCCGGGGCGGGAGCGTGGTCGTGGGCTCGTCCAGCAACAGGACCCGCGGGTTGGACTTCAGCGCCTTGGCGATCTCCACGAGCTGCTGCTTGGCCAGCGGCAGGGTGTTGACGGCGGCCCGGACGTCCACGTCCACCCCGAGGCGCTCCATCAGCGCCTCGGCCTGCGCCTCCAGCTTCGAGCGGCGGACCAGCAGGCCGCTGGCGAAGTCGTCGAGGAAGATGTTCTCCACGACCGACATCGACGGGACCAGGCTCAGCTCCTGGTAGATGGTGTAGATCCCCGCCTGCCGCGCGGCGTGCGGGCTGGCGAGGTCGACCTCCTGCTCGTCGACCCAGATCCGGCCCTCGTCGGGCTGCTCCGCCCCCGAGAGGATCTTGACGAGGGTGGACTTGCCTGCACCGTTGGCGCCCGAGAGCGACAGGATCCGGCCGGCGTGGACGTCGAGGTCCACGCCGTCCAGCGCTGTGACACCGGGATATCTCTTGGTGAGCCCAACGGCGCGCAGCGCCGGGGCCGCCGTGCTCGCGTTCATGTCAACCGCCTGTCCGGAGTGGGGAGTGCCGTTGGTGCTGCGTCACTGACCGTGTTAGCGCTATCACGAGGCCGTCTGTGCAGCCGCTTCCTCGACGCCGTTCCGGCCAGGGGCCGCCAGCTCGTCGAGCTGCGCCCACAGTTCCGGCGAGATCTCCGCCGCCGCCAAGGCGAGGGTCTGCTCGACCCGCTCCGGCGTGGACATCCCGACGATCGTGGAGGCCACCTTCGGCTCGCGGAGCGAGAACTGCAGGGCCGCCGCCGCGAGCGGCACGCCGTGCTCCGCGCAGGCCCGCTCCATCGCCCGGACCCGGTCCTTGGTGGCCTCGGCGGCCGGGGCGTAGCAGTAGTTCGGGTGCGCGTCCGGCCCCTTGACCAGCATCCCGCCGCCGTACGGCGCCCCGTTGACGAAGGCCATGCGCCGCTCCGCGACCTGGTCGATCAGCGGCCGGGCCGACTGGTCGACCAGCGTGAACCGGTTGTGGCTGATGACGGCCTGGAAGACGTCGAGCTCGACGTACCGCTGCATGAGGTCGATCGGGCCGCCGGCGACGCCGATGTGGTCGATCAGGCCCTCCTGCTGCAGGGCGACCAGCGCCTCCACGACACCGCCGGGGCCGGTGGCCTCGTCGAAGTCGTGGATCTCCGGGTCGTGGATGTAGACCAGCTGGAGGCGGTCCTGCCCCAGCCGCTCGAGGCTCTCCTGGACCGACCGCCGCGCCCGGGCGCCGGACAGGTCGGTGCTGCCGTGCTCCGGGTCGACCTTCGTGCCGAGCACGAAGCCCTCGGGCAGGCCGCCCCGCTCGCGCAGGGCGATCCCGATCCGCCGCTCGGCGTCGAAGTAGTTGTTCGACGTGTCGATGAAGTTGATCGGCCCCTCGAGGACCCGCAGGATCGTCGCGACGGCCTGCTCCTCGCTGACCTCGTAGCCGTACTGGGCCGGGAAGTTGCCCAGCGGGCTCGTGCCGTGGCACAGCGGGGTGACGGACAGCCCGGTGCTGCCCAGTGCTCGCGTCTGCATGCTGGAATCCCTCTCAGTGGGCGTGCGTGTGGGCGGAGGCGTGGGCATGGCCGTCGTGGCTGTGCGCGGCGACCGGAGCCGGCGCGGAGCGGCCGAGGATGTTGTCGGCCGTCATGTAGGCCATCGCCCAGATCGTCTCGGTCGGGTTGTAGCCGTGGTAGGTGGGGAACTGGCCGCCGCCGACGACGTACAGGTTCTCGCACTCGTGGGACCGGCCGTGGACGTCGACGACCGAGGTCGCCGGGTCCTCGCCCATGCGGTGGGTGCCGACCTCGTGCGTGGACAGGTGGTAGTCCGGCTTGGTGGTCTCCTCCCACCAGTAGGTGAGACCCATCTCCTGCGCGATCCTGCGCTTGATGGTGAGGAGGAACTCGACCATCTTCTGGTCCCACTCACCCCAGCCGTGCGTCATGCGCAGCGCCGGCTGGCCCCACGGGTCCTTCTTGGTGGGATCGAGGTCCACGTAGGTGTCGTTGGTCGGGATGTTCGCCGTCTGGGAGTACATCGACCACACGTGGGCGTAGTTGTCGCGCATCCAGTCGCGGAAGCCGGCGCCCCACCGCGGCGCACTCGGCGGCATGGCGTGCGCGATCTCGATCGGCTGGTAGTCCCCTGGCCAGCTGATGATCGGCGCGCCCCACAGGACGGTCGGGTCGTACTCGTGGACCAGCTCGCCGCTGAAGTCCTCGATGGACGTCGAGGCGACCAGGGTGCCCATGTAGGGGTTGGAGGGCTCTTTGGTCAGGCCCATGAAGAACCCGAAGGCGTGGGTCATGAGGTGCTTGCCGACCTGGCCGTTGGCGTTGATGCCCGAGGCCAGCAGCAGCCGCGCGTTCTCCAGGGCGTAGCAGGCGAGCACCACGCGGTCGGCCTCGAGGTCGACCGAGCGGCCGTCGGCGTCGTAGTAGGAGACGCCGGTGACGCGCTTGCCGTCGTTCGAGCGGTTCACCTTGTGGACACGGCAGTAGTCGCGCATCTCCAGGTTGCCGCTGGCCTCTCCGTAGGGCAGCGCCGCGACGTGGGTCGAGGTCTTGGCGTCCACGTGGCAGGGGTAGCCGTGGCAGAAGCCGCAGTAGGTGCAGCCCGACCGGCCCTTGAACGGCTCGGAGGCGATCGCGGCGGCGGTGCGGAACGGGTGGTAACCCAGGCGCGTGCAGGCGTCGGCGAACTCGATGTCCGCTGTCCCCTGGCGCAGCGGCGGCATCGGGTAGTCGCGCTGGCGCGGCGCCTCCCAGGGGTTCTCGTTCAGCTCGGGGCGGCCGGCGACGTTGCTGCCGCGGCCGGAGATGCCGAGCTCCCACTCCGTCTTGTCGTAGTACGGCTCGAGGTCGGCGTAGCTGATCGGCCAGTCGACCAGCGTGTGGCCCTCGGGGAGCGCGTCCTTGCCCAGGCGCTCCTCGATCTCGCTCTTCATCCGGAACTCGGTCTCACGGAACCGCCAGCAGGCTCCGCCCCAGTGGATGGTGCCGCCGCCGGCACCCAGGGACGGCGGGAGGTGCAGCGGGTTGGCGGTGCCCAGCGGGCCGGCCGCCCACGGGGCCAGCTCGCCGTCGCCGTCCTGGCTGGTCTCGCGCCAGGTGATGGGGTCGGTGTCCATGCTCGGGACGAGCGAGCCGCGGGCGTAGTAGCGGATCTCGTCCTGCTTGAGCCGGAAGTCCTCGGTGGTGTGCTTGGGCCCCTTGTCCAGCAGGACGACCTTCTGGCCGGCCTGCGCCAGCTCCGAGGCGATGACCGCACCCGAGGCGCCGGCCCCGACGACGATGACGTCGATCTTGCTCGCGGGCATGGTCAGTTCTCCTCGTTGCCGTAGTAGGTCGAGTTGTCGGGCAGGGACTTCTCCTGCAGCTGCCGGCGCAGGTCGGAGAGGGTGGCGATGGGGAGCGTGCGGCCGTCGAAGCCGGGGCCCATCTGCTCGGCCGTGTAGCCCCAGTACGCACCCGGGAAGCCGACGAGCTGCCAGCCCACGGCCCCGCGGTTGCCGCCGTAGACGGGGTCGCAGAAGAAGCCCTCGATCGCGTGCTCCCGGACGACGGCGAACAGCCGCCGCAGGATGGGCAGGTCCGCGTCCAGGTCCCCGCGCTCCCCGCGCTCCTCCTCCTCGTCGCCGTACATCTGCGGGGTCTCCTCCGCGCCCACCACCTCGGGACCGAAGAAGCGCCGGATGACGCCGTCCTGCTGCTCGGCGGAGAGGCCGACGTACGGCGCGGAGAACTCGCCCTGGCAGAACCGCTCCAGGGCCCGCAGCCCGGTCCGGTACACGTGCTGGAGGTTCTGGCTGATGCCGCTGACGGAGCGGTCGATGTAGTAGACGACCCCGGCGGAGGTCGCGCCTGCGCCGTCACCCCCGTCGGGGATGATCCGCTCGGAGATCGCCTCCACGGTGCGCGCCTCGGCGTCGTTGAAGAAGGTGAGCGCCACCGAGCTGTCAGGTGCCGTCGCGGCATCGTGCACGGTCATCCCTGGGTTCCTCTCTGTGCAGTCGAGCGACGTTGCAGCGCTGCCAGCAGGCTCCGACCAGCGCGTTTGGGGTGCGGTGGTGCGCTGCGCTGCGATCCCCGGGAGGTCCTGTGACCCGGCTCACGGGGTGGAACTAGCTCTAAGTTAGCGCTATCTCCGCCTGCGTCAAGCCCCTGTCCCGAAGAGTTCGCGAAGACGCAGGTGAAGGGCTCGAACGCGCCGTCATCAGCCCGCTGCGGATCCTGCCGGGTTGCAACGATGTGAGCGCTCTCAGTGGGTCCCGTGCAAGCGGGTCGCTCCCGCAGGGACCGCGCGGTCATCTCGACGGACGCCCGGCGGACCGAGCGACCCGACCGGCCGCCGCACCTCGGCCCGCCCCGCAGGCGCTCGGCGACTTCCGCGGCGGCCCCGGCCACCGTGCTCGGGGTGGTCGTGTCCCGCGCGCGTGGATGTCCGTGCCGGACCGCTCGTCCAGGTACGGCGAGGGCCCGGGACGGCCGCTGTCGCGAGCCATTCCCGGGCCATACCGGAAGAGCCTGTCGGTCAGCCGAAGTGCGACTCGCAGGCCTCCATGTCGTTGTCCGCGTCGAGGCGGGCGACGTCGCCGTAGTAGGGGTGGTAGTAGTCGAAGTACGCCTGCGCCTCGCGCTTCGACGGGAAGTCGGGACAGTCGAGGTCCCGGCTCGGGCTGGTCGGCCGCCGGACGCCGAGAGAGTCGATCCCGTCGCCGTTCCAGTCACCGACGAAGGCGGTGTCGCTCGGGTTCCCGTAGCCGAACACGGTGTCGGCCGGCCCGGACGTGAGCGAGTTCCGCAGGTGGTAGATCCCGCCGCGGCGGACCCCGAGGGCGTCGCCCTCCTGGTCGGCCGACCAGTGACCGACGAGCACCGAGTCGCCGGGGTTGCCGTAGTAGAAGTCGCTCTCCGAGAACCCGGTGTTCAGGTCGTTCTTCACGAAGTAGCGACCACCGCGGCGGACGACGAGCGTGTCGTCGTCGTCGCCGTCCCAGTCGCCGACCAGGACGGCGTCACCCGGGTCGCCATACGAGAAGACGGTGTCGGCGTATCCGCTGCTCACCGTGTTCTTGACGTGGTACGTGCCGCCGCGACGGACCGCCAGGGTGTCGGTGCCGTTCCCGTCCCAGTCGCCGACCAGGACGGTGTCCCCGGGATCACCGTAGGAGAACGTCGAGTCGGCACCACCGGTGGTGTTGCCGTTCCGGACGTGGAAGGCGTTGCCGCGGCGCAGCATCAGGGTGTCGGTGCCGTTCCCGTCCCAGTCCCCGACGTAGGCCCGGTCGCGGCCCTCGCCGTAGGTGAGGACGTGGTTGGCCGATCCGTTGAAGCTGTCGTTGAGGAAGTACCGCTCGCCGACCCCGCCCATCTCGTCGCCCTTGGCCTGTGCCGGGCTCGCGAGCAGGGTCAGGCCGACCCCGCCGATCGCGGCCACGGTGATGGCGCGCTGCAGCTTGTCCAATGTGTCCCCCGTGGATCGCGCCGATCGGCTCAGCGGAGCATGTCAGGACCATTCCCGCGCCGACCAGGACAGTCGGGTCTGCGCGCCCCATCGGCACCGCCCGCCACTCCCGTCGCGCCACGACTGAGTTCCGGGCTCGCCGACAGGACTCCGGACCGGCCGCCGCCGCGCGCCGGCGGTCCGGCCGCTCTACCGTCAGACCATGGTCAAGGCCATCTCGTCGAGCTTCGGCACCGCTCCGCTCAACGAAGCGGTCGTCACCCGTCAACTCCTCGAGTCACTGGTCGAGCAGCAACGCGAGACCAACCGCCTGCTCGCGGAGCTGGTGACGGCGATCCGGGACAGGGACGCCTGAGCAGACGGCGGCGACGTCGGTCCTCGATGCACCGCCGCCCGGCGAGGACTCAGCCGCTGGGCTCGGTCACCGAGGTGTCCGCGGTGCCGCGCGGGCCCGGGACGTCGGTCCCGGCCGGCTCCGGTGCGATGTTGACGTTGGAGCGGAAGACGTTCCCGGGGTCCCACTCCGCCTTGAGCGCGGCCAGCCGGCGGTACTTGCGCTCGCCGTAGGAGGCGCGCACGCGGGCGGCGTCCGTGTCGTACTCGAAGTTCACGTAGGCGCCGTCGTCCGGGGCGTACGGCCGCAGCGCCGTCCAGAGGTCGCGTGCCCACTGGCGGTCGGCTGCCAGCGTCTCCGCGTCCGTGGTGACCGCCTCCATGCTCACCGCCCACCGGCGGCTCCGCGGTGGACCGAAGGAGGTGGCGTCGTCGGGGACGTCCCGCACCCGGCCGCGCAGCGGGAACATCGGCAGCACGGACAGCGGGCTGGTCTTGCGGGGCAGCCAGCTGACGAGGACGTCGATCGCCTCGTCCGGGAGCTCGTCGAAGTTGAGGGACTTGTCGTAGGCGTGGGCACCCCACGGCGAGCCCCCGTCGAGCATCTGCTGCAGAGCCACGTACGGGACGGGCGCGACCAGCTCGAAGGCCGGGCCGCGGCTGCGCAGCGGCTCCACCGCGGCCGCGTGCTCCTCGGGGCTGCCCCAGCCCACCACGAGGACGGCGAACCCGGGGGCGCCTCGGTGCTCGGCGGGCACGAACGGCTCGGGCGGTGCGGAGATCCCGGCGATCAGCGCGCCCAGCTGGGGCGACAGCTCGAAGAGGTGGTCCCGGGCGAACCGGAGCGGGCCGGCGGCGTCCTCCGGGAGCCAGAAGAAGAGCCCCAGGTCGACCATCGGGTCGGCCTCGTGCAGCGCGAAGACCAACTCGGTGACCACACCGAAGTTGGTGCCGGCACCGCGCAAGCCCCACAGCAGCTCTGGATGTTCTTCCTCGGAGGCGGTGACGGTGCGGCCGTCGGCCGTGACCACGGTCGCGGCGACGAGGTTGTCGCAGCTCAGGCCCTGCCGGGACATCAGCCAGCCGACCCCGCCGGCGAGCGTCAGCCCGGCGACGCCGGTGTGGCTGACCGTGCCGCCGGTCACCGCGAGCCCGTGCTCGGCGGTCGCCGCGTCGACAGCCGCCCAGGTGGCGCCACCGCCCACGTGGGCCAGCCGCGCCTCCGGGTCCACCCGGACGGCGTCGAGGCGGGACAGGTCGATGACGACGCCGTCCGGGACGACGGCCTTGCCGGGGTAGCCGTGACCGCCGCCGCGGACGGACAGGTCGAGGCCGTGGGACCGGGCGAAGGCGATCGCCGCCGCGACGTCCTCGTCGGAGGTGGGCCGGGTGATGAGCGCCGGCTGGTGGCTGACGTCGCCGTTCCAGAGGAGCTCAGCCCGGGCCTGGGTGAAGCCGGCGTCGGGAGGCGACAGCACCTCCCCGGCGAAGCTCGTGCGGAGGGTGGCAATTGCGTTCTCATCCAGGGTCATGGGAACTCCCCAGGGAGGAAGTGCCGCGTTGCCGCGCAACGCGACGGGAACGTCGCACGCTGGCACAACGACCGGGCCCGGAGGCGCGCAACGGCGCCGCTCCGGCAGTCTCCTGGACCCGCCGGGCGGGTCCTGACGCCGGGAACCCGACATGCCGCGTAGCGCGACAGGTCACCCGGAGCACGTCGGGTCAGCCGTCGATGCAGCGGTCGTCCGCGGGGGGACGGCCAGGCCCGGTCCAGCCACCGGGGTCAGGGGCGGGTGGCTGCCACCGCGACGATCGGGGTGCCGGGGGCGATGCGCTGCGGCGGCCCGGGGTCGAACCCGGCCTCGGCGAGCTGGGTTCCCATCTCCTCGGCGTCCGGCAGCTCCATGGCCCCCTCCTGCGCGCGCAGGAGGAGGTCGAAGTGCCGGCTGAACAGGGCGGGCGTCGCCGCGGTGGTGACCACGAGGAGGACCCCGCCGGGAGCGAGCAGCCGGCGGAGGTCCCGGAGGAAGGCGACCCGGTCGCTCAGCGGGACGTAGTAGACGACGTTGGCCAGCAGGGCGAGGTCGACCTCCGCCACCTGCTCGGTCAGGCGGCGGACGTCGCCGTGGAGGACCGTCGCGCGGCCGGCGAGGCCACGCGCTCCGAGGGTCCGCCGGGCGAGCGCGACGGACGGTTCGTCGATGTCGACCCCGACGCCCTCGGCATCCGGCGCTGCCTCGAGCATGGTGGCCAGCTCCAGGCCCGCGCCGCAGCCGATGTCCAGGACCCGCCGGGGCCGCCGCTCGAGAACCGTGCGGGTGAGCACCGCGTGGACGAACGGCTCGAAGGCCGCGGAGACGCGGGCGATGACCTCTCCGCGCTCGGTGACGTCGCGGCGGGACGGGCCGCCGGCCAGCTGCCGGTAGAGGTCGCGGTACAGACCGGTGTGGAAGCCGCCGAAGGCCTCGTACGAGGCGCGGACGAGGTCGTCGTCGAGGACGACACGACCCTGCCGGGTCAGCCGCCAGCCGGCCCGGTCGGCCTGCACGAGCCCGGCCGCGGCGAGCACCCGGAGGAAGGCGGCCAGCAGCGCGGTGTCCGAGGCGCCGGTGCGCTCCGCGAGGTCGTCGGTCGTCCCCGGCCGGTCCGCCAGGGCGTCGAGGACGCCCGTCTCGAGGGCGGCGGCCACCACCTGCAGCCGGACGGCGCTCTGCCCCTCTCGGGTCGCGCGCAGGCGGGCGGGCAGGTTGCCGGCGCGCAGCAGCTGCCACGCTGCCTGGGCGGGGATCATCCGTGTCATCTCGCACCTCATCGCCTCGGCTCACCGGTTGAACGGCCCACTCGGAGGGTCCGGTCGATCCTGGCGAAAGATGACGAGATCTGCGGGGCGGTGGGCATCCCGGCGCTCATCTCGGCGCGCAGACCCAGCCGAGCGGCCCGTGTCCCACCGCGGACACGGGCCGCTCGTCGTTCCGCCCAGTTCAGGCGTTCATCCGCCTGCCCTTCCGCTGGGCGAGGTAACCGGTCGCGGCCTCGAGCCAGCCGCCGAGGGATCCTTCGTCGCGCAGCGCGCTCGCCTCGACGCGGATCCACCCTTCCCCCATCGAGCGCCCCGCTCCCATCTCCGCCCGCGATGCACCAGGGCTGTCGAGGAGGCGCGCGTCCTCCGCCGGGTCGACGCGGACCAGCAGGCTCCCGTCCTTGTGCGCAGCCACCGCCATGGCGTCGTCGACCATGACCGCGAGGGCACCGAACATGCGCACCTCCCGGACCTGCCGACCGGGGAGCAGCGTCCGGACCCGATCGACCAGCTCGCGCGCCAGGTCGGGCGCGGGAACGGCCGTCATGCCGGCTGCTGCTCTCGCGGGACGTAGCCGAGGCGGTCGAAGGCGAGCCGGATCTCGACGATCTGCCCGCCTCGCACCGTGAACAGCTCGCTGGCCAGCGTCGTCACCGTCGCCGCGGTCTGCGGGAAGTACCACAGCGCCACCCGGTCGCCGTCCGTCATCCGGGTGTGCTCGGGTGCGCCGGTCAGCATGGGCACGAAGCTGCTGAGGTACTCGCGCCAGTCGTCCTTGGTCGTGACGTCCTCGTCGGGGGCGAAGCAGCGGACGTCGTCCGACACGTAGCTCAGGGCTCGGTCGACGTCGCCGCTGGTCCAGGCCTCGTGATAGGCCTCCACGGTCGACAGTGCATCTGCAGCGAGGTTCGACATCGCGACTCCTTCTCTCGTGCCAGTGGTCAGGGTGCGGGTGTCCAGGTGTCGGGCGGGAGCTGCTCGCCTGCGGCGGCCCGGGCCAGGCGCGGGAGGAAGTGGTCCCACCCGTCGACGTGACCGGGCACCTGTTCTGCCGGCAGGTCGGTGTGGAGGACCTCGACCCGGGTCCCGGTGCTGATCGGCGTCAGCTCGAAGGACACCGTCGAGGAGCCGGGGGGCAGGGCCTCGCTGCCGGCGAACCCCCACGAGACCGTCACCCGCCGGGGCGGGTCGACCTCGAGGAACGTGCCGCGGGCGGGATAACCCGCGATGTCCACCGCGAACTGGCCGCCGGGCACGGGGTCGAGGGACGCCCACTGCCCCATCCACGAGGTCATCCCCGCGTCGGTGACCAGGAACTCGAACACGCGCTCGGGGGGCGCGTCGATGTCGATCGACGTCCGGTGCTCAGTCACGACCGCCGCCCACCGACGACTCCACCGCACGCTTCAGGGCGCTCAGCCGCTCCGGCCAGAAGTCGTCGAAGAAGCCCTTGCCGACGGCGAGCCCCTCCACGCGGACGGCGAACAGGTGCCGGGTGCCGGATCGCGCACCGGTCACCAGGCCGGCTGCACGGAGCACCTTCAGGTGGTGGGACACGATCTGCTGGGACAGCCCCAGCGACGTCGCGATCTCCCCGACCGCGCACCGCTGGTTGCGGACGAGCGCCAGGATGGCCCGCCGGTTCGGGTCGGCCAGCGCATGGAAAGTCCGGTCCAGCGCGGCTGCAGAGTCGTCCATCGAGCACCTCCGCGCGGACGCTATCACCAATAGCGATTTGTACAAGCGCTCATGCGTAGACGATGTCTGGCCGTTGGTGCACGCGGAGCGGGGGGCGCTGGTCGAGGACCTGGCGGACCTCGACGACGCACGCTGGGAGGAGCAGTCGCTCTGCGACGGGTGGACCGTGCACGACGTCGTCGCCCACCTCGTCGACACCGCCCGGACGAGGCGGGTCGGGTTCGTGGTCGGCCTGGCCCGAGCGGGGTTCGACTTCCACCGCCAGAACGCCCGAGGGGTGCGGCGCCACCGCGGTGCATCGCCACCGGAGACGTTGGAGGGGCTCGCTCGGGTGGTGTCGCTGAGGAAGACCCCGCCGGCGCCGCTCGACAGCCGACTGGTCGAGGCGGTCGTGCACGGTGAGGACATCCGCCGCCAGCTGGGGCTGACGCGCTCCTACCCGCCCGAGGCCGTCGTCAGGTCGCTCCGCCTGCAGGCGCGCACCCCGGCGGCCTTCGGTGGCGCCAAGGAGCTCGTGGCCCGTGTCCGCATGACCGCAACGGACGCCGACGTGTCCCTCGGCGAGGGTCCTGACGTGAGCGGCCCCGCCCTCTCCCTGCTCCTGGCGATCTCCGGGCGGCGGGTCGCGCTGGGTGATCTCGACGGACCAGGTGTCGCGGCCCTGGCAGCGGCTCAGCCGTCGACGTAGCGGTCGCGTTCGACGAGGAACTGGCCGGTGGCGGTGTTGGCGTCGATGAACTCCGGCAGCAGCGGGATCCGCACGGTCACCGTCACGCAGACGGAGAACTCCTCCCCCGGCACCAGCGCCGGCTGGTAGCCGCCCGCCGCACCACAGCCCGCGCCCGGGGGCGCGTAAGCCAGCCGGACGTCGGTCGCCGCCACCGACTGGTCCTCCACCGCGATCCGCACCGCCTCCGCCGCCCGCGCCTGCCCGCTGGCCAGGTCCGGTGCCGTGCCCAGCGCCCGGCCGGCCTCCCGCGCCGCCTCGTTCGCTGCGAACACCCCGCGCTGCACCGCCGAGAACCCGGCCACCAGGTACACCAGCGGCACGAACACCACCAGCGCGATGAACACGAACTCCACGATCGCCGAGCCCCGCTCACCGTCGTCCGCCGGACGCGTCACGGCCCCTCCTCCACCGCCCGGCCGGTCACCGACAACGGCAGCAGCTCCCCCAACGCCGCCAGCAGGCTCGGCACCGCACCCGAGCACCGGACCACGACCAGCCGCAGCCCGCTGCCCTCGACCTCCTCGGTCGACGTGCAGCTCAACCCCGCCGCCGTCCGCGTCGACGTGGCCCGGGCGATCACCTCCACCGCCCGCGCCGCCCCCGCCTCCGCCGGCACGTCCGCGTTCGCCGCGTACCGCGCGCCCTCCTGCGCGCTGGCCACCGCCACGTTCCGCACGTGCACGTACACCGCCACCTGCAGCACACCCAGCAGCAGCGTCACCACCAGCACGCCGACCAGCACGAAGTCGACGACCGCGCTCCCCCGCTCGCGGTCGTCGACCCGGGTCAGCGGCTCACTGGGCACTCGTGACCGACGACAGGGCGTTGGTCACCGCGGTGACGATCGCCTCTCGGAACGGGATCAGGATCGCCAGCACCAACGCCGCGGTCATCACCGTGATCATCACCCAGCCCGGCACGTCACCCCGCTCGGGATCGCCCTCCCGCAGCCGCGCCGTCCAGGCGTGCAGAGTGGCGGTCAGCAACGCGTACGCGCGCATCCGTCGTCCTTCCTCTCTGTCGCCGCGCGTCACTGCGCCAGCGAGACGATGCTGATCAGCCCCGGGAACAGGGCGAACACGACGGTGACCGGCAGCACCAGGAAGACGACCGGGACCATCATGGCGATCTCCTTGCGGCCGCCGGCCTCCAGCAGCCGGCGCTTGCCGGCCTCCCGGACGTCGGCGGCCTGCGCCCGCAGCACCTCGGCCAGCGGCGTCCCGCGCTCGACGGCGACGACGAGGCCGTCGACGAACCGGGCCAGCGCCTCCAGCGACGTCCGGTCGGCCAGCTGCTGCAGCGCCGCGACCAGCGGCACCCCGGCACGGGCGCGGCCCAGCGCCGCGTCCAGCTCGCGGGCCAGCTCGCCACCCGACAGCCGCACCACCCGGGCGATCGCCGCGGTCGGGCTCTCCCCCGCCGTCACCGCCAGCGCCAGCAGCTCCGCGATCACCGGGAACTCCGCCAGCAGCAGCTCCTCCCGGCGCTGCACCTGCTGGGTCAGCCACCAGTCCCGGCCCAGCACGCCACCGACCAGCCCGGCGACGCACACCAGCGCCACCGACAGCACGTTCACCGTCCCGGCCAGCACCGAGCCCACGCCCGCGACGAGCACGCCGCCGAGCAGGCCGAGCCCGCCCCAGACCAGCTGCTCGACCCGGAAGTCCTCGACCGAGGTCTCCTCCCCCAGCGCGTCCAGCCGCCGCCGCACCGAGGCGCGACCGCCGAGCACCCGGTCGACGAACCGGGCGCCGTCGACCAGCACCGGGCCGAACACCCGGCGCGCGGCCGACAGCAGCCCGGGCTGCGTGGCGGTGCCGAGCAGCCGGGACGGCGCCGGGGTGTCGTGCACGTAGGGCGCCAGCCGGTCGACCAGCCGCACCTGCCGGAACGGCGGCGCGCAGGCGATCGCGAGCAACAGCCCGGTCCCCGCCGTGAGTCCGAGCAGCATCCCCAGCAGTCCCGCACTCACTGGAGCACCCGCACATCGGCCGGCAGCTGCCCGATCCGCAGCATCAGCCGGTACGCCACCACGCAGACTGCCCCGCCGCCGAGCAGCAGCGCGGTGCCCATCGGGCTGTCATAGGCCGCCAACGTCTGCTGCTGGGTCGCGAGCAGCAGGAGCACCACCCACGGCGCGGCGACCGCGAGCCGGGCCGCGGAGACCACCCAGCCCATCCGGGTCTCCAGCTCCGCCCGCGCCCGGGCGTCCTCGCGGAGGAAAGCGGCGAGGGTCCGCAGCACCCGGCCGAGGTCGCTGCCGCCCACCTCGCGGGCCACCCGCAGGGTCTCCACGATCCGATCGCCCACGGGGTCGGCCAGGTCGTCCTTGAGCCGGTCCAGCGACTCGCCGAACCGGCCGCTGGAGCGGTGGTCGGCGGCGAACCGCGCGAACGCCGGGCGCAGCACCTCCGGCCCGCGGACGGCGAGCGCCCCCAGCGCCTCGGGCAGCGAGAGCCCCGCCCGCACGCCGGAGGCCAGGTTGTCGACCACCTCCGGCCACACCTCGCGGAGGTCGGCCCCCCGCTTGACGGCCAGCCGGCGCACCAGCAGGTGGGGCACCGCGACGCCGAAGCCGCCGAAGGTGAGGCTGATCGTCACCGTCCGGGTGGTCAGCAGCACCAGCACGGTCACGACCAGGCCGAGCGCCACCTGCAGCGCGAGCAGCTGGGCGCCGTTGATCCCGGTCAGCCCGGCCGCGGCGAGCAGCTGCCGGCGCCGTCCCGGCGGCTTGGCGGTGCGCCGCACCGGCGCGCGGGGACCGCTGCGCCAGATCAGCAGCAGCCCCACCCCGAGCAGCAGACCGAGCAGCCCACCGGAGGCCGTCACGGGCGGTCCTCCAGCAGGGCGGCCAGGTCGAAGCCGTGCGCGGCGTACCGGTCGGCGTGCGGCGGGTAGCCGTCGGCGCGCACCAGCCGGCCGTCGCGGCTGGTGAAGACGTCGGCGGTCTCCACCACGCTGCCCTCGGTGCGGCCGGGGAGCGCGACCACCTCCCGCACCCGGCGCTGGCCGGACGGGTCGGTGCCCACGTGCGCCACCAGGTCGACGCTGGAGGCGACGGTCGGGACGACGAACGCGTGGCCGATGTTCTCCCCGGCCAGCAGCGGCAACGTGCACATCTTCACCACCGCCTCGCGGGCGCTGTTGGCGTGCAGCGTGCACATGCCAGGCAAGCCCGAGTTCAGCGCGATGAGCAGGTCCAGGCACTCCTCCTGGCGCACCTCCCCGACCACCAGCCGGGACGGGCGCATCCGCAGCGCCTCCTTCACGAGCCGGCGCAGCGGGATCTCCCCCGCGCCCTCGAGGTTGGCCTGCCGGGTCTGCATCGCGACGACGTCCGGCAGCGGCACCCGCAGCTCGAAGACCTCCTCGCAGGTGATCACCCGCCCCCGCGCGGGGATCGCCGCGCACAGGCAGTTGAGTAACGAGAACAGAACGATTAGACATGAGTCACTGCATGTAGGGGCTGACGCTCGCCGGGAGGTTCCTGAGGAGGAGCGTTCGCCGCGTCCGCAACGCGAGGCCCCCTCACGAGGCAGCGCCCCCATCCCACTGGGATGGGGGCGCTGCTCCGCGATCGGCTACGCGTGGTTTCGACGACACCGGCCCACGATGATTGGGGCTCCGTCTCGCCATGTCGCTGTGACCGGGACCGAGGCTCCGAGGGAGGGGTGAGTCTCCTCCAGGAAGCTCACGTGCAGGTCGTCCTCGAACTGCACGATGCCGGGCTTGAGCGGCACCATCACGTCCGAACTCGCGTCGTGCGCGTGGAGCACCGTGACACCGAGGCCTCGCTCGCTGAGGAGCTCCAGCGCCGCGAGAACTGCCGGGTCAGCCATGGCGACGGTCAGGTCGGCAACACCGCTGCGGGTCATGTCCTACCTCCGTGTTGATGGTTAAGGATCGAGCCGCTGACGTCCTCCAGGAGCGGGTGTCGGACGTCAGCGGCTCGACCGGGGAGTCACGACCTACTACTTGAGGCCGTGCTTCTGCTCGAGCCGGCGGGCGGCCTCCTGGGCCGCGGCCTGCTCCGCGGCCGCGGTGCCGCTTAGGCTGCTGGCCAGGGCGTCCTTGGCCGCCTGGTCCTCGGCGGGGTTACGAGGCGTGGGGTAGTCGCTCATGGGATCACCTCCTCCGATGTCTGGAAGGAACGGGATGACGCCCCTCTTGGTGTCCCGCAGCTCCAGCACTCAAGGGCAAGTCGACGCTGGCCCATCTACCTGTCAAGAAATGAGTCGAGCAGCGGGCACGTCGGGTACACGACCGCTATGGCGAGTCCGCGTGGCCGGCCTCCGAGCTACAGGGTGCCGACTAACGAAACCCAGGCGGTTCAGTACCTCCTGCGCATCTCCCGCGAAGATCACTGTGCTCGCGCCGAGGTAACGCCGGAGGCCTTCGCCGCCGAGTTGACTCGGCGACTCCCGCCCACCGCCGCCCCGGTCAAGCCCTATCGGTGGACCCGCTGGGAGATGGGAACCCAGGAGTTGCCGACGTTCGAGAGGGTCCAGGCCCCTACGCTCGGACGACTGGCAACACACACCTCCTCGCCGCTGCGGTAGCTGCGCGGGTCCAGCGAAGGCGAGGCCCGTCCGTCCTGGCCATCGTCCCGATGGGGCGAGCTGAGCAACTGGCGTTCGAGCCCTCCAGGCTCAGCTCAGCCCAGCCACAGGAGTTGCTGGCCGCTGCCGAATTCACTGTCCTAGCGGGCGTGCGACGGTTGAGCACCGTCACCGTCGGAGGGCTGGTCCAGCTCACGATGGCGCGGCGTGGCACGACAGCCCAGTGTGCAGGAGCGGGACTGCTCACCGTTAGCCAAGATCTTGACGGCCGCCGGAGGCTCGCTCTGACCGCCCGAGAGCACACGGGTGATGGACACGATCACCTGCTCGAACTTCTACCGTCGGCCCCGTCGATTGATGCGCTGCACACGATCTGGTGGGTGCTGCAAAACGATCCCGAGCAGGTCTGTAAGCAACAGGCAGTGAAGGCTTGGGCGGCTCTTCGAAACGAACCGTGGGTCGCTCGAACCCCGTGGTCCGAGAAGATCCCACGCCTCTTGACTCAGGTGGCCGAAGGGGCGCCGCCGCAGGACTTGGCCTTAAAGGTGCTGCTAGGTCACCTCGGGGCCAAGAGACCAGGTCCTCGGCCAGATGACGACGCACACGTCCCGACGCGCGTTCCACGCATCGTCAACGACCAAGTCAGCGGCGTGGCGTCCCGAGTGTGCGGCGCCGTGCGCGGCAGGCACCAAGCGGCCTTGACCGACACCGTGCTGCCCGAACTGGTGCGACGCGCCCTGCTGCCGACAACCCTTCCCGTCAAACGCCGCCAAGCGCGGACCCTGCTGGGCGCGTCGCCCTACCGCTCAACCCTCGCGGAGGCGCTGCGGGCCGAGATGGCACACCCTCTCGTCGAGCCACTGCGGCACCCGCTGGGTCGGCTGCTGGGTTCCGTGGGTGATAAAGGCACGCTCGCCACCCTTTCTGCGGGACTAAGCACCGCGCCCAGCACTCCGGCCGAGCATACGTACGCCGCGATCGCCAAGGTCGCCATGGCGGCGAGCAGCGGCGGGCTCCCCCCGCGGCACAGTGACATGTCCGCGTGATCGTCGGCTGACTGTCTCAGGCAACACGAGGAGCCACACGTAACCACGCGGCATTGGTAATGGTGTGTTGAGCCCAGTCCGGCCGGTCGGCCATGCTTGGCGAGGCGACGGCGGCTGAGGCTCCGTCGTCCGATCGAACTGAGGTGAACCTCATCCGGCGGCTTGCGGACTTTGCAGCGCGGCCTACTCAATGTCACCTGGCGGCCCGCTCAAGGACACCGCTCAAGGACTCCCAGGCTACGGTGACCAGAACTGCCCGCTGACCGACGGGAGCGACTTGAACGGCGAGTTCGTCTTCACCGTCAGAGGCTCCGCCGCGGCCGCCGCCCGTCCGATCGGCCTGGCTGACGCCGGGCTACGAGAGCGTCAGCACCTCCAGGAATGGGTCATCGCCCATCCGGAAGTGCTTGGCCCATCAGTGAAGATTGTCTCCTTCGAGTTCGGCCAGTGGATCGGCTACACGGGGGAAAAGGAGAAGGACCGACTCGACGTCCTAGCCCTCGACGCCGACGGGCGACTCATCGTCGTCGAGCTCAAACGCGATAAGGCCCCGGACACCGTTGAGATGCAGGCGCTCAAGTACGCCGCTCTCGTGTCCCGATTCACCCGGGATACCCTCGACGCCGTTCATGCTCAATTCCTGTCGAAGAGAACCGGCACCCCGGTCAGCGTTGAGCAGGCCGCAGCTGAACTCGACTCCTGGGCCACCATTACCGAGGAATCGCTGCGGTTGCCGAGCATCGTGTTGATGGCCTCGGACTTCCCGCAGACGGTTACCGCCACCGTCGTGTTCCTGCACCAGCAGTTGAGCTTAAACATCAAGCTGCTGGCCTTCCAGGCCTACCAGACGACGAACGACGTCCTCATCACCGTCTCTCAGCACTACCCGCCGCCGGGCATCGAGGAGTTTGTTCTCTCCCCGGAGGTAAGCGAGCAGCAGCAGGCCAAGAGCACTAAGCAGAACAAGCAGCGGGAGCTCACCACGGTTGCCCGGCTCATTAGCGCCGACATCCTAAGCCCAGGCGAACGCCTGGCGTTCCAGGCACCGTCAGCCGACCTCCAAGAACAGATGGCGGACTGGCTCGACGCCGCACCCGGTCGCCGCACCGCTACCTGGCAAGAAGATGCCGCCGCTCCACTGGTTTGGGAGGCGGACGGGCGGTCCTACTCGCCCACCGGACTGGCGCAACGCATATTGGCGGAGGCCGCGGGGCGAACCACCAAGGTGCAAGGCCCCCTGTACTGGGTCAACGAGACCGGTCGGACCCTCGTAGACCTCGCCGGGACCCTCCCGCCAGCGGAGGACGTGCCCCTGGACGTGCACACCTCCCGGCTCACCCCCGAGATGAAGCCACTGTTCGATGCACTCGACCAGGCGGTCCGCGCCATCGGCCCGGACGTCAGATTGATCTCTCGGCAGAAGTCCCTCAAGTACTACCGGGACCGAAAGATGTGCGATCTCGGCATCGCGAGTGACCACCTAAGCACCTACATCGGTGGGCTCAGTATCGCCCAGCACCCCGTCGGCGGAGTAGTCGCGAGTGGTACGCCGCGCTATATCCATGCTCAGATCCGCACGGCCGACGAAATCCCACACGTGGTCGCACTGCTGAGAGAGGCCTACGACAAGCAAGGCGAGTGATTCGCCGGTCGGTCCCGCTAAATGAGCGATACGCGGCAGCGTCGGAAACAGACGGACGCTTGAGGCTCCCTGTCAGGTGCGTAGCCACACCTGTACAGATCGACATAAGTGGTCGCCGCCTTAGATTCGAAGGTGAGCGATCCACCGAGCCGAGGCACCTAATCGCAACGCGAGCGAAGAGACGTGCGCCGGACCCGAAATAGCGCCTCCACCTGCAAACTAGGCACATGAAGTGGTTTGGGCAGCCCCGCAAAACGGACAACCTTGGAGGTGTCGACGTCACCGTGGCTGGTTCGGCGGCGTTCCGCGAACAGCCGTTGGCCGGCTGCCGGTGTGGGTGTGGGGAGCAGGTCGGACGGGGAGCCCTGTATCGACCAGGGCATGACGGTCGGCACGTTGGCCAGGTCGGCCGGGCCATGGTGGAGGCGGGGGCGGAAGACCCGGACCTGCTGGCCGAGCTGCCGAGCGAGGCGCTGCAGGCGCAGGCCCGGGCGATGCTGAACCCGTCCGCGTCCGGGGGCCGGCTGCAGCCGCAACGCACGGTCGCTGTCGACGTCACAGAGGCTGGTCCGGCATCGTCCCGCGAACAGCCGTTGGTTGGCAGCTGCCGGTGTGGATGTGGGGAGCAGGTCGGACGACGCTCCAACTATCGACCGGGGCACGACGCCCGGCACACTTCTCAGATCGGCCGGGCGATGATCGCGGCAGGAGCGGAGGACCCGGTCCTGCTGGCGGACCTGCCGAGCGAGGCCCTACGGGAGAAGGCCCGTGCCATGCTGGCGAACCGTTCGCCGACGCGAGGTCTGCTGCAGCCGCAGAGCGAGCCCGTGCGCCGCAGCCCGCGAGTGAAGCCGGCTGTGGAGTCCGAGGCGCTGCCCGTGCCGCCGGGAGACTCATCCGAGCAGCAAGGCGCCGAGGCGGTGATGCTCGCGGCGTTGGGCGAGCGACTCGGAGTGACGTTGACGCCGACGCAGCTGCACCTACCGGACGGATCCCGCGTAGCGGTCGACGGGATCAGCACCAACCCGGCCGTGCTAGTTGAGGCGTGGGCGCATCAGGGGTCGACGAAGCCGGCGCAGCGGAACAAGGTCCTGGCGGACGCGCTGAAGCTCGTGTACGTCGCGTCCCAGTTGCAGGGAGGGCACCGCAAGGTGCTGTGCCTGAGCGACGCGGAAGCTGCCCGACCGTTCTTGGGGCGGTCCTGGTACGCGGGGGCGCTGCGCTCCATGGACGTGGAGGTCGAGGTCGTCCCGCTTGCGGAGGAGTGGCGGGAACGTGTTCTCAACGCCCAGGCTCGGCAGTACCGCTAAGCCCACCTCCGGAGTCCTCGGGCCACTCACATCTCGGCCCGCCGAAGGTCGCCGCTATGGGCGCTGAGGCTCTCACTGACCGTGATGATGCTGACGACGTAGCGTCCACCGTCTGCGGCATGTGGCTGGTGACATGACTCTGGTGGTTCGCGCTCTCACCAATATGGGCCGCCTCGTCAGAGAAGGCCTATCTGAATCTGGCGGACGGGCCTACTTCATCGACGGCTAACGCGGCGACGACATCCGCCTCCTCTTCAACGCGGAAAGCCAGCGAGAGGCTGACCTCCGGGTGCCTCGCGACGGCTGATAATGCGATGACCCAGAGTTACCAAAGAATCGTTAGGTTAGCCCGCAGATTGCAGCCTGGACTCTGGCTGCCGACCTCCAGAATGTCCACGGTCACCACGCCGCCCGGCGGTACCACGGCATCAATGTCACCAGAGCTGTCCTGCGCCGACCCGGTATGCAACCGAAAACGTCTAACCATCTGTCCATCGATCTGGACCTCGGCCAGCACACCTGAGCCGGTTGGCGCATCGGCCGGTGTCGTCGAAAGCCACGCCGCGGCCAGCTTGGCGTCGGAGCCGCGTTCGTTGCGCCAGAACAGCACGCGGTCCCCGACGTCGACCGACCCGGTCTTGAGGGACTCCACACTCTCGAAGCTGCCCATAGCCATGCCGCAGAACGCTACGACACTGCGCGGACGGCCTACAGGGGGGGCAGCCTTTAGTTCGCCGGCGGCGACGCCACGGCTTAACCCATCCATGTGCCCGCCGTTCGAGAACAACGCGGCGAATGAGCGGGCCACCGCGCCATGCGCGGACAGGTCAAGTGCGGACGTCCCCCGCGTCGCGGCCGACGCACCGGCCGCGACGCCCGTCCCACGGGGTCCATCAGCGCCGCCAGGCGAGGCGCCCGACCGCCGCTACCGTCCGCACGGTGACGCGACCCGAGCCGCTCCCAGACACCTGGTACACCGCGACCTGCCGATGCTACGCGAGGTCGCACGGCGCGTGGAGGAAGGCGAACCACTCAGCAGCCGGGACGTCGCCGCTGCGCTCGGCCTGGACGTCGCCGTCGTCGGACGCGTGGGGCGCAGGCTGGCCGACGACGGGCTACTCACCAGCATATCCATGGGGCTAGCAAGCAGCACGATTGCCGTGTTCACCGAGGTCACAGCCAAGGGGCGCCGAGAAGTGGGCCAGTGGCCCAGCCCCGACGTCGCCGCCGACCGGCTCATGGCCGCCCTCGACCAAGCCATCGAACGCGCCCCTGAAGGCGAGCAGAGGACCTGGCTGCAGAAGGCCCGCAGCGGGCTCGTCGGGGCCGGCCGCGACGTCGTCGTCGACCTGACGGCCGCAATTATCTCCCGCCAAGTCGGCGCCTGACGATTGTCAAGTGCGCCGACTTCTACGTCCTGGTCGCAACACTGGCGCCCGTCTTCCTGTTGCCAGCCTGGGTCGCCCACTACCGCTTCGCGCTGAGCACCACCGACCGCGCCGATCCCGCCTGATATGGACCATGCTCCGGTTGATCACCGGGCAGCCGCAACTACTCAGCTCAACGTTGAAGCTCTACCAGCCACACTCAGCAACGGCTACGCGACCGCTCAATTCCAGCCGGCCGGGGCAGCCGACCACTCACTGCGAAGGGTTCCCCAGGAATCGCTCAATCACGGCCGACGAACAGCCTAGAACGCGGAGCATATGAGCACGGGTTACACGCTCCAGGATCTCTCCCGCCTTATGCAATTCGCGCGCATCATAACCACGATTCCCATGTGCGAGATCGTTTCGTACGACACGTAAGGCCGCAAGGACAGAGTCTGCCCGCTTGTCCTCTACCACCCCTCGCACTAGCTGCGTAGCTCCTAAGGCACCCTTCTGATCGATCGGCAAGGTAGACAGGCAATAGTTCAGCGCCGCATCCAAGCTCGACAGGGGTCTCTTGCCCAGGTTCTCCTTCAAGAACCGCCCATCTGCGGACGGGAGGTACGAGAGAGCGGATGCAGACAGCACCGCTGCACGGCGGTCCAGGTGTTGATCGACTCTGGCCTTCCAGTCCGCCCGCGTCTCGAAGCCATGCAACCCTTCGAGCGCCTGAATTAAGAGGAGATACTTCAGGCGGGGATGTTGGCGTCGATCTCCAATAAACGCCCCGTATGTTTCTAACAGCGGGTGATGTTCAGTGGATGCTTCCTGCCAACCCTTCAGCAACTGCAGCAGCGAAACCTCGTCCCGTCCGACATGGAAAGCAGCGGGTCTGCTCTGGACATCTTTGTACTGCGAAGCGAACGGCTCCTGAGTGATTCCAGAGGCGTAAACCTGAAGCGTCCTGAACGAGCGGGGTAATTCGAAGTCTGGGATCCCCGCGAGTTCCCTCAAGGAGGACTGTTGGTCGTCGAAATCCCGCCCCTCTCCGGCCAACTCAAGGTCGAAGTACGTGATCCGCTCCTCTTTCCCCGTAGCAAGACTGACCAATTGGCGGAGAGGCAGGAGCCAGCTAGACACCCACGCATCGAAGGTTATCGGCTTGGACGTCACGACGATCACTGTCGGACTGAAGGAGAGCTGGAATCCGAAACCGTCGGGAGCTGAGATCAGGCTGTCGAAGGAGTAGGTCACCTCGAGACCCGCTTCCGACCACTTCTGCGTGCTTTCGGGGACCCCATCGACCGACCAGGTGACGTTCAGGTAGGGCTCCGAGGACTGCGGGTACCTGTATGGCCCGAGAGGACCCTTGTGGGCCAGTGAGTCCAGATGCTCTATCTGCATTTTTGCGCTCGTGAAGCGCAATTCGGATCCATCGCCGACGTCAAGATCCCCAACGAGCGCCGCCCTGGCGTCGACGGCAGCCTGTCCGGGCGCCCACACGAGGATGCTGACCTCAAGCAGCGTGATGGACATTCCGCTTACAAGCTGGCCGCGCAGCACCGGGAGTTCCACCCGCTGCGGATAATTCACCGCGACGCCACCGCCAGCCGTTTCTTCAGCCACCGCGGGGACTCGCCCGTACATTGCTCCTCTCGGCTGCTGACCACTCCTCAACTCGATGTCGCCGGGCAGTTCCCTGTCCGGTTCACCCTGAACCGGCATGTACCAGGCGCACCTGTAATCCCCAGGGGCAAGCGAGACTTTGAGCGGAGTGCGTCCTGCCACTGCACGTGCCTACCTCACTGATGCGCTGTCGACCAACGTGGCCAGGTCCTGAGGCTTCACCGGTCTGCGGCACCGCGGCACGGCGGCACGGCGGGGGTCGCTGCGCCGTGTGCCGCGAACGCGATGGTGGTGTCTGGCCCTACCGGCGGGCGGTCAGTGCGGCGTAGGACTTAAACAGCGCCAGGGCACGATCCTCCTCGGAGGCGAAGGACCCGGACGGGAGGAAGACGGCGTCCACCGCCTGGTCGACTGCCTCATGCGCCCGTAGCAGCTCCGCCGGCATGGCCGTGCTGTAGAGCTGCGCTAGCGATTGACCTTCAAAGCGGGCACGAGCATCGACGACGAGCCTCGCGGCTGCCACCACCGCTGAGCGATTCTCAACCGAGACATGCGGAAGCGGGAAGGCGTCATAGGTAAAGGAGCGAGAGAACCGAAGTCGGGACTCGAGGCGACCTCCGACCGTCTGCATCCAGGTCATGAACATCGATGAAGACAGCACGCCGAACGCGAAGCCATCGGGATCAGATGCAACGTAGTTCAGGTTGCTTGAGATGACGTGCGAGTCGAAGTAGGCCGGAGTAAAGTATCGGCGCGACTCGCTGACAGTACTTGGGATGCATAGATAGTTCGTTTCCGGCTGAGCAATATGCCAGAACAGGTGGGGCTGCTCCGCCATGGCGACCGTATCTGGGTTGCGCGAGTCGAGGCGGGTCGTGCGACAACGCTCGATCCGATCCTGCAAGACGGGGCTACGCCTCAGGTCGGCAGGGTCGAGGTCCACGAGCCACAGACACCAACGCTTCTTGCCGTACAGCAGCTCGTCCGCCCCAACAATCGGACGCAGATACTTGGCCGCCACGGGGTCGGCGGCCACTTGCGTGTACTGCGCAGGGGAGACTAGCAACGCTCCGCCGTCATTCGGCATGGAGCCCAAGCCTGCAACGGGCATTTGCGGATTTAGCGGGCGTCCTGGCTTCGTGACCATGACAACTGGACCATCGACTAGGTAGGGATTGATGGTCCGAGCCTCGGTCAGCGTCCCAGGCCCCCCTGGACCATCAGGGTAGGTCCACAACATCGGCCTCGGCGTCGTGCGGCCACGGTCGAACCCAACGATGGACACGTGAACCGCCGCGCCGTCCTTGGCTTCCGTCGTCCACTTGAACGAGCGGTGGGCGAAACGGCATCGCCACCCAGCATCCAAGATGGGCTTCCACAGGGACGGGACTGGCTCGCCCTGAGAGATCGAGTTCGTCGATACGAAGGCCCAACGCCCCCGGTGGTGTCCGAAATACTGCAGAGCCTTGGCGTACCAGCTCGTAACAAAGTCGAGGTTGACATTGTATGCCTTGCCCCAGACAAGCTTCATATCCGCGGCCTGGGCAGGGGTGCGGTACTTACGTCCCACGAACGGCGGGTTCCCCACGACAATCACGTCATCGCTCGGCGGCAACACCGTCGCCCAATCAATCCGTAGCGCGTTTCGACGGTGGATCCCGGCGGCAATCTTAATCGGCAAACGGTCTGGCGACGTGCCGAACTCTTCTTCCATGGCCTGATTAGCCAAGTGGTCGACGAGCAGCATGGCGGTCCCCGCGATACGCGCGGGCCACTCATCGATCTCCACTCCAAAGAAGTGGTCCAGCGTCACTTTGACGTGCTGCGTAACGTCCAGCGTCATCTGGGAACGGTCCACCTTGCCGGTACGCACACCGGACATCTGATCCAGGTCGCGTCGACGGGTGAGAAGCCGCAGCTCGAGTGAACGCATCTCCTTATATGCAACGATCAGGAAGTTGCCGCAGCCACACGCAGGGTCCAGGATCCGCAACCGTCCGAGGTCGTTGTGCAAACGGGTCAACTGGGCCTTGTCATCCCACGCGGCATCGAGACGGTCATTCAATTCATCCAGAAACAGCGGGCCGATCGTCTTGAGGATGTTTTGTTCGGTGGTGTAGTGCTCGCCGCCGGTGCGGCGTGACTCCTTATCCTTGACTGTCTGGAACATTGACCCAAACACCGCCGGCGAGATGGTGCCCCAGTCGAACTCGCAGGCCTCAAGCAGAGCAGCCCGAAACTGGGGTGGCAGGACGGGCAAGGGAAGCGTCCCGTCAAAAAGTCCGCCGTTGACATAGCGGAAGACGGCATACGGGCTGTCCGCAGCAAGTCGTCGATCCTTGTCCGCTGTGTCTAAGACGTCGAACAAGCCGGTCAAGTCGGTGTGCAGAGAGCCTGGGGTGGTGTGTTGGACTAGATAGTTCTTGAAGAGATCCGGCTTGGATTTCCACATGCCGGTGTCATCCGCGAAGAGCAGAAACAGAAGTCGCGTCAACAGTAGGGTCGCCGCATCCTCGTCTACCCCAGCAGTTTCCAGCTCCGTATACAACGTGCCCATGAGTCGAGCTGCACGCACGGCTGCGGTCTCGGCTTGCGCGTCGAACGCACTGCGCATCCTGGCCAGGATCTCCACGAGGGAGGGGTCCTCGTCGAAGCCGATGGCGATAGCTCGAAGACATTCAACCAGGTGCGGATTGCTCTCCCCCACGGTGTGTGGGTGAACCATCAAAGAAGCGTTCGAACCCGATGCTCGCCCGCGCCGAGGCCAGCGCCACTCCTGACGGGTGCCATCAGAGAACAGGACAAGCCGCTCGTGGTTGTCTCGACCGATTTGCTCATCGACAGCCCGTTGGGTACGTCGATCGGGCAGCTCGTCACAAGCCCAAATGCGTAGACCTTTGTACCCAGCGACTTGCACCAGGGTTACGGAACGATCCCCAACGGTGTAGGTCTGAGGCGGCCTATCGGGATTGGACCAACCCAGCTCCTCAATGAACAGGCGAGTGAAGTCCCCAGCGTCGACGAGCTTGAGGAGAGGTGCGGTAGTCATCAACGGAGTCCCATGCTTGAAATAATTCGAACGGGGTCGCCCCCAACTCGAGCGCCCAGGACGAGCTGATTGTCTCGGTGGAGTAGTGATACTCGAGTAGCGAGATCCTGGTCGCTGACGCCATCTCGTATCGCCTTCCGCAGGCGGCGCTCAGCTTCGGAGGTCAGCGGATGGTCGTAGAGGGCGCCGAGCGCCTCGGAAGTGTCGGGGTCCTGAAGGCTGTTACCGATGCGGTTCCAGATCGTGCGGCGCACGCCGGTCAGCGAACCTGAGGCGCCCTGAGGCGCCGCCAGGGGCCCGCGTACGAGATTGAGCAAGAGTTCGTCATGGTCCTCACGCAGCGGGAGCCCGACCTCCTCTGGATGAGCTTCGAACGCGCGAAGGGCCTCCTGACCAGTGATCAGCCGCGTGGTCCCATCCGGTTCAGCGATGCCGAAGGCGTCCAGGTTCGACGTCGTCCGCACGAAACAAGCCACGCCCTCCGCCGCGTCGGTCGGGCGGCGAGCGCGAGTTGCGTCGACAAGGTCCGGCAGGCCAGCGATGCGAGCGGCCAAGGCTGGGTCATCCTTGGTCGCCGCCGTCCAGTACTGGTACGCCAGCGATGCTGCGTCGACCTCCCCCTCGTCGTCGGGGTCGTCCAGCGTGCCCGTATACAACTCGGCGATCTTGCGAGCCTCTTCAGCGGTGCCGAAGCCGTGCTCATCACCGAAGAACTGCTCGTCGGAACCGAAAGCCGCCGCATTTGCCTTCAGGCGATCGGCAATGCGGGAGCGCAGAGAGATCACCGCGTCCACCGATTCGTGGAAGAAGGAGTAGATGAGCACTTCGTCCGCGCTCTGCCCGATTCGGTCCACGCGCCCGGCGCGCTGAATCAGCCGGATGATCGCCCACGGCAGGTCGTAGTTGACGACTATGTGGGCGTCTTGCAAGTTCTGCCCCTCGGAGAGAACGTCGGTAGCAACCAAGACCCTCAGTTCCTGCGACGCTGGAAGAGGGTCCACCCCTGGGAGCGTGTTGGTTCGGGGCGCGAACCGGTGAGCTAGCGCGGTGGGGTTTTCACTGGTTCCGGTCGCCACGCCGACGGCGTCGATGCCGGCATCGCTAAGGGCCTTCTCGACGTAGGTGGCAGTGTCCTTGTACTCAGTGAAGATCAAGATCTTCTCGTCGGGATGGTCCACGGTAAGCAGCTTCACTAGCGCCGCCAGTTTGGAGTCGGTGGCGGTTGACCAAACACCGAACTCGTCCATCAGGGCCCGCAACAGCCTGGTGTCGTGTTCGAGATCCGCCTGTAGGTCCTTGTTGAAGAGAGCCGGGCGAACCCATGTCAGGCCCCGTGGGGCGGCCTGTTCAAGATCGGCGTAGCGCACGGCGGGATCATCTGTCGATGCTTGCTCGCTTACATCCGATTCAGTTGGGTCCGTGTCGCCAAGATGGATGTCGGCAACTGACCCGGTCGGGATAGGCAATCCCTGCTCGATGGCGTAAAGGAACAACTCGTTGCGAGCAATGTGCCGACGCAGGGAGACTAGGAACGAGTGCCCACTGGAGGAGAGGCGCTTATAAAGCGTAGTCCGGACGAAGCCAGCCACCCTGCCTCCCCCCAGCAGGACGTTCTCCACGAACTTCCGCTCGGCAGGCGAGTAAACAACGCCGGCGGCCAAGTATGAGGCCAGCTCATACCGGGGCAACTTCAGCCGTCTAATGCTGTCCAATGTCGCGTCCGACGCCATCACTGCCGCTGGGTCCGCAGGACCGAAGGAGTGCGTGACTGGTTTCGGCATCCGGGTGGGGAAAGTGAAGCGGCTCCCATCGCGGAACTCGAGGTACATCCGACCGTCGGTGTCCCGCTTCGCGTAATTGCGTTGAATAAAAGATCGTGTTCGGCGAACCAGATGCTCGCTCATCAGGCGTTTCCAATCCTCGGGGTTCTCCGAGCGGCGAAACGCTTCCAAAGTTGTGATCTTGCCGCCCACCTTGCGGAACAGATCCGGGTCAGCGGCCAGGGCCGCGATAGGGGATAGACCTAGGTCGTCGTCCGGACCCAGGTAGAGTCCGAGCTGGTTGGCCACATCAGCGAATCGGATGTTGTAGGGCGTCGCCGTCAGCAGGAGAACTCGGCAGTCATTCAGCGTCAGATAATCTTTGAGAGCTGCGTAGGCGCGGGTATCTTCATGGCGCAGGGTGTGCGACTCGTCAACAATGACGAACGCGTAGCGCCCTCGAAGCGCGGCCAAATCCGTATGAGCGCGACTGTAGGACACCACAGTTCCGCCATGGAGCCCGTACGCCTCTAGGTGCTCCTCCCACATGGACACCAGATTTTTCGGGCAGACCACTAGAGGCCTAAATCCGTGCTCGTCCCGCAGCATCAGCGCCACCGCCACCGCGGTCAGCGTCTTGCCAAGACCGACCACATCCCCGAGCATCGTGCCCCGCCGCGACATCACCCGCCGCGCCAATGTGCGCACGGCAGTGGCCTGGAACTCCAGGAGTTTTCCCGCGACCTCGCCGGGGACGGAGTACTCGGCTAGGCCCTCGCGGACGTCTCGCGAGAGGTCATAGCAGACCTTCAAGAACAAGTCGTATGGGCGCCTCGGCGTCGGGGTGGCCCAGGAGTCCTCCAGAAGCGCGAGGATGTCATCGGTCACTGCGTGGCTCCGATTGTCCTCCCACAGTTCCGCGAACCACTTCGCTAGATCATTCGCAGCTGCACCGTCAACGACATCAACATTCAGTTCGAGATTGCTCGTTAGCCCTGGAACGGTGAGATTGGAGGATCCGACGAATCCGACGATGGGGTTGTTTAGGTCGGATCGGTGGAAGACGTACGCCTTGCCGTGGAGCGGCTTACGAGTAAATACTTTCACCTGAACCGCGCCAGCCACAATGAGGTCGCGCAGGGACCGGAGGGTGGCTCGGTCCGCCGCATTTGGCATCCCTCGAGTGAGTTGCTCGCGCAGGTGCTCGACGATCTGCGCCTTGCGCTCCCGTGCGACAGCTCGGTCAGCTTCAGGCGTCGAGGTGCCGTCCAAGGCCTGCTGAAGTTCGGTGAGGGCCGCCTCCTGGGCCGTAGGCATGACCATCCCGATCAGGATTCGGACGATGGGCGCCCCTGGGGTGCCAGCCTTCGCGGTGACTAGGTCGTCAAAGGTCCGCCAGCCTCGGAGGTTGAAGTACCCGACCGCAACGTCCATCCGGTCGAAGTCCGCCAGCGTCTGCCGCAGATGCGGACCAAGGTCCAGCCGGATGTTGTCGAAGATGCGCGTCACGGGCTGCATCTTGACCCACGGCTGCCGGAGTTCGACCTATCGACGTGCGGTTGTGGCGGATGGGTACGGCAAGGACCGGCCGCAGGTCTGGCAGCGGCTGCCTCCCGGCGCGAGGATCACCGCGGCAAGAATGAGGCGAGGGCGGAGCAGCGCACCGAGGGGCGGCGCCCTCGGGTCGGAGGCCGTGGCCACGGCCACCATCGCCGGCCGACGAGACGTGACCTCCCTCGTGCTACGGGTTCACGGGGCAGGGCCTGGGTCCTGGCTGGCATCACAGGGGGCACAGCCGCTTGCATGTGTGAGACGCCGATGCCTACAGTCAGGTGTGCTCACACATGTGAGCGTGTCCGAAGCAAGGAGTCGAGATGTCTGTTGACCCCGACACCGTGCCAGTGACTCCGGCAAGCGGTGACCAGATGATTCCGCTCGTGACCTGGGTGGAGGCAAGTCGGGCGTCGCTGATTCAGTCCCAGATCGCGCAGCTGCTCGTCCGCTCGGAGCCAGGAGGCGGGGGCGAGTACAGGCCGCCCTACTCCAACAGCTTCGGGCCGAAGGACGCCTGGGAGCTGCCCAGGTGGGCTGCGAACGAGGAGTCGGCCGCTACGTGGATTCTGGGCGTCCTCGGACCCAACCAGAGGCGGGTCATCGCTCGGCTGATTGCGGCCGGCACCGATGGTGTATGGACCGGCGAGCTGCGCCGTTCGGTCGGCTATGACGAGGCGATGACCATGTCCGGCGTCTTCAAGGCGATCGGCGGAAGGTTTCGGGCCACCGGGCACCGCCCGATCTGGAATGGCGGCCCCAAGAACTCCCAGAAGGGGCAGCTCCTTTCGGTCAGGGACGAGACAGCCCGTGAGCTCTTCGCGCGTGTCCTCAGGGCCCGGTATGCGGACCTCGCCGAGGAGTACGGCATCGCTTGATCGTGGGGGCGCGGGAGCCCCCGGGTGCCGCCCCTCTGGAGGGGGGCGCCTCTGACCATCCGTCTGCTCGCCCATCACAGGTGCGATGAATCGTCACGGCATTGATTGCGCCGGCGAGCGTATTACGTCCGCACCAGTGGAACCCGATTGACCATGGTCACCCTCGGTCGTGCACGCTGGGAACAGTGCCTGCGGTTCACGCCCGTTCCTCCACCGGGTCGATGGTGAGCGGGCTCCGCAACCCTGACACCCCTGCCTTGGCTCAATCCCGGCGACCGAGCGGCCCGGAAGTACCGGGAGTATCGGGAGGGCGGCTACGCGCGCGGGCGCGACCGGTCCGTGCCGGCAGTTGAATCAGGTTCTGCCTTCTCGGACCGCCCGCAGGGGCCGAACGGTCGCCTCGGGTCCACTGGACGTCCCCAGTCCCAGCTCAGCCCGAAGCTGCGCCAGCAGCTCCGCCTTGACCTCCGCGATCAGCGCGTGCGCCTGCACGAGTTCCTTCAGCGTCATCTGCTCCTCCTTCTGAGATGTGTCAATCGACAATGGAGCACCACTAGCCAGTGGCGCGAGATCGCTCTTCGTCGTAGGTGCCGAGCGAGGGGCATCACTAGTCAGTGGCTCCGAGGTGGTGCTCGAGGTGAGGAGCACCATGGAAGGGGCACCACTAGCCCCGCTTGCGGGGCACTGGTTGACCGCAGGCAGCGCCTCGACGGGGGGCAGGCGGTAGACGGCTGCACGGCAGCTCGCCCGACTCCGGCTCTTGGCCCACGGCTGACCCTTCTCGAGCTGTACGAGCAGGCCAGCGTCGAGGCACCGGCGCAGGGCGGTACGGAGGGCGGTCAACCCCAGGCCGGTCTCCCCCAACAGGTACCGGGTGGAGCAGCTGGGGCTGGTCACGTTGAGCACAGCTGCCCGCCGAGCGACGGCATCCAGGACGAGTCGCTGGTTCTCCGACACGGGGCAAGCGGGGTCGCTGAGCCAGGTCCGGAACTTCGCGACATGAGCCGCCCTCGCCTCCTCGTCGAACGGAGGTCTCTCGGCGGCGATGACGACAGCCGCGTCCCACGCCTTCTGGAGCATCTTCTCCAGCTGCTCCCTCGGGCGGTTCTCCCTGTTCCGCTTCGTGGCCGCCTGGTTCCCCAGGTGGCTACTGCGCTTATCGAGCTCGGCGTGCCACTCGGAGTAGTCCCAGTGGGCGTTGACCGCAGCCAGTGCAGTGCGGACGAGGGCGTTGTAGACGGCCACGTCGCGCCCCTTGGCCTTCAGGCTGGCCGTGGTCACGCCATCACGGATGAGGTCGATGTATAGCGGCCTCAGGCTGCGTCTGGCGGGCGCCGGAGCCGCCTCATCACCAACCTGCGGTCCCCCATCTCCTTGGGCGGCCTGTCGGCGGCTCACCCCGCAACCCCGCGCTGGTAGAGCCGCAAGACGCCGCGCCGTCGACTCGGCCGCTCGCTGAGCGTGTAGCCAACCGGCCGGATGATCCCCGCCCGGATGGCGGCGTAAAACCGCCCGCCCATCCGGCAGGGGTGGTCGGCGGTCGGGATGAGCGCCTGGACGTCGTCGGCGGTGAATGGCCGGTCCAGCGCGGCGAGATAGCGGATGGCCGCGTCACAGCAGGAGGCCCACCAGTGGTCCTGGTTGCCGTTGGCCGCGGCTACGCCGGCATCACGGACAGCCCGTGACAGGTCGGCGAGGGTTGCCAAGATCAGGTTGTTCTCGGCGGCCGTACACTCGTCGTTGAGGGGCTTTCTGGAGGCGACGTTCTCGTCGGGGGCGGTGCCGGTTCGCGGCCGGGCCGCCCTTTCGTCTGCCGTCACCGGGGGCCCCTGAGGGAGCCGCGGGGGTTCAGGAGCGCCGAGAGCCGCTGACACTGCTCGGTCGTGAGGGGTGGCGCAGCGTCAATGACCTGCGTGATGTACCGGGCGAGACGAATCTCAGCCAGTTCGGTGGCGGTCTCGTCGGTAGGACGCTTCCAACGCCGCTGGGCGGCGTTCTGGGCGGCGAGACGACGAAGGACAGGATCCTGGGCAGCCAAGGCAGACCTCGCGTGTAGCGATGGTGGTCTGCGGCCGCCCAGTCTGCACGGTCTTCCGGATCAACCGAGGCGTTGCGATCAGTATCGCATACATCACCGCACGTAACGACCGGCGGGTCGACCTGCGCGTGAGGCCGTCAGCGGTCAGGCACCGGCCAGGCGGGCAATCACCTTCCCAGGGCGTCCCCGCGTCTCCCAGCGGCCGACAAGGGCCGGCAGGTCACCCAGGACTCCACGGACACTGACCGAGACGATTCCGTGGGTAGGGCACTCGGTCTCGACGTCACCGGCCGCTGTCTGGTCATCCAGGATGGTCATGTAGCGGGTGATGCGAGGCGGCTTCGTCTCCCGGTCGGTGATCCACCAGCACTCCGCCCAGGTGAACGGGCGCCCTTGCCACTCCTGGGGCACGGAGAAGATCTCGCCGATCCTGGCCCCGCAGGAACCGCAGCGGATGTGGGCCAAACCGGCGCTGGTCCTCATCACGCCGCAGCATCGGCCCCACCTGGACTCGGGACTTACCGGGCACGTCGACGTAGGTGGGCGTGTGGGCCAGACGGCGCCAGCGGGCGTGCTCCAGGTCGCGCTGACTCGCCCCCGGCGTTCCGTGCGGCCACCAGTCGAGCATGGGCGTCGTCGTGGGGCGCGGGTCAACGTCGCGACGGTTGCTCACGCGGCCGATCCCTTCCAGCCGATCGCGACCGCCTCGGGATCGAACGTCCGCGCACCTTGGCGCGTCCGATTGACGGTGATGGTCAGCAGCGTGTCCACGACGGCGCGACGGCGGCTCAGCGGCAGCGACTCCCAGACCTCCGCCCAATGCTCCGCACCGACCAGTCCGTCCAGGAGGGGCGCAGGGTCCAACACACGGGATCGCCCTTCCGCCTCGGCGAGCAGCGGGCGAAGCTTGGCCGTAATCCGCTCCAACTGCCGCCCGTCGATGGCGCCGTCGGCGTACTGGTCGGCAGCGTGATCGAGCCGACCCCGGAGCTGTTCAGCCTCCGCCAGTGCGGCGGACCGCTCGACGCTGTCGTCGGGCACGAACAGGGAGACAGCGTCGGGACGAGCCAGCCGGGCCGCGACCAGGCCCACGATCAGGCGGTCCAGGTCGACCTTCCGGCGAATCACACAGCCGCTTGCCGAGCATCGGTAGGACGGGATCCCGCGATTCTGGGCCACGCGGAGCGCGGCTCCGCAGACGCCGCAGTGGGCAAGACCAGAGAGCAGGTGCGCGGCGGCCGTGCCGGTGCTTGTCCTCCGCCCTGGGTCGGACAGCGCCGCCCGCAGCTGTTCCCAGCGCCCACGGTCAAGGATTGCATCCCAGGCCCCGTCGCCGACGATCTCTCCTTGGTGAACGCGTAGGCCGGCGTTCCGCTCGCGCAGGACCAGGGCGCGGACCATGTTCTTCCCCCAGGGCTTCCCGGCCGGCGAGGGGATCCCCTCAGCGTTGAGGGCTGCCGTGACCGATCGCAGGGACTCCCCGGCCAGCAGGGCGTCGGCAATCCGCCGGACGACGGCAGCCTCCTCCGGCACGACCACCTCGCGCACTGCTCCATCGGGGGTGCGCTGGCGCTGCCATCCGTAGGCGCGTCGCCCGTGGGGGCGGCCGGCGGTCGCGTTCTGCTCCAAGGCTCGCCGCACCCTCTCAGACTTATGTTCGGACTCGTGCCGGGCGATGCTGCCCAACAGCCGTGCCGTCAGCCGACCGTTCGCCGTAGACAGGTCCCACTCGCCCGCCTGCACGGTGACCACGTCGACTCCGGCCCGCTCGACCGCGACGATGAAGCTCTCGAGCTCGGCCGGCGAACGGTGTAGGCGATCGGGATCCCAGGCCAGGACGACGTCGACCGCGGCCGCCCGTACGGCGTCCATGAGATCGGCGTACTGAGGGCGGGGTTTCCCGGAGTAGGCGCTGACGTCGTTGTCGATGTAGGTGCCGACGATCTCCCAGCCGTGCCGACGAGCGAGTTCGTGGCAGTCCTGGCGCTGCCTTTCGACGCCGAGGCCGAGTCCGCGGCGGTCATCACTGATGCGGCAGTAGACGGCCGCGCGAGGAACCTCGGCGAGAGGAGCGCCAGATCGAGCAATCCGGCCGGTGAGGGTCGCGGTCACCTCTTAGGTATGTCAGTTCGAACAGTTGTCGAGCGTGGTCTTCCCCGCCTGCGTACGAGCCGGTAGTTAACTACAACGTTCTCAGCACATGGCCTATCGACGCGGCGGCCGGGTGGAGTTGCGCTTCACCGCTTCACCGCTTCACCGCTTCCTGAAACGCCAGCCTCGCTGCGTGGCACGGCCCCGCCGGGGAGTTCGCTGCGCGACCGGCCTGACGCCGGGTGATTGGATCCGGCCATGGACTTCGAGAGCTGCCTCGCGCTCGGGGGGATTGCATCGGTGCTGATCGGCACCGCGTGCACGCTGTACGGCATCTTCGCGGCGCCGCACTTCCTGACGTATGCCACGTTCGAGGCCGGGCATCGGGATGTGCCTCTTCAAGTGGCCATCAGCCAGAAGTACTCGCGTCCCGTGCCGCCCTACACGCTGGAGGACGTCCGGATCGCGCAACGGGAGGCTGACCTGGAGATGGCGGCCGCCTTCATGCGGGTCGCGGCGCAGGTTGATGCGGCACGCGCGAAGGACCTGAGGAGCACGCAGCGCTGGGCCGGTGTTGGCATCCTGCTAATCGCACTCGGGTCCGTGGCGCAAGGTGGTGCGGTGCTGATGAGCGCCTGATGAAGCAGCGCTGCCCTGGACGCCGGGAGTGGTCTCATAGCGGTTCCCAAGTCCGTGAGGTAGGTCCAGGCAGTTGACCGCGATGTGTCGGAGGACTCCTCTACCCTGCGCGCATGGCTCAGTGCACAGCGCCACGTCAAGGCCACCGCTCCGCGAGCGCGCGTGCGAAATGCCCAGCGTGCGGGGGTAGGGGCTCCTACCGCTCGTCGTACCCGTCCTACGGCGGCCGGTCGTCCTACAGCGGCGGGTCGAGCTACAGCAGCTCATCCAGTGGTGGGAGCTCGCGTCGGACCAGGGCTGGCCGGATGGTCTCGTACACCCCAACGGAGTGGCGAACGGTCGAGCCCTACGCCGAGAAGGCGGTGGAGCAGGCCCGGGTCAACCCAGACCGTCGTGACCTCTTCCTGTGCCACGCCTGGGACGACCGGCAGGGCAGCGCCGCCGAGCTTCATGGCCTCCTGAAGACCAACGGCGCGACGGTGTGGTTCAGCGAGGAAGACCTTCCTCTCGGATCGTTGATGATCCGCGAGATCGACAAGGGGCTCCGCAACTCGCGCATCGGGATCGTGTTGGTGACGCCTGCGCTTCTAAAGAGCATCGAGAAGGAGGGCATCGCTGAGAAGGAACTGGCCGTGCTCCTGAATACCAAGCGCGTCATCCCGGTCACGCACGGGGTCACCTACGAGCAGCTCTTGGACGTCAGCCCCATGCTCGCCTCGCACGCTGGTCTCGACACGGCTGAGTCCTCGTTGGATGACGTGGCCGCCAAGATCGCTGCGGCTGCCGCCGCTCTCCCCGCCCTCTGAAGCTCACTGGCCCCCGCAGGCCCCGAACACACAACCAGCCCGGCCGGGCTCTAAGCGGTTGCCTTCGCGGGTGACGCGACCACCTTTTCCACGTCTGCTATCAGCGCGAGCACGGTCTGGTAGCGCTGGCTGAGGTCATGGCTGGCGCACTTATGGATGATTTGACCGATTTCGCCGTCGCTGGGCGGAAGCTTCTCCTTGCCGGTGAATATGTAGGCGAGGACCCAAGCGATCGAGTACATCTCGTTGACGACCGCGTATTCCTTGAAGCTCGCGAGCAGCGGGTCGCGGTGAGTCCCCTTCATGGCGGTCTGGGTGAGGGTGAAGTCTTTGCTTAGGTCCTTCACCAGCCCAAAGTCCGACAGCTTGACTAGTACCGCACTCTCTCCGTAGACCTTCAGCAAGATGTTTTGCAGGCTGATGTCTCGGTGCAGGTACTGGTTAACGTGCAGGTAGTTGACGCCGTAAAGGAATTGGAGTGCAATGCGCTTTCGAGTGCCGAACTTGAGCGTTGCGTTCCTCTTTCGGATGTACTCCCGCAGCGTGGTGTCGCAGTACTCCATCCGGTACTCGTTGAGATCGTCGTTGTACTTGTAGACCTCCACCACGTAGGGGAAGCTGAGCTTCTTCATCACCTCAAACTCCTGCTTGAAGCGCAGCAGGTCGCGCTCGTCCAGCCCCCTCTTCGCCCTTTTGACAGCGAACTGGATGTCGTAGTCAGGATCCACGTAGGAATAGACGTGGGCGTAGGAACCACTTCCCACCATCTTGAGCGATACCGGCTGCTGTTCCTTCTTCAGCTTCACGCTCATAGCCGCGCGAGTGAAGACTGGCTGGTACTCGATGAGCTCGATGGGCTCGAAATCCTCGGGCACCGTGCTGCCCCTCACTGGGGAAAGCCAAGGCCTGCAGCGATCCAGCGCTTCCTGGTACCGAGCGTCGACTTCGACCTCGACGCCGGACCTCTTCAGCGTATGGAGGTCTATCTCGATCTCGTCGATGAGCGCGAGTAGGTCGCGACTGTTGTCCGCCCAGTAGTAGCGGGTGGACTTGGCGCGGCCGTTGATGTCACTGAAGTGCTGGTTCAACCGCTTGTGGAGAACCGCAAACATGTGACCCCAGTCTGCGTCGTCATACAGGCGCGAGAACTTTGGAGACGAAGGCATCGCCTCGTACTTCTCTCGCAGGTCCGTCACCATCAACGCCACCGGATCGGCCATCGTCTCTGCCCCCTCGAGTCGAACGCCATGCTCTCATTGGGGTCCGACTCAGGGCGGTGATGAGCCCGGACGACACGAGCGCCCGGCTGAAGGGAATCGGCCGGGCTCTGAAGTGGGCACCGCCCCCTGGACTCTCACCAGTCCAGGGGGCGGCTCCGTTCCCCCAACCGCCCGTGCCGGGAAGGAGTCCAGCAGGGGCCGAAGTTCGGTCAGCCGCCGATGCTGATCTTGACGAGACCGGCCAGGTGCGGGTAGCCGAAGCCGACGCGCATGACGGCCTTGACGGCGACACGGTCTGAGGTGAAGTACACACTTCGGTCCGTCTCGACGGTGGCGTCCTCGCGGATCACGACGACCGCCCGGTCCTGCGGGATGCCCCAGATGGTCCCGGCCGGGACGGAGGGTGACACGTGCAGGGTCACGCCGTTGATGGACCGCTGACCGCCCAGCAGGGTCTGGTTGGAGCCGGTGCCGGTCTTGAGCACCGCCAGGGCCAGGGCGTCCGCCGGGTTGGCGACGAAACTGGTCAGCCGCGCACCGACGTTCTCGGCCAGCGACTGAGCCTCGGCGAAGGCGTCGAGCGAGTCGAACGCGGCACCGGCGTCCACCGTCTGCACGTTGCCGGCAGTGGTGGCCAGCGAGCTGAGGCCCTTCGGAGCCGGGGCGGGGAGGTTGCCAAAGAACGCGGCGTCGACCTTGCGGGCAATGTCGCGGGCCAGGCCAGCGCCCACGGTCTGGGCAGCCTGCGGCGAGGAGTCCTCGGCCAGTTCGCGGGTGATGATCGTGAGCCCGGCGACCTTGGCCGGGTGCACGTCCACCTCGTCGAGGACGGCGTCGCTCGGGGCGATCTCCCACAGACCGGCCCACCCGCCGACCCACAAGGAGATCCGATGCCTGACCTGACCCCGGTCTTCAGCGACCCCACCCCCGCCACCTGCCCCGAGTGCGGTGGCCCGCAGCTGGTGCCCCATCCGGCTGGCCTGGTGTACCGGCACGACACCCTGGCCGGCTGCACCCTCCAGGCCGCCGAGGACGCCCGGCTGGTGGCTGACAAGGCCGTGCATGTACGGCCAGCGTCGGCCGGGTCACGTGGCTGGGCGAGTCCGACACCACCGTCCGGGATCTGCTGCAGCGGACCCCGCAGGGCGATGAGGACCGCAGCGAGCGGCAGGAAGTCGCGGACTGGTTGATCGGCTACCTGACCGCCCAAGGCGGAAGCGCGACCTCCAGGGACGTCTGGGAGGCCGGCAAGAAGGAGCACTTCAGCAAGGACCAGCTCAAGCGCGCGAAGGGCAAGCAGGTCCGCTCCGCGAAGGTCGCCGACCGCTGGGTGTGGGCGATCGTCACCGACCCGACAAGCCCCCTACCTGCAAGGGAGCAGCAAGGGAGCAAGAGCGCAGGGGACAAGAGTGCCGCTCCCTTGCTCCCTTCCCTGCTCCCTTCCCCGCACGCGTGCCCCGACCACCCCAACGACAAGCGGGCCGCCAACGGCAAGTGCATCGGCTGCATCGCCGACCGCAGCAACCGCCTCACCCGCGAAGAAAGGCAATCCGCATGAACACCCACTGCCCCGTCTGTCACGGCCCGGTGGCTGTCGCCGTCAACGCCCGCGAAGGCCGCTGCCGCCTGTGCAAGCCCCGACGCAAGCGGCGCCACTCCCAGCCCCGACCCACCAACTACTCCAGCAACTTCGCTGAGTTCCTCGCCCAGCACAACGGCGGCTGGGTCTGACAGAGCCGCCGGGCGCGGGGTGCCGGACAAACCCGAGCCCACCCCGCGTCCGGCGCACCACCCACCGAAAGGACCCCCGATGTCACGCAAGCGCGACCACGAGCGAGACCGCGAACTCGCCGCACTGTTCGCCGAAGCCGTCGAACCCATGTTCAACCGCACCGCAGCCATCAACACCCGCGACGTCCTCACCGACATCGCCGAACACACCACCACGCAGCCCCGCCTGCTCACCAACGACGACCTCATCAACGGGAGCCACCAGTGACCATGCCCATCGCCTTCACCGTCAACGACCGCGTCAAGCAGGTCCGCGCCGCACTGGCCTACGCCGACCCCAAGAAGCGGGCACTGCCCGCCGTCATCGAGGACGCCCTGCGCCTGTGGGAAGCCGCCCAGCAGCTCCCCAGCAACCAGCCGGGCAACGCCCACAGCTCCACCCTCGAACGGGAGATCGTCGGTGACCTCGTCGCCACCGCCACCGCCGACACCCTCGGCACGGCGGTCCACGACGCCGAAGCCCGACTGCGGTACGCCGACGCAGCCGACCGACTCCGCAAGGCCGGCCTGACCGACGCCCTCGCCTACAAGGTCGACGCCGCGATCACCACCGGCCTCACCGAGATCCACGCCCGCCTCGCACCCGCCCTGCTCGAGCACGCCTACAAGCTCCGCCAGGTCGCCGCCAAGCTCCCCGCCGACCCGTTCGACCCCGTCGCCGTCCTCGCGGCCAAGGCCGGTCCCGCCTTCGACATCGCCCAGGAAGAGTGCGCGGCACTGATCGCCATCGGCGCACCGTTCGCACCCCGGCCCGGCACCGTGACCAACGTGCCGCGATCGGCACAGCCGCTCGTCGCCATCACCGACGTCGGCACCGTCGTCCCACAGACCACCGTGTCCCTCGGCCAGATCGACGACCGCGGCAACACCCCGGCCGAAGCCGCGCAGTACAAGGCCGTGCGACAGATGCACACCGACGCCCACCAGGACGGCACCGACGTCGCCATCGTCCGGGCAGCAGCCGGCACCTACGGCGACCGCGTCACGTTCGCCCTCGTCCACCCCGACAACGCGCTCGACCGCGCACAGCAGCACACCAACGCCGAACTCGTCCGACGCGGCGAGATCGACCGCAGTCAGATGCTGGCGCTCCGATGACCGGCCGATCGTCACAGACGGTGACCGAACACGGGGGTCCAGCCCTCGACCCGCGTGCACACCGCCACCGCAGGGAGATGGCTGACCCGCTTGACCAGCTAGAACGGTTGACCTATTCGGGCTTGCCGATGGACGGTCACCGTGCGTAAAGCCCCTGAGAAGGCCCCTGCCGGCCTGGGAACCGACGCCCTAGCCTTGTGGTCGTCCGTGATCGACAGCTTCGACCTCGAGGAGCACGAGCGGGCGCTGCTGGTGGAGGCGTGCCGCACCGTCGACCTGCTGTCCAAGCTCGAGGAGGAACTGCGTCGGGATGGGGTGCTGGTCGAGTCACCGCAAGGCGTAAAGGCGCACCCGGCCGCGACAGAGGCCCGTCAGCAGCGAATCGCCCTGGCCCGCCTCCTGGCAGCGATGCGGCTGCCCCAGGGCGAGGAAGGCGACCAGCAGGTCGGAGCCCGTCCCCAGCGACGTGGCGGGGTGCGTGGCACGTACGGCATTCGCGGGGCCGTGTCGTGAGGCGGCGTCAGGTTCCGCTGGTCGAGTTCAGCGACGCCGAGCCTCCGCAGGAGCTGTTGTGGTTCATCCGCACCGGGCTGGCTCCGACCGCCGAGGGTGGGGCGGCGTTCCTGCGGGCCCGCAACGCGTGGCGGGTATCGCAGAACGGGTCTCTGCCGCCTCTGAGCTCGTTGGATCGGGCTGCGCTGCGGAGGCTCGGGGTGCCGTCAGATCTGATCGACGCGGAGAACAAGGTCGATCGTTCTAGCCGGCGGGGAGGGACCGGTCGCCTCCCGCAGGTCGCCCACTCAGTGGATGGCCACGGGAACACCCGGCTGGGGGTGTCCGAGTGAAGCGGCGCCCGGCCCCGGTTCCGCTGGCTCCAGAGCGGCTCCGTCGCTTCATGGTGTCGGAGTGGGACGTCCCGCGGCTTCTGCAGGGTCGCACCGAGTGGGAGGGCGCAGCACTGGGGACAACTCGGGCCGTTCTACGCATGGCGCGAGGCGCGTCGCCGTTGGTCGGAGTACCACGGCGATGCGCTCGGCAACTTCGTGCAGCGACTGCTGCATGAGCGGCAAGTCCGGTCCCTCATCGTGAAGTCGCTTCGCGGGAGGGCAACCTAAGCAGGCACGGGGCGGCGGTTGGCCCACCCTTCAACCCGCCGATGACCTAAGGTTCGGTCAGTGCACCCAGTGGCAAAGACGACGACGCTCCGACGTTGGTACTTCCTCTCGCTGGTGCTCGGCTTCGCCGTTGTCGTGCTCGTGCGCCTGTTCGTCCTGCCTGAGCCGACGGGCGAGTCCGATCGGTGGGTACAGGTTACGTCGAACGTTGCTGATAACTTGATCGCCACCATTCTTGTGGCCATAGCCGTGGGCGCGCTCGTTCCTTTCCTCTTTCCCTCCAACGACTCCTCTGAGTCGATTGAGCTACTGGACACCAAGGCGATAGAGGATGCGATCGAAGAGGCGACGAAGGACGCACGCGAGTGGAATGTGCGCGCCCGAACTGCCAACTATTTTTCGCGTCACACGCTACCTTGGTTGACTAAGGCGGCACTGAAGGGTCGGCGACCCGTCAACATCAAAATGCAACTGCTGGACCCTGAAAATGAAGATCTCCTGCGCGCTTACGCACGCATGCGCAGCAACCCCGCGAAGCAGTGGACAGTTGATCGTGTGCGCCTTGAGATCTACGCATCAATATTGGAGGCCGCCATTTGCAAGCAGGAAGCCCCCCGCATCAACATAACAGTGGGATTGAGTTCGATGAACTGGGTTATGAGCTTGGACCTGTCGGACGAGATGGCTCTGGTCACCGGACAGAACAAGGGTGAGCCCGGCCTTCTCTTCAGCAAGGCCTCGGAATTTTTCACTGGATGGTGCGACGATTTCGAGAGCGCCTTCGCTGGATGTCGACACTTGATTCCGGAGCATCCTGGGATCACCCGATCCGGCATGCGGCAACCCACAGATGCGGACATTGTTGGGGTTCGCAAATTCTTCTCCTCTCTAGGACTTAATACTTGCGCGTCCGATGATGAGTTGCGAAAAGTCATTGCTCAAAGGGGCGCGCCTGATAACTATGCCTGAGCATGAATTGCGCATGTGGCTGGAAGCGCAGACTTGGCCAGACTTGCGCGCTCGTCTCGAGGGCACGACGGACCTTGTGGCTTATGACCACCCATACGGCTTCGTCGTTTGTCGATTGCGCGAGGACGAGATTGAGGGCTGGCAGATACGGCTGCACCTCTGGCCATCTCGCGGCGAGATGGAGCGGGTAATGGCTCGCAGAGGCACCCTTGACCAACAGGTCCATGCGCACGGGTGGCGAATCTTATCCACCGTCCTGATCGGGTCCATAGAGGAGTCTCGGTACGTCGTTTCTCCCTGTGAATCTTCAGAAACCAGCCTGTATCGCGTGGAAAGTGACTATGGCTCCGGGACGAGTCGGCTGGCGCTGGAGGCGCCCGCCGTCGGTGTGCGCCTGGCTAGTCGGTCCGAGAGGGGTGCTCACTCGGGTGTGATCGAAATACCTCGCGGCGAGTACCACTCCAGTGCTTCCTTGGTGGCGCCGTCCTTGACTCTTGTGGCGACTGAGCTACGGGGCGGTAGCTCTTTCGTCGTTGCGCCCAAAGGGCTCGGTCCTATGATCGTGAATGCGCGGAGACCAGTGTTGGACCTGGCCGAGCAGTTCGCCTACTTCGACGAGCAGTACAGCGCTGGAGTCGGTGACAAGTGGGCAGCGTTCGTGTTCATCGTGGACGACTCGTCGGGCAAGGTGTTGTTGGTTCGCTCCTCGCGGAGGCCCGAGCTTTGGCAACCCGTCGGTGGTCGCCAAGAGCCAGGTGACCTGAGTCCAATCCGGACAGTCGTGCGTGAGGTAGATGAGGAAGTGGGGTTGTCAATAGCCCCCGATTCCCTTCACCCGCTCCTGCAGCAACCGAGAGACGTCGGTGACGGGAAGGTCTTTTTTTGGCTCACCACCGTCAGTGACGTCTCCTCTCTCCGGTTGCAGGAGTCGGAAATCTTGGAGGCGAGATGGGTAGACGTTGGTGACCTTGGCGCCTACCCGATGTATCAAGGGAGCTTGGTTGCGTTGCCGCACCTCTTCGGCGCAATGCAAAGAAGAACCTCTAACTAACCAAGTGGAGCGGTTCCAACCGGCCGCAACCGGCAACTCGCACTCACGACACCTCGATGAAGTTTGTGGCAACACGCCAGTTGTGGCCCTGGCCCGATTGGGATGTGGACGCCGGGGCACCGGACGAGGACTCAAGTTTGAACTGGCGGCAGCGCTGGCTCGTTCGATGCAACCCACCTCAACCCACCTCGCCGGCACTCGTGGGCCGCGACAAGCTCAGTGGATCGCTGTGGGGTCGCATGAAGACCGCGGACGGGACGTGGCTGGGCCCCGCCACGCTGTTCGCCGGCTGCTTCTTCGAGGGCGCCCAGTTGGGATGGCACCCGGGGTCGGAGCTGCGCACGCTCGACTGACCTGGTGCACCCCCGGACTAGCCGGCATGCCAGTGTGAACCCCATGGCTGCGTTGCTTTGGGTCCTGTACGCAACCGCGGCGGTCGCAGAGATCGTTGGGGGGTGCTGATGGCCGTCCAACGCGTATCACTCAACTTGGACACCGACGGCACGCCCTACTTCACACCTCAATCCCGCAGCCGGTTCATCCTCCCGGTCGCCTTGGTTCTCGCGGGGATAGTCGTCGGCTTCGTCGCAAACGTTGTTTCGATCTACGCGTAACTTGCTTGTGGTGCCGACGCTGCCTCAGGGGTCGCCATTCCGGGGATACCCAAAAAGGGTGGCATCGGGCCTCGCGACCCCGCACGTTGGGCAGAACAGCGGCACACTGCCCCGGTGCCCGACGACCTGACCTGCGAGTACGTCGCAGGCTGCGGTGAGCCAGCCGCGTACGGGGTCAGCCTCGGTGGAGAGCGCTACCGCCCCGCCTGTTGGGAACATGCCCTTTTCCGGGCCCTGCCCCAGGCGCGCACTCTTACTACGGTCGAGTTGGCGCCGTTGGACTGGGCCTTCGGCGACGACGCGCCGGCTTGAGCCGTTATCGGGGGCGGCTGTGCCGTTTCGTCCGGTTGTGCTTGGCTCCAAGGTTGCCGCCGATGGCCACGCATGCCGCCTGGAAGCGTCCCGCAGTCCCGGGTCGCTGTGCCGACCCGGCGGGGAAGTGCATTGCAGCTACCGCTCGGCGAGAATGCGTTGAGCATACGCAACATAAAGGCTGAGGATTTCGCCTTCCCTATGCTTCTGCGCGCCATGTTCCCGTTGTAGCCTTTCCAAGTCTTGCATGGGGTCGTCGAACGGCCGAGTGGACTCCGCAGACATGTTGTTGACGACTGACACCAGGTGTACCGGAGTTATCTCGTCCGGCGTCATTCCCACTATTACGTCGCTAGGCCGCCGGGTGGCGACGATGCAGTCTTCTTGTTCAACACCGACGCGAATCAGTCCCGCTTGGTCGACGGCCAAGCAGAGATAGCCCGTCTTAGGGTTAAGCACTTCCCCCATAGACGAGGTGCCGCCGTAATGTCTCCACCCGCCTCGGTGGGCCTCACCCGTGCGGCGGTCGAGCGGGAATAGAGCCCAGCCGCGTGTCGTCCGCGCCACTGGTGTAGACGGCTCAGGCGGCGGCTGCCGCCGAAACCATCGGCCTTTTGGTGGCGTGGGCGCTGGTCTTGTCGTCGCCGCCGAGTGCAACGGCAAGCTCGGGACTCCGCGGTCGCGAGCCTCTTTGGCGAACCATCGACCGAGTAGCCGCAAAGAGTCGCGCCATTCTTCCAGTTCGTCGGCGGCTGCCCGTGCCTTGGACCGAAGCTCCTGCTGCCGGGCCTCCCCGGTCGCAGCCATGGCACGCCCGTGGTCGAGCAGTTCGTCGAATGACGCCGGACGCCTGGGAGGGCGCCATGAACCGACAGGTGGTGGGACGAGCTCTGGGCCATCGGGTAGTTGGAAGCTCACGTCGGCAATATGGCGCGAAGCAGGCCTGACGTCCAGGCTCGGCTCAGCCCGCTGCTCAGCGGGCTTCCAGGACCGAGACGACCTCACGTATGCGGCGGGTGGCAGCCTCACCGCATGACTGTCTGGGAGTACAAGGTCGTCGAGCCGAACATGAAGATTCGCGACCGTATCGAGGTCATGGAGCGCGAGTTCAACCGAGTCGGCGAGGAAGGTTGGGAGCTGTGCTCTGACCACGGCGGGTCCTACACCTTCAAGCGGCCACGACCGGGGCAGTGAGAGACGGTCGGCCAAGGGGTCCGGCAGAGTGGCCAGCCTCCACAGACGTCCTGCGGCAGAGCCGGTGCCGTGGCCAGGAGTCGCACACGCACGCGCCTTAGGGCAGCGTTGGCCGCGGCCTTCGGTCCGCAACGAGTCCGCAGAACGCCCGTACCGGGTCAAGACTGCCAACCACTACAGACGACAGATATGCAGGTCAGACGGGCAGTACCGATCGTCCCCGCAGGTCAGCGGCCAGGGTCAAATGATGTCCGGGATCACCACGTGCAGCCGGGAGCCGTCGGGCAGCATCGCGTCCACGAACGGCGTGGACATGTCCACCCGGCGCCCCGAGGTGCGCAGCATCCGCTCCACCAGGTCGGCCAGCTGCCCCGGCGCAAGCACCGTCGTCGTCAGCTCCGACCGGCCGCGCCGGGCGACGAACACCCGCCCCGGCGCGTTGACCCAGATCTCCTCGACCTCGCGGTCGTCGAGGTACCGCTGCAGCGGCCCGTAGCCGGCCACCCGGTCCAGCACGTCGCGGGCGACCGCCTCCGGGTCACTGACCGGCGGCAGCGCGGAGGACAGTGACCGCTCGGAGTAGTCGGCCAGCACGTCCCGCACCAGCAGCCGCACCGGCGCCGGGTCGACGAACGGGTCGAGACCACGTCGCCGGATCAGCTCCCGGACCTCGCCGTCGACCACGTCCACAGCGCTGCGCGAAGCAGCCACGACACCCCCGTCGAACAGTCACTTTGCCCCAAGGTCGGGTGACTGTAAGGGCAAGGAGCGCCGGTCTGCCGAGCTCCTGTGGACGGATCATGAACTTTCTGTCGCACTGGCGCCGGACGGCGCTGACTTAGTCACGCAAGGTCACGAAGTCGACCGAGATGCCTCCACCTGACTGGATCAGCAGGCGTCGCAGGGAGGCACCTCCCCGGCGTCCAGCGGACAGCGAGCCGAGGACTCAGCGGGCGATCGACAGCCCGTACCGCTCCAGCGGTCAGGAGTCGGTGCGCAGCGCCTCGTGAGCGGTCGGGGCCCGCGGGGTCTCCCAGCGGAGTTCCTGCTGGCATCCTCCATGAGTCGCAACGGACAGGAGACCCACATGACCGGCAGCTTCAACCTCCCGAAGCCGGAGTTCGACGTCGAGGCGACCGTCGAGCGTGCGATGGCGTTGATCAACCGGACTCTCCAACCTTCCCTTGAGGAGGCCCGTGCGGCCGTCGACAAGGTCCGAGCGAGCAAGCCCCTGGTCGCACCGGGAGACCTGGTGAGCCAGGTCACCCGTGGAAATCGGGTCAAGGCGGCGCGAGCGGTCTCCTACTCCCTGCCGTCGATCCTCCCGGGCGTCGGGACGGCGATCTCGGCCGCCGCGCTCCCAGTCGCCTTGAGGGAGGTCCTGAAGGAGTCGGTCAGTGCGGCGATCAAGGTAGGGCTCCTCCACGACAGGGACCTCACCGACCCTGAACTCACCCGCATCGCCGTCCTCCTGATCCTCACGGAGGGAGCGGTCAAGCTCGACAAGACCGGGAAGATCCGCCCCGACGCGATCCTGGGACCCCACGCGTCCCTGCTGGGACAGGCCGCTGCGTACGACGCCCTGGCGGCCCTGACGGCGAAGGAGCGGCAGGAGATCGCCGCCTCGCAGTCAGAGATCCTCCGGGCCTGGTCGCTGGCGGTCGGGCCGCCCCTCCTGGCCGGGCTGATCCCCTTCGGCGTGGGGCCCATGGCCGCCGCGAACTACATGCAGTACGTCCTGAAGGGCACGATCACCGCTGCCACGCGGGTCTTCGGGCCCGCTGGACCCCCGCTGGTGACCGTCGAGGAGATCCCCGAACGTGAGGTGCAGCAGGACGCCCCCGAGTCCTGAGCCGGTACGTCAACCCGTTCGGGGCGGACGGGCTGCAGCCTGGCCGCACCGAGGGTCACCAAGCGGCGGGATCTCAGCCGAGGCGCAGCCAGGCGGCCTCGGAGGGGACGCCGTCCTCGTCGACAGCGAAGACCATGTACCAGCCGGGCGGCGCGAGCGCGGCACTCGCCGGCAGCTCCACGGTCACCTCGTCGTCCTCCCCCGTCGTGAAGGGAAGGTCGACGAGCCGCTGCTCGTTGTCCGCCGAGTGCGTACCGGCGCCCGGCCGCATGAGATGCATCCAGCGCAGCGGTCGCTCGCTCGCCACCGTGGCGACGACGGTGTCCCCGTAGCCGGCGGTCGTGTCCGCGAGGGTGAGCGTCGGCCGGCCGCCCCGGAACAGGTAGGGCGGCCAGTAGACCTCGATGCGCAGCTCCTCGACCCGGCGGGCCGGGTTCGACCCGGCGGTGACCACCCGGCCGTCGGGCGTGAGCAGCGCGACCGAGTGGTAGAGCCGGGGCACCCGCGACACCGCGCCGTGGGTCCACTGCCCCGTGGCCGGGTCGAAGAGCTCGGCGTCCAGGGTGGCCATCGCCGCGCTCTCCTCCATCATGGAGCCGCCGTTGACCAGCACGGTGCGGTCGGGCAGCACGGTTGCGGTCAGGTGCATGCGTGGGTGGTGGAGCGGCGCCACCGGCTCGTAGTGCGGCGCGTCCTGCGCGAGGTCCACCACCGCCGCGTCGGCCACGGCCGGAATCATGACGTGCATGTCGGAGGCCCCGCCGCCGACGATCATCACCCGCTGGTCCTGCGCGGGCGGCAGCAGCACGCTGGTCGACTGGTTGCGCACGTCCGGGAAGGGGAGCCCCTCCACCTCGGTCGTGGCCCCGGTGGCCGGGTCCCACACGGAGGGCCGGACGCCGTTGTTCCCCATGTACTGGCCGCCGGTGTAGAAGACCCGCCCGTCGGCGAGGAGCACCAGGTGGCAGTACATCGGCCACGGCCCGGGTGAGGGCAGCGGCGCCCAGGTGCCGTCCGCCGGGTCGTAGACCTCCGGGTCGACGTTGAGGTTGCCGTCCTCGCCGAGCCCGGAGATGGCCACGACCCGGCCGTCGGGCAGCGGCGCCAGGCTCGGGTACCAGCGGCCGCCGTCCATGGCGGGCTGCTCCGACCAGGCCCGGGTGTCCGGGTCGAGGACGAGCGCGTCGCGCAGACCGCGGAAGGGGTCGTACTGCAGTGTGCCGCCGGCGGCGAGCAGCCGGCCGTCGGGGAGCCACGCCTGGCCGCAGCAGAACAGGTCGATGGGCGTGTCCGGGGCCTCGAGCACCGGGGACGGGTAGCGCCACACCCGGGTGCGGAACTGCTGGGCGGCGAGCTTGGCCTCGTCGTTCCCAGAACCGGCGAAGAACAGCACCTCACCGGTGTGCAGCAGCGCGGCGTGCACCGGGTTGACCTCGGTCCCGAAGTCCAGCAGCCGCCAGACGCCGACGTCCGCTGCCGTGTCGAGGTCGGTGGCCAGCTCGGTGACGCAGTGGAACGCGCCGTTCTGCTGCGGTGGCGTGTCGACGGTGAGGACGACGAGCTGGTGGCCGGTGCCGGCCGGCAGGACCGCGATCGACGCGCCGGCGTTCTCCCAGAACGGCCAGGTGTCCAGCTGGGTCCACGGGCCCCAGCCGTCGACCGCCCGTCCGGTTCCGTCCAGGCCCCAACCGACGGTGTAGAAGCCGCCGTTGTTCCCGACCGGGTTGTCCACGCAGAACACGACCAGCTCGAGGCGGCCGTCGCCGTCGAGGTCCGCGACGGCCGCGCCGACGCCCTGGTTCTCCCAGAAGTTCCACTCCGGGATCGCGATCCACGGCCCCCAGCCGCCGGTCACCGTGCCGTCGGTGTCGAGCTGCCGGCCCACCCGGTAGTACCCGCCGTTGCCGCCCTCGGGCGCGTCGATCATCACGACGACGAGGTGGAGGCGGCCGTCGCCGTCCACGTCGGCCACCACGATGTCGCCGCCCTGGTTCTCCCAGAAGGGCCAGTCCGGGACGGGGATCCACGGCCCCCACCCGCCGGTCACCGCCCCGTCGGGGGCCAGGGCGTGGCCGACGCGGTAGTAGCCGCCGTTCTGCCCGAACGGCGAGTCGACCATGAAGACGACGAGGTCCAGGGTCCCGTCGCCGTCGATGTCCACGACCGCCACCCCGGCGTCGGCGTTGGACTCCGGGAACCAGTCCGGGACCCCGTGCCACGGCCCCCAGCCCCGGGTGACGGCCCCGTCCACGAACCCGGACCCGACCCGGTAGAAGCCGAGGTTGGGCCCCTCCGGCTCGTCGATGGTGAGGACCACCAGATCGGGCAGCCCGTCCCCGTCGACGTCGGCGACGGCGAGGCCCGCGCCGGCGTTCTCCCACCAGTTCCAGTCCGGAACTCCGACGAACTCAGGCATGCCGAACCCCACTCCCCCGGCGGCGACCGCTCCGGGACAACGTAGGGCGTGGAGGTGCTCAGGTGCGGGTGGCGGCGACCGCGACGATCGGAACGCCCGGGCTACACCCTGCAGCGACCGCGCGCCCAGTTCGGGCAGACGGTCGGAACCGTCCGAGATGAGTCAGTGCGGGACAGCACTGGACGCGCCGCACCCGGGCCGGTGCCGGCGGACTTCTGCGGCGAGACCCTCGACGCGGAACCGACCGGTTCCGTTAGGTGGGGCACCCCCTTCTCTCCTATGGAGCGCCCATGGACTCCTCATCCCGCCCCCTCCGCCGTACCGCCGCCATCCGGCGGGTGCTGCTCTCCTGCACGGTCGCCCTGGCGACGACCGGCGTGATGGGAGGCCTGGCCCCGCCAGCTCACGCGGCGTACGACGACGGGCCGGAGGCCCCGGCCGAGGCCCCCGACCGCATCGAGCCCTTCGCTGACTACCAGCCCCAGTCGACGTGCGATCCCGTGGCGAAGCCCGGAACCCGGGCGCTCGCCCAGCTGCTGTTCGACTACTACGGCACGGGGCGGAACGGCGGGATCACCCGGCAGTGCTCCATCGGGGGGCGCAGCGAGCACAAGGAGGGCCGCGCCTTCGACTGGATGCTGAGCGTCAACCGGTCGAACGAGCGGGCCGTCGCCGAGGACTTCATCGACTGGCTCCTCGACGAGGGCCCGGACGACGAGGACGGGTACAACGCCCGACGACTCGGCGTGATGTACGTGATCTGGAACGGCCGCATCTGGTCGGCCTCCCATGCAGATGACGGCTGGCGGCGGTACCGCGGGCCGAACCCGCACACCGACCACATCCACATCTCGCTGACGTGGAGCGGGGCGATGAAGGAGACCTCGTTCTGGACCGGAGAAGTCGCAGACGTGAGTGGGGACGAGGACGAGGACCCACCCGAGGACGACGACTGACGCGCCCGCCGTCCGTCTCGCAGCGACGGGCAGCCGGCCACCGGACGGCGTGCTCAGCGCGATCCGGTGGCCGGCGCCCGGTCGCCCCGGGCGGGGTCTGTTCGCAGCGTCACCGCCACACCGAGGCCTGGGTGCCACCACCCACCCGGCATGCCATATTCGCTCGGGTCCGCCCAGGCGGACCACGGCGCCCGCTCCGCCGGGGCAGTGCGGGGCGCCGCTGCACGACGTTCGTCCGCGGGCAGGACCGCACACGGGGGGCCACAGATGTCGGACAGCAAGCACCGTCACGTCCACGCGCCCAGGCGCCGCTGCCTGCCGGCACTGGCGCTCGCTCTGCTCGCCGCGCTCCTGCCCCAGCTGGTCGGCGTCGGCGCCGCGCACGCCGACATCGCGCCGTACGGCCGGACCCTGGCGGTGGAGGGGCTCGCCGACCCCGACATCTACAAGGTCGACGACAACCTGTACTTCATGTCGGGGACGTCGTCCCAGGACTTCCTGCCGATCTACACGTCGACCGACCTGCAGACCTTCAGCCTGCTGCACCGCTACGACCCGGACGCGCTCGACCCGGACCACCGGTACTGCCGTGAATGGGCACCGGAACTGACCAGGCAGGGCACCGACTACGTGCTGTACTTCGTGGCCAGCCGGGTGGACAAGGGCACGCCCTGCCCGTCGGGCGACAGCCAGCAGACGATCTTCTACGCGACCGCGCCGGACGCGGGCATGCAGTTCGGCGCGCCGGACGAGATCAACGAGGACACGACACATCCCCGCACCCACGACACGAAGGACTGCCCGGACGACGGGTGCGAGAACGCGATGCGACTGGATCCGTCGGTGTACTCCGACGGGACCCGCCAGTGGATGCACTACACCTGGTTCGACCCGGCGGACGGCACGGTGGTGTCCGCATTCCCCCTCGACGCGCCGGACGAGGTCTTCGAGGTGACCCGGCCGAGCAGGCAGGCCGAGCAGAAGGTCAACGAGGCGCCCACGCTCTTCAGCCGCGACGGGCGGCAGTACCTCTTCTACAGCCAGGGCAACATGAAGAGCCGTTACGGGATGCAGTACTTCATGGGCGCCCAGGTGAGCGACCTGACCAGGGAGCAGGCGAGGCGCTCGTTCTCCTCGCCCCTCGAGGCGCGCGACGGGCGACTGATCGAGAACCAGGGGCACAACACCGTCACCGATCGGCACGGCCAGTTCTACACGCTGTACCACGTCGCCGAGTTCACCGCGGACGGCGTCTACGCCGGCCGCGACGTCTACGTCCAGCCGCTGATGTTCAAGGCCGACGGCTCCCTCAACACGCTGAACACAGTCGATCTGCGATGGAGCGCGACGGGAGGGAGCACGTACTCGCTCGACGTGCAGACCCGCGACGGCGCCTGGATCCCGAACTGCCTGAGCGTCGGATCGGAGTCCTCGGTGACCTTCAACGAGGTGTGCACGGGCGCCGACGACCAGGTGGTGCACAAGGCCGACGTCGCCGCCTTCCGGATCAACCGCATCGCGGACGGCCAGACGGTGGGGGCGACCACCCTGGCCTACGACGGGTACACCGACACCCTGGACGCGACCGTCTGAGTCGACCGACGTCCGTGCCGCCCGAGGGTCACCCCGCCGTGCGCAGCACCAGGACGGCGATGTCGTCGTCGTTGTCCAGGTCGGTCATCGCCGACACGACGGCGTCGCAGAGCTCCTCGGCGCTCCGGTCCAGCTCAGCCCCCAGCACCTCGACCAGTCGCCGCACGCCCGCGTCCAGGTCGCTGCCGCGCCGTTCGACGAGCCCGTCGGTGTACAGCAGGAGCACGCTGCCCGGCGGCAGCTGCGCGCGCTGCTCGCTGCGCGGGGACTCCGGGTCCAGGCCGAGCAGCAGGTCCGCGGAGTCCAGCACCTCCACCCGGCCGTCGGGCTGACGCAGCAGCGGCGGCGGGTGGCCGGCGGCCGACCAGCGCAGCCAGCGGGTGCCGTCGTCGTCCTCCTCGACCCGGGCCAGGACGACGGTGGCCAGCGTGTCCACCTCGAGGCCTCGCATCGCGCGGTCCAGCCGGGTCAGCAGCCGCGCCGGGCCGTCGTCGCTGTCGAAGGCCAGCCCCCGCAGCAGGCTGCGCAGCTGCCCCATCGCGGCGGCCGCCTCGGTGTCGTGCCCGCTGACGTCGCCGACCGCGAGCAGCGTCGCCCCGGCCGCGGTGATGAACGCGTCGTACCAGTCGCCGCCGACCTGGGCCTGCCGGGCGGCCGGCTGGTAGCGGACGGCGATCTCCAGCGCCTCCGGGGTCGTCGGCTGGGTGAGCAGCGCCCGCTGCAGCCCCTCGGCCAGCCGCTCGACGGCGCGCACCGCCTCCCGCTGGGCCTCGAGGTGCTGGATCCGGTCCAGCGCCTGGGCGCACAGCGCGGCGAACGCGCGCAGCAGGTCGAGCTCGTCCGCGGTGAACTCCTGCTCGTGCACCCAGGAGGCCACCAGCGCGCCCAGCAGCCGGTCACGCACGCGCAACGGCAGCGCGGCCCAGGCGTACCGCCCGGTGGCGGCGAACACCCGCGCGGTCTCCGGCGCCCAGGCCAGCCCGGCGGCCTCGCTGGGGATGAGCAGTTCCTCCCCGTGGACGGCGACCCAGGCGCCGGGCAGCGGGCTGTCCCAGGGCTGCTCGCCGAAGGCGACCTGGACCTCGTCCCCCAGCTCGTGGCTGACCGCGAGGCGGACCAGGCAGGCCCGCTCGTCGCGCACCGCGACCGCGCCGCCGTCGGCCCCGAGCACCGGGAGCCCCCGGCCGATGACGATGGCGGTGAGGTCCTCGACGGTCTCCGCGCCGAGCAGGTCGAGCGCCACGGCGGCCAGCCGCTGCAGGCGCTCCTCGGCCCGCCGCTCCGCGATCCGAAGCCCGGCCAGCTCCCGCTGCAGCTCCTCGGCCCCGGTCGCCACGTGGTCGGTCACGCTCGCTCCCTCACCGGGGCCGCTGCGGGTCCGACCAGCACGGGGTCCACGGTGCCGCCGACCCTAGGTCAGCGGCCGATCGTTGCGGGCTCCCACGAGCGCGGCAGACTCGCCGCATGCCCGACTCCCCGCAGGCCCCCGCCCGGACGACCCGCCCGCACCCGGTGTGGAGCGCCCTGGTGGGGCTGACCACCTTGGGCGTGCTGCTGCAGGGACTGTGGGCCGGCCTGTTCCTGCGGCCCGGCGCGGGCGGCCCCTGGTACTCGATCCACCAGCACGGCGGTGAGGCGACGGTGACCCTGGCCGCCCTCGCGACGATCGCAGCCGCCGTCTGGCTGCGCACCCGACGGGACCTGCTGATCGGGACGGCGCTGCTGCTGGTGCTCCTGGTGGCCGAGTACTTCCTCGGCCGGGCCGGCGAGGGCAGCCTCGCGCTGCACCTGCCGCTCGCCCTGCTGATCATGGCGGTGGCCGTGTGGCTGCCGATGGCGGCCCGGCGCCGGTAGCCCGACCGCGGCCGCGGGACGTAACCGCCCACGGGATGTGATTTCGGACACATCTCTCCTCTCGACTCGACCCCGAGCCGAGATGTGCACGCCCGGAACGCCGACGACCCGCCGTCCTCACCAGCAGGTTCAGGCGGAAGGCCAGCCGACACGCCGCTACTCGGTGATCACAAATCGTTACGTAGCGTGTACCCGCATCGGTCTCCCCACCTGAGGATCCACGCCCCATGAAGCGCACCTACAAGCTCGCGACCGTGTCGTTGGCCGTCACGATCGCGTCCTCCGGCCTGGGCGTCCTGTCGTCCACGGACACCCCCTCCGCGCCCGACACCCGGGTGGAGGCCGCCGCGGACGACGAGGGCGCACGCCCCGGCGGGCCTGCGGTGTCGGGGAGCGACCCGGACCTCGACGGCGACGGGGCGACGGCACCCACCCCCGCACCGGCACCCGCACCGGCTCCCGCGCCGGCTCCGGTACCCGTCCCACCGCCGACCTCGCCCGGCAGCGGGACGGGCGCCGAGACCGGGGCTGTCACCCTGAACCCCTGCGGGGGCACCGGACGCAGCACGGTGCGTCCCCAGTCGATCGGCACCACGCTGACCACCCAGTGGGTCGTGAAGGACCCGCAGGACGACGCGACCTACGACCTGTCCGGGATCACCTCGACCGCGTACCCGGCGACCAACTCGGTCTTCGCGGTCGGGACCGGCACCGCGGCGGCTCGCACCTGCATCGTCGGCGGCACGATCCTCGGCCAGGCGGATGACAGCCAGACCTGGAGCTACTACCACGACCAGTTCAACGCGGCCTGCGTGAAGATCATCGCGACCGAGTCGATGCAGGTGCACGACGTCCGCTGCGACAACGTCGAGGACGGCATCAAGCCGCAGGAGAACGGCGTCAACGCCAACAACGCGACGTTCCTCGTGACCGGCACCTACCTGTCCCGCATCCGGGACGACTGCATGGAGAACGACTACACGGTCGGCGGGGTGCTCCGCGACAACCTCTGGGAGCAGTGCAACACCGGCATCTCCGAGCGCCCGTCGAGTGACCGGTCGTGGCCGACGCCCGCGTCGGAGACCCTCACCCTCGACCGCATGCTGATCGGCCTCTACGAGACGCCGCACGTCGAGGGCGGTGAGGTCGTGATGGGCGAGAACGCCTTGTTCAAGTGGTCGGAGTCGGGCAACCGCGTGGTCATCAAGTGCTCGGTGTTCAAGGTCGACTCGGTGTCCCTGAACGGCACCGACTCGATGGCCCTGCCGCCGGGGACGGTCGTCGACGACTCCGCCTGCCCCGACGAGCCCTCCACCATCGTGTGGCTGGGCGGTGGGGCCTACCCGGCCGACACGGCCGGGATGCGGGTCGTCAGCGACCGGTCCGTCTGGGACGACGCGGTCAGCAGGTGGAAGACCGACCACGGCTACCTGCCCTGATCCCACGTCACCCGGCGCGGGGCCCACACGCGCGGCTCGTCGCGCGCGGCAGACTCCGGGCATGGTCCCGCCCCTCGTCCCCGCCGTGCGCGCGACGCTGCGGGCGGCCGCCGACCCCGAGCGCGGCCGCGGCATGCAGGCCTATCTGAAGTCCACGCAGCCCTGCCTCGGGGTGCGCGTGCCGGAGGTCCGACGGCTCACCCGGACGGCGGCCGCCGGTCACCCGCCGGCCTCGGTGGGCGACGTCGAACGGGCAGCGGCTGAGCTCTGGCGGTCCGCCACGCACCGCGAGGAGCGGTACGCGGCGATCGCGCTCACCGGTCTGCCGGTGGCCGAGGGTGCCCTCGAGCTGCTGCCGCTCCACACCGAGATGGTCACCACCGGGGCGTGGTGGGACCTGGTGGACGGCGTCTCCCCCCGGGTGCGGGAACTGCTGCTCGCGCACCCGGAGGCGATGGCGCCGGTGCTGCGCGGCTGGGCGCGCTCGCCGGACCGGTGGCTGCGGCGCAGCGCGGTCATCGCGCAGGTGGGGGCGAAGGACCGCACCGACACCGACCTGCTCGCCGAGGTGATCGAGGTCAACGCCGCCGATCCGGAGTTCTTCGTCCGCAAGGCCATCGGCTGGGCGCTGCGCGACCTGGCCAAGAGCGATCCGGCCTGGGTCCTCCGGTTCCTCGCCGAGCACGAGCTGAGCCCGCTGTCCCGGCGGGAGGCGGCCAAGCACCTCGGCGGCGGCGCACCCGGCTGAGTCGTGGTGCGGACGCTCGCGCTCTGGGTGCCCCCCGCACTCGGAGCACGAGCGTCCGGGGGGACATCTCTGCTCAGGCCCCGGGCGGGGTGAACGAACGGGTGCGCGCCAGGCCGGCGGCGCGGCCCTTGCCGGCGATCACGAGCGCCATCTTGCGGCTCGCCTCGTCGATCATCTCGTCGCCGAGCATCGCCGAGCCCTTCGTCCCGCCGGCCGCGGAGGTGGACCAGTCGTAGGCGTCGAGGATGAGCTCGGCGTGGTCGTAGTCCTCCTGCGACGGCGCGTAGACCTCGTTCGCCGCGTCGATCTGGTCCGGGTGCAGCACCCACTTGCCGTCGAAGCCGAGGACCGCCGAGCGCCGGGCCACCGCGCGGAACCCGTCGACGTCGCGGACCTGGAGGAAGGGCCCGTCGATCGCCTGCACCCCGGCGGCGCGGGCGGCCACCAGGATGGTCATGAGGACGTGGTGGAAGGGGTCGCCCGGGTAGTCGGGGTGCAGGGTGCCGACGGCCAGGGTCTTCATGTTCAGGCTGGCCATGAAGTCGGCCGGGCCGAAGACGAGGGTCTCCACCCGCGGGCTGGCGGACGCGATCGCGTTGACGTCCAGCAACCCCCGGGCGTCCTCGATCTGCGCCTCGATGCCGATCCGGCCGACCTCCAGCCCGTTGGCCCGCTCGACCTGCCCGAGCAGGAGATCCAGGGCCCGCACCTCCCCGGCGTCGGCGACCTTGGGGAGCACGATGCAGTCCAGCTCGGCCCCCGCGCCGTCGACGACCTCGAGGACGTCGCGGTAGGTCCACTCGGTCGTCCAGCCGTTGACCCGGACGGCGCGGATCTTCCCCTCCCAGCCGCCCTCGTTCAGCGCCGCCACGATGTTCTTGCGGGCCCCGGGCTTGGCCAGCGGAGCGCAGGCGTCCTCGAGGTCGAGGAAGACCTGGTCGGCCGGCAGCCCCTTGGCCTTCTCCAGGAACCGGGGGTTGCTGCCCGGGACGGCGAGGTTCGAACGACGGGGTCGGAGCTCGGCCACGGTGCCTCCGCTGGTCGGTGGGGTTGCCGGACGGTCAGAGCGGGTCTGGTTCGGGGGCGGGCCGGCCACCCCGCACCACCAGGGCGACGCCCGCGACGACCGCGAGCATCCCGGGCAGGGCGAGCAGCGGCGGGACCTGCTGCAGCAGCACCAGCGCCACGAGGAGCGCGCCGGGCACCTCCAGCAGGATCGCCAGGCCCACGACGGTCGGGCCGACGGAGGAGAGCACGAGGTTCAGCAGCGTGTGCCCGAGCAGCTGGGCGCAGACGGTGATCGCCGCGATCAGCCACCAGTCGCGGGCGCTGAAGCCGGTCAGCGGGAGGTCGGCCAGCAGCGCCGCGGCGGCCAGCGCGACGGCGCACACCGAGTAGCACGTCACCGAGTAGGCCGAGGTGGTCAGCCGCTCCCGGGCCCGCGCGCCGGCGAGCATGTAGCCGCCCGCGCAGATCGCTCCCAGCAGCGCCAGGCCGTCCCCGGCCAGGGCCTCCCGGGAGACGGTGACGTCGACCCCGGCGATCAGCGCGGCGCCGAGCACGGCCAGCGCCAGCCCCCACCACACCTGCGCGGGCAGCTCGACCCCGGAGAGACGCGCGGCCAGCGCCGTCCAGACCGGGGTGGTGGTCACCAGCGCCGTGGAGGCGGCCACCGTCGTCATCGACAGGCTCGGCAGCCAGGCGGCGAAGTGCGCCGCCAGGAACAGCCCGGCCACCACCGAGCTGGTGAGGTCGCGGGCACGCAGTCCGGCCAGCGCGCCCCGCTCGCGCAGCAGCAGGACCGGCAGCAGGAGGGCCGCGCCGGCTGCGTTGCGCCAGAACGCGATGGCCAGGAAGGACGTGGTGACCAGCGCGGTCAGCGGGCCGGAGAAGGAGACGCCGACGACGGCCACCGCCATGAGCGCGGTGTCGCGGCTCCCCGGTCGGGTGACCGCCCAGGCCGGCGCCGCTGTGGCGGCACCGGTCACGCCGGGACCCGGATGGTGCCGGTGGCGACCGGCCGCACCGCCCCGGCCACGCTGACCTCGGTGACCGCACCCGCGCCGACGGTGACCCGCCCGGCGAGCTCGGAGGGCCGCTCCACGGCGGCCCCCTGGGCGAGCAGGTAGTCGGTGACGCCCTCGGGCACCAGGCCCTCGGTGGCCAGCCAGATGCCGGTGCCCAGGGCGGCGGACCCGGTGGCCGGGTCCTCGGCCCAGTCGAGGCCGGCGGCGAGGACCCGGACGGTGCCGCGGCGCGCCTCGGCGTCCCAGACCAGCACGGAGACCCCGCCCTGCACGCCGGGCAGCAGCGCGTCCAGCGCCCGCGGGTCGGGGACTGCGCGCTCCAGCGCTCCGGGCCGCACCTCGAGCTGGGCGAAGTCGATGCCGCAGCCGACCAGGTGCGCCGGGCGGCCGGTCGTGTCCGCGGCGTCGAGGCCGAGGGCAGCGGCCAGCGCGGCGGCGTCCGGCCCCGGGCGCAGCGACACCGTGCCACCGGTGAGCCGGGCCCCGGCGTCGTCCACCTCGACGGCGACCACCCCGGCCCCGCACTCCTGGTGCACGACCCCGGCGGGCAGCCGGCCGAGCCGGACGAGGGTGTGCGCGGTGCCGACGCTCGGGTGACCGGCGAAGGGCAGCTCGGTGCGCGGGGTGAAGATGCGCACCCGGTACGAGGCGGTCGGCTCGGTCGGCGCGCTGACGAAGGTGGACTCGGAGTAGCCGAACTCGGCGGCCAGCGTCTGGCACTGCGCCGTCGTCAGGTCCCCGGCGTCCAGGACGACGGCGAGCTGGTTGCCGCTGAACGGATGCGGCGCGAACACGTCCACGACCTCGTAGTCCAGCCGTCCATCTGCGGGGGTCGCCACAGGCTCGACGGTAGCCTCCCCCCGTGACGACGGTGACGAGGGCGTACGTCTCGCGCATCGCCGGGTTGACCGTCTTCGACCCCAACGGTGACCGGGTCGGCAAGGCCCGCGACGTGCTGGTCGCCCTCCGGGTCGGCACGGCCGTGCCGCGGGTGCTCGGCCTGATCGTCGAGGTGGTCGCCCGGCGCCGGATCTTCTGCCCGATGGGCCGGGTCACCGGCCTGGACGCCTCGTCGGTGACGCTCTCCTCGGGCACGGTCAACCTCAAGCGCTTCGAGCAGCGGGCCGGCGAGACGCTCGTGCTCGGTGAGCTGCTGGACCGGTCGGTGACGATCGTGGAGTCCGGCCGGCCGGCCACCGTCGTCGACGCGGCGATCGAGCAGACCCGCACCGGTGACTGGGTGCTCTCCCGCCTCGCCGTGCAGGAGCCCGGGCGGCTCGGCCGCCGCGGCCAGCTGCACCAGCTGGCCTGGGACGAGGTCAACGGGCTGGCCCTGCCGGAGACCGGGCAGAGCGCCGAGACGCTGATCGCCACCTACCGCGACCTCAACGCCGCGGACGTCGCGCACGCGCTGCAGGAGCTGCCGATCAAGCGACGGCACGAGGTGGCCGAGGCGCTCAGCGACGAGCGGCTGGCCGACGTCCTGGGCGAGCTGCCCGAGGCCGAGCAGATCGTCATCCTCGGCACCCTGCAGGAGCGCCGGGCCGCCGACGTGCTGGAGGAGATGGACCCCGACGACGCCGCCGACCTGCTGGCCGAGCTGTCCAACGTCGACCGCAACCGGCTGCTGGAGCTCATGGAGCCCGACGAGGCCGAGCCGGTGCGCCAGCTGCTCAAGTACTCGGAGGACACCGCCGGCGGGATCATGACCAGCGAGCCGGTGATCCTGACCCCGGACGCCACCATCGCCGAGGCGCTCGCCCGGGTCCGGGTGCCCGAGCTGACCCCGGCGCTGGCCAGCCAGGTGTACGTCTGCCGGCCGCCGTCGGCCACGCCGACCGGCCGGTACCTGGGGCTGGCGCACATCCAGCGGCTGCTGCGCGAGCCGCCGTCCGGGCTGGTCAGCGGGGTCCTCGACGACCTGGAGCCGCTGCACCCGGAGGCCCCGCTGGGCGAGGTGACCCGCTACTTCGCCATCTACAACCTGGTGGCCGCCCCGGTCGTCGACGCCCAGGGCCGGCTGGTCGGCGCGGTGAGCGTGGACGACGTCCTCGACCACCTCCTGCCCGAGGACTGGCGCGAGCGGACCCGCCGTGGCTGACCCGGACCGGCGCGCCGACCAGCGGCTGGACCAACCCCGCGGCAACCGTTCGCTGGGCAGCGCCCTGCGCCTGGACCCCGACGCGGTCGGCCGGTTCGCCGAGGGGATCGCCCGCTTCCTGGGGACCGGGCGCTTCCTCGCCGTCCAGACGATCATCGTGATCGTCTGGATCGTGCTGAACGTCGCGGCGGTCAACCTCCGCTGGGACCCCTACCCCTTCATCCTGCTGAACCTGGCCTTCTCCACCCAGGCCGCGTACGCCGCGCCGCTGATTCTGCTGGCGCAGAACCGGCAGGCCGACCGGGACCGGGTGCAGGCCGAGGAGGACCGCAGCCGGGCCGCGCAGACCCGTGCCGACACCGAGTACCTCGCCCGCGAGCTGGCCTCGCTGCGGGTGGCGATCGGCGAGCTGGCCACCCGCGACTTCATCCGCGGTGAGCTCGGCCGGGTGCTGAGCGAGGACGGCGACGACGGCGGCCCCGACCGCAAGAAGAAGCCCGGCAAGAAGCGGCGGGAGGCCGCGCCGGAGACCGCGGTCTGAGGCTCAGCGCCCCAGGGCGGTGAGGACGGCGGCCACCGGGTCCCCCTTCGCCGTGTCGACGACGGTGTGCCGCTCGTGCCACTGGTCGACGTCCCGCCGGGTGACCGCGGGCCAGTCCGGGGCGAGGTGCCCCGGCAGGTCCGCGGCCCGCTGCTCGACCCGGCGGCGGTGCTCGGCGGGGTCGGTGCAGATCAGCCGCAGCCAGTGCGCCGGGGTGTCGTGCCGAGCCGCCAGTTCCCGGAACGCCCGGCGGGACGCGGCCACCGGGAACACGGCGTCGACCACGACGTCGGTGCCGGCGGCCAGGCAGGTGTCCGCCGCCGCGCGCGCCAGGTCGTACCCGTGCGTGCCGACCCCGGCCGGGGACGGCACGAGGCCCTGCACCACGAGCGCGGCCTCGAACGCGTCGATCCGGAGGTGCGCAGCCCCCAGCCGGCCGGCCACCGCGCGGGCCACGGTCGTCTTCCCGACCCCGGGCACCCCGCCGATCACGATGAGCACACCGCCCATCCTCCGGCCCGCCCCGAGCCGGCGGGACGGCGGGTGAGACCGACTGCACAACGAGCAATGTTGCACACCGTGCAGCGACGGGCGCATCCTCGTCCGGTGGCCGGACTACGCGAGCGCAAGAAGGCGGACACCCGTGCCGCGCTGGCCGCGGCCACGCTGCGGCTGGCCGCCGAGCGCGGGTGGGAGCACGTCACGGTCGAGGCGGTCGCCGGCGAGGCCGACGTCTCCTACCGCACGTTCTTCAACCACTTCTCCAGCAAGGAGGAGGCGCTGCTGCGCCCCGGCGGCGCCGAGCAACCGCGGCTGTCCACCCGGCTGCGCGCCCAGCCGGCGGACCTGTCCCTGCCGGCGGCGGTGCGCGCCGCCGTCCGGGAGGAGGTCGGCGAGCTGACCGCCGACCCGGCCACGCTGCGCACCCGGATGACCGTGCTGGCCGGCACGCCGGCACTGCTGCCGCGGCTGGTCGAGATGGGCGCCGCCGACGAGCAGGCGATGGCGCTGGCCATCGCCGAGCGCACCGGGCAGGACGTCGACCTCGGTCCGGCCCTGCTGGCCGCCGTCGTCTCCGCCGCCCTGCGGGTCAGCCTGATGCGCTGGCACGGCCAGGACGGCGCCACCCCGCTGGCCACGCTCGCGGACGAGGCGCTCGACGCGCTCGCCGCCGGGCTGCCGCCGGCCACCCCGGCCCGCTGACACCCGATCCACCCACCGACAGGAGCAGCATGAGCACGCCCACCGTGAGCGACGCGGCAGGGGCACCGGCCCCGGCCACCCGGATGAGCAGGCGAGAGGTCCTCCAGGCGCTGTCCGGCCTGATGATGGGCATCTTCGTCTCCATCCTGGCGGCGACCGTCGTCTCCAACGCCCTGCCGACGATCATCTCCGAGGTGGGCGGCAGCCAGTCCGTCTACACCTGGGTGGTCACCGCCGAGCTGCTGGCGATGACCACCTCCGTGCCGCTGTGGGGCAAGCTGGCCGACCTGTTCAGCCAGAAGCTGCTCGTGCAGCTCTCCCTCGGCCTGTTCGTCGCCGGGTCGCTGCTGGCCGGGTTCTCCCAGGACACGACGACGCTGATCATCGCCCGGGTGGTCCAGGGCCTGGGCGCGGGCGGCCTCACGGCGCTGGTGCAGATCGTGATGGCCGCGATGATCCCGCCGCGCGAGCTCGGCCGGTACGCCGGCATCTTCGGCGCGGTCTTCGCCGTCGCCACCGTCGCCGGCCCGCTCATCGGCGGCGTGATCGTCGACACCTCGTGGCTGGGCTGGCGCTGGTGCTTCTTCATGGGCGTGCCGTTCGCGCTGCTGGCGATCGCGCTGCTGCAGAAGACGCTGAAGCTGCCCGCCGTCCGCCGCCGGGACGTGCGCATCGACTGGCTCGGCGCGCTGCTCATCACCGCCGGGGTCAGCCTGATGCTGGTCTGGGTCACCCTCGCCGGCGACCGGTTCGACTGGCTGTCCGGCCCGACCGCGCTGATGGTCGGCGGCTCGGTGCTGCTGCTCGCCCTGGCCGTGCGGGTCGAGGCCCGGGTCGCCGAGCCGATCATCCCGCTGGGCATCTTCCGCAACCGCACCGTCACCCTCACCGTGGTCGCCAGCGCCCTGGTCGGCGTGGCGATGTTCGGCGGGACGGTCTTCCTCTCCCAGTACTTCCAGGTGTCGCTGGGCTACTCGCCGACCGAGGCCGGCCTGCTGTCCCTGCCGATGGTCGCCGGCCTGCTGGTCTCCTCCACCGTCGCCGGTGCGCTGATCACCAGGACCGGCCGCTGGAAGGGCTACCTGATCGCCGGTGGCGTGCTGATGACCACCGGCTTCGGCCTGCTCGCGACCATCGACGCGCAGACCTCGATCTGGGTGCTCGGCGCCTACATGGCCGTGCTCGGCGTCGGCGTCGGCCTGCTCATGCAGAACCTGGTGCTGGCCGCGCAGAACGACGTCCCGGCCCGGGAGCTGGGCTCGGCGACCTCGGTGCTGTCGTTCTTCCGCAGCCTGGGCGGCACGATCGGCGTCAGCGCGCTCGGCGCGGTGCTCGCCAACCGGGTCGCCGGCGACCTGGCGGTGCTCGGCGGCGGGGCCGGGGGCGGCGACCAGGCCGCGGCGCCGGACATGTCGGCCCTCCCGGCCGAGGTCCGGGCCCTGGTGCAGAACGCCTACGGGGACGCGACCGCGGAGCTGTTCCTCATCGCCACCCCGCTGGCGTTCCTGGCGCTGGTCGTCGTCCTCTTCGTCAAGGAGAAGCCGCTGAAGACGACGACCGCCACCGAGCGGCTGGCGGAGGAGGCCCAGCTCCCGCTGGCCCACTGACCCGCCCGGCCCCGCGGGCCGTCGTCGTCCACCCGGACGGCGGCGGCCCGCTGCCGTCAGCCGGTGACGACGTGGACCAGCGCGCCGGCGGCCCCGGCGAGCAGCAGGACGACGATGAACGGGGCCCGCAGGGCCAGCGCGACGGCGGCCACCGCGAGCCCGACCAGCCGCCCGTCGACGACCAGGTCGGAGCCGGAGCTCGCCACCTGCACGGCCACCAGCGCGGCCAGCAGCGCGGCGGGCACGAACTCCACGACCCGCGTCACCCACGGCCGCTCCACCCACGCCGCGGGCACCGACAGCCCGGCGAGCTTGAGCAGGTAGCAGCCGACCGCGCCGACGAGGACGACCGCCCACAGCGTCCCGGAGCTCACGCGGCCTCCCCCGCCGCGACCCGGCGCGGCCGGCCGACCAGCGCGACCGCGACCACCGCGAGGATCACCTGCACGCCCGGCGGCACGAAGGGGGTGAGCGCCAGCGCGACGACCGCCCCGCCCAGCGCGACCCGCCGCTGGACCGCCGGCTCGTTCGCCGTGCGGGTCAACCGGGGCCACAGCAGCGCCAGGAACGCCGCCGGGACGACGGAGTCCAGGGCCGCCTGCGCCGTCTCCCCGAGGCCCGCCGCGCCCAGCGAGCCGATCACGGTGGTCACGTTCCAGCCGAGGTAGATCGTCGCCCCGGTGGCCCAGAAGGCGACCCGGCCGAGCTCGCGGTCGGGCGCGGCGACGGCCATCGCGGTGGTCTCGTCGATCACCCAGTGCGCCGCGCCGGCCCGCCGCGGCCAGCCGCGCGGCGCGAGCAGCGGGGCGAGCCGTACGCCGTAGACGGTGTTGCGGGTGCCCAGCAGCAGCGCGCTCCCGACGGCGGCCGCCGCTCCCCCGCCCGCGCTCAGCACACCGACCAGCGCGAACTGCGACGCGCCGGTGAACATCACCGCGGACATGGTCAGTGCCTGCCACGTGCTCAGCCCGGCCCCCGCGGCCGCCGCACCGAAGGCGACGCCGTACAGGCCGACGGCGGCCCCCAGACCGACGGCGTCGCGGATGGTCCGGGAACGGTCCGACGTCGACACCCTGCCGACCCTAGTGAGGGGTGCTGACATGCCCTGGCTCACACCTGCGTCGGACGGGCGGTCCCGTCGCCGGCCGTACAGTGGAGTTGCCCGTGTCCGGGTTCCCGCAGGTGCGGGGGCCGGTCGTCCCGGGCTCCCCGTCGAAGGAGACACATCCCGCATGTCCGACACGCTGACCGGGTCGCCGGCGCTGGACGCCGTCAACGCGGCGCTCGCGACCGTCCAGGACCCGGAGATCAACCGTCCGCTGCCCGAGCTGGGCATGGTCAAGGACGTGCAGATCGGGGTCGGCGGCGACCCGGGTGCCGTCCGCGTCGAGGTCTACCTGACCGTCGCCGGCTGCCCGATGCGCGAGACGATCACCAACCGGGTCACCCAGGCCGTCTCCGCAGTCCCCGGCGTGACCGCCGTCCAGGTCGGTCTGGACGTCATGGACGACGCGCAGCGCGCCGAACTGCGCAAGACCGTGCGCGGCACCGACGCCGCCGACCCGGTGATCCCCTTCGCCCAGCCGGGGTCGCTGACCCGCGTGTACGCGGTCGCCTCGGGCAAGGGCGGGGTCGGCAAGTCCAGCGTCACGGTGAACCTGGCGGCCGCGCTGGCCAAGCGCGGCCTGTCGGTGGGCGTGGTGGACGCCGACATCTACGGCCACTCCGTGCCGCGGATGCTCGGCGTGGACGACAAGCCCACCCAGGTCGACAACATGATCATGCCGCCGCAGTCGATGGGCGTGAAGGTCATCTCGATCGGCATGTTCACCCCGGGCAACACCCCGGTCGTCTGGCGCGGGCCCATGCTGCACCGCGCGCTGCAGCAGTTCCTCGCCGACGTGTGGTGGGGGGACCTCGACGTCCTGCTGCTCGACCTGCCGCCGGGCACCGGCGACGTGGCGATCTCCATCGCCCAGCTGCTGCCCAACGCCGAGATCCTGGTGGTCACCACCCCGCAGCTGGCCGCCGCCGAGGTGGCCGAGCGGGCCGGTGCGATCGCCACCCAGACCCACCAGCAGGTGGTCGGGGTCATCGAGAACATGTCGTGGCTGGAGCTGCCCGACGGTTCCCGGATGGAGGTCTTCGGCTCCGGTGGCGGCCAGGCGGTCTCCGACGCGCTGACCAGGACCCTCGGTGCCCGGGTGCCGCTGCTCGGTCAGATCCCGCTGGACACCCGGCTGCGCGAGGCCGGTGACGCGGGCGCGCCGATCGTGCTCGCCGAGCCGGACGCCCCCGCGGCGCAGGCGCTGTCCGCCATCGCGGAGAGCCTGGCGGTCCGTTCGCGCGGCCTGTCCGGCATGTCCCTGGGTCTCACGCCGGTCCGCCGGTAGGACCCGACGACAGAGGCCGGTCACCCCAGCGGGGTGACCGGCCTCTGCGTTGTCGTGCCGGCCTCGGTGCAGGGGCCCGCGCCGAGCGTCAGCGAGGGGTGGGGGGCACCGAGGTCCTCCTGCTGGCCGCGGTGGGGTCCGGGAGGACGACCGTTACGTCGCGTCGGCGTCGAAGGGCGGGGGGACGGCGGAGTCCCGGGGCCGCTGCGCCTCCGCCGTCCGCACCGCCGCGTTCCGCGTGCGTGCGCTGGACCCGGCGGCCCGCCGCGCGGGGGGTTCCTCGTCCTCGAGCAGCTGCTGCCGGATGAAGGTCTTGGGGTGGTACTGCCGGAGGTCGAGGTCGCGGAGGTGGTCGAAGTCGTCGCCCAGGCTGTCGTGCAGCTGGCCGCGGACCCCGGTGATCGCCGCGCGCGCCTTCTTCAGCCCGCCGGCCGCGTCCTTGGCCAGGGTCGGCAGGCGGTCGGGACCGAAGATGAACAGCGCGGCCAGCGCCAGGACGACGATCTCACCCCAGCCGATCGAGTCGAACACCGTTCCTCCTCGCACGCGGACCCGCCCAGCGTAGGCCCCGTCCCGGGCCCCACTGTGCGCGTGCGGAGGGTGGGTCGGACGGGTCCTCCCTCAGGCAGTGTCGAGGGTCGCCTCGACCTCCCGGGAGCTCCCGCCGCGGACCAGCTCGACGGTGACCGTGTCGCCCGGGTCGTGGGAGTCGACGGCGACCTGCAGCTCCTCCGAGCTGCCGACCGGCTCGCCGTCCACCGCGATGACGACGTCCTGCTCCTGGATGCCGGCGTCGGCCGCGGCGCTGGCCGGCTCGACGTTGACCACCAGCGCACCGTCCCGGGTGCCGTCGGTGACCGAGCGGGCGTTCACGCCGAGCGAGGCGTGCACCGCCTGCCCGGTGGAGATCAGCTGCTCGGCGATCTCCCGGACGGTGTCCACCGGGATCGCGAAGCCCAGCCCGATCGAGCCACCGGTGGTGCCGTTGCCGCCGACGGAGGCGATCGCGGTGTTGATCCCGATGACCGCGCCGGTGTTGTCGACCAGCGCCCCGCCGGAGTTGCCGGGGTTGATCGGCGCGTCGGTCTGCACCGCGCTGATCACCGCGTTGGTGTCGCTGCCCTCCCCGGACAGCCGCACCGGCCGGTCCAGCGCACTGACGATCCCGCTGGTCACCGTGCCGGCCAGCCCCAGCGGTGAGCCGATGGCGACGACCGGGTCGCCGACCACGAGCTCCGCGGAGTCCCCGAGGGAGGCGGCGACCAGCCCCGGCTTCTCCACCTTGAGGACGGCGAGGTCGCTGGCCGGGTCACGCCCGACGATCCGGGCCGCGGAGCCGCTGCCGTCGCTGAACACCGCCCGGATCTCCGCGTCGTCGGAGTCCGCGGCGCCGGAGATCACGTGGTTGTTGGTGACGATGTAGCCGCCCTCGGCGTCCACGACGACCCCCGACCCGGTGGCGCCGGCGTTGGCCAGCCGGACCTCGACCGAGACGACGGCCGGGCCGACCCGCGCGGCGATGTCGGCGACCGAGCCCGGTTCGCGGCTGGTGCCCGGTGACACCTCGGACAGCTGCGTGTCCGGGGACAGCAGCGGTTCCTCGTCCGCGGTGCGGCCGAGGAACCAGGCGGTGGTGCCGCTGACCAGGCCGACCAGCAGCAGGGCGAGCAGGGCCAGCGAGGCGAGCCGGACCGAGACGTCGCGCAGCCGGACCTTGCGCCGTCCGCGCGCGTCGACCAGGAAGGGACCCGAGCGGGGCTCCTCGTCCTCGGGGTAGCGGGCGGGCGCGCCGAGCCCCGCGGGGGCGTACGGGTCCCGCCACGGGTCGGCGGTCGCGTCCGCCTTCCAGAACGGGCCGGTCGCGGTCCGCCGCGGCCGCCGGCGGCCCTCCGGCGGCTCACCGAGGCCGGTGGCCCCGCCCCGCGGCGCGAACGCGCGCAGCACCGCCTCGGGCGGCGGAGGTGGCGCAGGGCGCGGCGGCGCCGTCGGCCGGTCGCCGGCGAAGGAGCCGGCGACGTCGCCGGGCCGCCCGAACGCGGCCTGCTCGGCCGGAGGCGGCGGGGGGCTCGGCACCGGCAGCGGGGGCGGTGGGCGGTCAGCCGGCGCGAAGGGACCCGCCGTGCCGGCGGGGCGCGCGAAGGCCTGCTCGCCGGCGGTGTCGGCGGGGGGCTGCGCGGAGGCGGAGTCGTCCGGACGCGAGCCCGCGCCGGTGCTCGCCGTCAGTTCGGCCCGCCGGCTGGCAGGGTGTTGGCGGCGGTGATCGTGCGCACCACGGGCGGCACCACGTCGGTGCGCTCCGTGGGCAGGGTGTCGCGGACCGCCCCGGCGACCGAGCCGGGCGGCGGGACGTCCTCGGTGCGCTCGGCCGCGGGCAGGCCGACCGCCAGCACGGCGACGCCCAGGCCGAGCCCGGCGAGGGCGCCGGTCATGCCCCGGCGCAGCCAGCGGGCCTGCCCCGGGCGGGCCGGGGGCTCGGGCGGGGCCAGCGGGATCGCCCACGAGCCGGCGGTGAGCCCGCCGCCGCCGGCGCTGAGCCCGCCCAGGCCGCCGCCGCTGGGCACGTCGGCGGTGAACGGGATGGCGTTCAGCCGGGACAGCAGGTCACCGGGGACGGCGACGTCCGCGTCCCGCTGCAGGGCGGCCTTGGCCTCCCGCTGGGCCTGCACGGCCAGCCGGCACTGGGTGCAGCCGGTGAGGTGCCGGGCCGCCCGGTTCGCGGCGCCGCCGGAGAGCTCGCCGTCGACCAGCGCGGCGATGGCCTCCTGCGCCAGGTGGCTCTCCGGGATGCTCACGAGACCTCCTGCTCCGCGGCGGCGGGACGGCGGGGCGCCAGGTGGGCCAGCGCCTCGCGCAGCTGCACGCGGCCGCGGTGGATGCGGCTGCGCACGGTGCCGAGCTTGATGCCCAGGGTGGCGGCGATCTCCTCGTAGGTGAGGCCCTCGATGTCGCAGAGGACGACGGCCACCCGGAACTCCGGGGACAGCGCGTCCAGCGCGGCCTGCACCTGCGGGTCGAGGTGGGTGTCGGCGTAGACCTGCTCCGGCGACGGCGCCGACCCGGGCAGGCGCTCGGTGTCCTCGGGCAGCGCGTCGAACCGGATCCGCTGCCGGCGGCGCACCATGTCCAGGAAGAGGTTCGTGGTGATGCGGTGCAGCCAGCCCTCGAAGGTGCCGGGCGAGAAGTCCGCGAGCGAGCGGAACACCCGGACGAAGGTCTCCTGGGTGAGGTCCTCGGCGTCCTGCTGGTTGCCCGAGAGCCGGTACGCCAGCCGGTACACCCGCGCGGAGTGCTCGCGCACGACCTGGTCCCAGGTGGGGGCGACCCACCCGTCGGCGGCATCGGCCGGGAGGACGGGGGCGGCCTCGGGCACGACGGCACCCGGCCCGGTCGCTGCGTCCTCGCTCACTCCACCAGGATCGCAGACGCCCGGCCCGGACACCTCCCCGGCGGGGACGGGTTCATCGGAGGGACGGTGGACGGCGGTACGCGACAGACGCACGTCCTGATCAACGGAGCACGTCCCGGGCGGTGTTCCCGGTGGTGCAGACCCACAGGGAGTTCCCAGGCAGCACCCGCCACGGCGGACCCGCCACCCCGCCACTACCCTCGCCGGGTGACCAGCACCGCGGGACCGCCCCCCTCCGGAGGCTCCCCGACCGGTGCCGCGGCCTGGGCCGATTCCTTCGCCACCGAGACCCCGGCGATGCTCGCGGCCCGGCAGCGCGCTCTCACCTCGGCCACCGCCTTCGGCACCCCCGAGCCCGTCGAGCCCGCCGTCGGCGCGACGCTCGCCGTCCTCGCGGCCGGCTCCGATGCCCGGGCGGTCGTCTCGATCGGCAGCGGCGGCGGGGTCACCGGGCTGTGGCTGCTGCAGGGGATGCGGCCCGACGGCGTCCTCACCGCACTGGACGGCGACCCCGCCGAGCTGCGGGCCGCCCGGCGGGCGTTCACCGAGGCCGGGACGCCGAGCGGGCGCACCCGGCTGATCTTCGGCACACCCGCCGAGGTGCTGCCCCGGCTCTCCCCCGGCGCGTACGACCTGGTCGTCTGCGCCGGCCCGCCGCTCGAGTACTCCGGCCAGCTCAGCGGCCTGCTCGGGCTGGTCCGCCGGGGCGGCTCGCTGGTCTGCCACGGCCTGCTGGCGCAGGACCGGATCGCCGACCGCTCGGCCCGGGACCCCCAGACGGTGGCCTGGCGGGAGATCGCCCGGACCGTGCGCGAGGACGAGACGCTGACCTGCGCCGTCCTGCCGATGGGCGCCGGCCTGCTGGTCGCCACCAAGCGCTGAGGAAGGACCCCGTCCTGCTCGTGGAGGACCCCGCTCTCCTCATCCCTCGCACGCTCGGGACGAGCCTCTGAGCGGGGCCACCTGCGCTCGGGGCGAGCCTCTGGACGGGCCATCAGACGAACCGGTAGGCGTCCACCGGTTCCCACGGGCCGCCGCGGTACCACCACAGGCCGAGTCCCCGGGCCTCCGCCGTCCAGGGCTGGAAGCCGGCCGCCAGCCGGGCGTGCAGCGCCCGGGCGACCGCCGGGTCGACCTTGTTCTGCACCGTCACGTGCGGCCGGCGCCACTGCCGGTCCTGCGGGGTGAGGTCCGCGGCGAACGCGGCCGCCAGCCGGTCGCGCAGCGCGGTCAGCTCGGGGGCCGCCAGGTCGTAGGCGACGCCGCGGCCGAGGAAGCGCACCCCGGTGACCGCGACGTCGAACGCCGGCCGGCCGGCCGCCGCGGCCAGTTCGCCGCGCACGTCGGCGACCCGCTCCCCCGGCAGCGCGTGGAACAGCGTCACGTGCGCCGCGAGGTGGTTGCGGGCCACGGGGAAGTGCGCGGCGCGCAGCCGGTCGAAGTGCTGCTGCGAGACGTCGTCCAGCAGCAGCGTCACGATCAGCGGCGCGTTCAGGACGAGGCGCGGGCACCCTTGCCGAGCACGGTCACGCCGCCCTCGCTGACGTGGTACCGCTCGCGGTCCCGGTCCAGGTCGACGCCGATCTGCGCGCCCGGCGGAACGATCGCGTTCTTGTCCAGGATCGCCCGGCGCACCGTCGCGCCCTCACCGATGTGCACGCCGTCCATCAGCACGCAGTCCTCGACCCGGGCGCCGCGCTCGATGCGCACGCCCGGGGAGACCACCGACCCGCGCACGAAGCCGCCATCGATGATCACCCCGGCGCTCACCATCGACTCCTCGGCCCGGCCACCGAGCACGAACTTGGCCGGCGGGAACTGCGGCGGCAGCGTGTAGATGGGCCAGCGGTCGTTGTAGAGGTTGAAGATCGGGGTGACCGAGACCAGGTCCATGTGGGAGTCGTAGTAGGCGTCCATCGTCCCGACGTCGCGCCAGTAGCCGTGGTCGCGCTCGGTCTCCCCGGGCACCTGGTTGCTGCTGAAGTCGTAGACGTAGGCGTCCCCGGCCTGGGCCATCATCGGCATGATCGAGCCGCCCATGTCGTGCACCGAGTCGTCGTCCGCGGCGTCCACCCGCAGCGCCTCCAGCAGCGCGTCGGTGGTGAAGACGTAGTTGCCCATCGACGCGAAGGTCTCGTCCGGGCTGCCGGGCAGCCCCGGCGGGTCGGCCGGCTTCTCCAGGAACTGGACGACCTTGCCGCTCTCGTCGGAGTCGATGACCCCGAACGCGGTGGCCTCCTTGCGGGGCACCCGCAGCCCGGCCACGGTCACCCCGGCGCCGGTCGCCAGGTGCTGCTCGATCATCTGCGCCGGGTCCATCCGGTACACGTGGTCGGCGCCGAAGACGACGACGATCTCCGGGCGGTCGTCGTAGATGAGGTTGAGGCTCTGGTAGATCGCGTCGGCGCTGCCGGTGTACCAGCGCGGCCCCAGCCGCTGCTGCGCCGGGACGGGCGTGATGTAGCTGCCCAGCAGCGTCGACATCCGCCACACCGTGGTGATGTGCCGGTCCAGCGAGTGGCTCTTGTACTGGGTGAGCACCGCGATCCGCCGGATGTCGGCGTTGACCAGGTTGGAGAGCACGAAGTCGATGAGCCGGTAGTTGCCGCCGAACGGCACCGCCGGCTTGGCCCGGTCCTGGGTCAGCGGCGCGAGCCGCTTCCCCTCTCCGCCGGCCAGCACCATGCCCAGGACTCTCGGACCGCCACGCATGGTCGCAACGTATCCGGTGATCGCCCGCGGTGCGCACTCGTGCGCACCGGCTCACCCGTTCTCGTCACCCGCGGCGACGACCAGCAGGTCGGCGACGGTGACAGCGGGAGACCGGCGGACGGCACCGCGTCACCCGGAGGGACGAACTCGGCCCGCTGCCGGCCGGCCCCGCCGGGCAGGGGGCGCGCGGGCAGGGAGCGCCAACCGGACCGCCCGGCCCTAGGGTGACCCCCGTGCGCGTCGGAGTGATCACCCGGGAATGGCCGCCGGACGTCTACGGGGGCGCGGGGGTGCACGTCGAGCACCTCGTCGCCGCGCTCCGCGAGCTCCCCGAGGGCCCGGAGATCGACGTCCACTGCTTCGGCGGCGCCCGCCCGGACGCCACCGGCCACGCCGTCCCGCCGGGCCTCACCAGCGCCAACGGCGCGCTGCAGGCCGTCGGCATCGACGTGGAGATGGCCGCCGCGCTCGGCGGCGCCGACCTGGTGCACTCGCACACGTGGTACGCCAACACCGGCGGGCTGCTCGCCCAGCTGGTGCACGGGGCGGCCCACGTGGTGACGGCGCACTCCCTCGAGCCGCGCCGGCCCTGGAAGGCCGACCAGCTCGGCGGTGGCTACCGGCTGTCGTCCTGGGTGGAGCGCACCGCCTACCAGACCGCCGACGCGGTGATCGCGGTGAGCCGCGGCATGAAGGCCGACGTGCTCGACGTCTACCCGGAGCTGGACCCGGCCAAGGTGCACGTGGTCGGCAACGGCGTCGACGCCGAGGCCTACCGGCCGATCGAGGACCCGGACGTCGTCCGCTCGATGGGGGTCGACCCCGACCGGCCCTACGCCCTGTTCGTCGGCCGGATCACCCGGCAGAAGGGCCTCATGCACCTGCTGGCGGCGGCCGAGCAGCTGCCGCCGGAGGCCGCGCTGGTGCTGTGCGCCGGCGCGCCGGACACCCCGGCGGAGCGGCAGGCGGTCGCGGACGCGGTCGCCGAGCTGCAGACCCGCCGCTCCGGGGTGGTGTGGATCGAGGAGATGGTGCCGCGGGACAGGCTCGTCCCGCTGATCACCGGGGCCACCGTCTTCGTGGTCCCGTCGGTGTACGAGCCGCTCGGCATCGTCAACCTGGAGGCGGCGGCCTGCGGGACGGCGGTCGTCGCCAGCGCCGTCGGCGGCATCCCGGAGGTGGTCGACGACGGCCGCACCGGGCTGCTGGTGCCCTACGACGCCGAGGACCCCGCGGGCTTCGCCGCCGGCCTCGCCGCGCGGGTCAGCGAGCTGCTCGCCGACCCGGCGCGGGCGGCCGACATGGGCCGGGCGGGCCGGGAGCGGGTGCTCGCCGAGTTCGGTTGGCCGGCGATCGCCCAGCAGACCGTGCAGGTCTACGAGCGGGTCCTCGCCGCCCGGGGCTGAGCCCGTGTGCCGTCGACTGGCGGCTGAGCTGTGGCCTCCTCAAGATCGACGATCATGAGGGCGCTCAAGCTGTACGGCACGCTCCTCGCGGTCACGGCGGTCCCCTTCGGGCTGTTCCTGGGCCTTCCGCTCGCCGGCCTCTTCGCTCTCGCCGGCATCGGCGCGGGGGCCGTCGAGGGGTTGCTCACCGGGCTGGGCGGTGGAGTGGTCTTCGGGGTGCTGATGGCGCTCGTGCTGGGGACCGCGCAGCTGTTCGGTGTCCGCGGCGTCCCGCGTGGCCGCTCGCTGAGCCCGCGCCAGGAGCGGCGGGTGCCGGTGCCCGGAGGACCCGGCCTCCCCGACCGGGTGGTGTCCGCGCTCCGTTCACTGCCCGCCGACGTCACCGCGGCGGACGTCGCGACGGGCCGGTTCGTCGCCCGGCGGCGCGCCAGCTGGAAGAGCTGGGGCGAGGAGGTCGTCGTCCAGCTCACCGGTGACCCGGCTCACCCGACCGCGACGGTGTCCAGCCGGCCGGTCCTCGGCACGACCCTGGTCGACGCCGGACGGGGGCACCGCAACGTGGAGCACGTCGTCCCCGCGCTCGGCGGCTGATGCCTAGACGGCGGCGGTGCCGATCAGGCCCTTGCGGGTGACCAGCGCGGCGAGCTCCGCCTCGGGCAGCCCGTCGGTGCCGGCGGGACGGCGCGGCACCACCATGTACCGCGACTCCGCGCTGGCGTCCCAGACCGAGATGCGGGTGGCCGCGGGGAGCTCCAGGCCGAACTCGGCCAGCACCCCGCGCGGGTCCCGGACCACCCGGGAGCGGTAGGCCTCGCTCTTGTACCAGCCGGGCGAGGGCCCGAGCAGCGCGATCGGGTAGCACGAGCACAGCGTGCAGACCACGACGTTGTGCTCGTCGGCGGTGTTGGCCACCGCCTTCAGCCGCTGCTCCTGCAGCCCGCCGGCCATCGACAGCCCGACCTCGCGGATCGCCTCGTTGGCGTCGGCCAGCAGCCGCTCGGCGAACCCGGGGTCGGTCCAGGCGCGGGCGACGATCCGCGCGCCGTTGGCCGGGGTGCCGCCGGCGAGGAACTCGTCGATCCGGGTGTCGATCTCCCCGGCGTCGAGCAGGCCGCGGGACTCCAGCAACGCCTCGACGTGCCGCACCTCCGCGGAGATCAGGGAACTCGCGTGGTCGCCACTCATCAGCTCTCCTCCACCGGGCTCAGGTAGTCCTCCCACAGCTCCACGGTGACCGTGTGGTCCCCGGAGCCGAACAGGTCCGCGGCGGCGAACCGCACGTGCCAGACGACGTGCGGCTCGGTCTCCCGACCGCGGGCCCGGTCGTCGGCCAGCGGGTGCTGCCCGGCCCGCTCGACCAGCACGCCGACCGCCCCGCGGGCGTACCGCGGCAGCCGGGTGTGCCCGGCCGGGTCGGCGGTGCGGGTGCGCACCCGCATCCCGGGCGCGAGCTCAGTCGTGCGGGACATGGAGCTCGTCCGGCGTCGCGACGCCCTTCTCCGCGAGCAGGGTCCTGATCGCGGCGAACCACCGCTCGTAGTAGGAGGCGGCCAGGTACTCCTGCACCGGCAGCCGCTCCTGGGCGTCGCGGAACTCGTCGAGGTTGTAGACGCCGCGCTTGATCAGCGCCCCGTTGAGCGCGAAGACGTGCGCCTCCCAGTCGGCGTGGAACGGCGGCTCGTCGGGCTCCTCGATGATCGCCGGGAACCCGGACATCCCGCCGACGTCGTTGATCCGGCTCATCGTCAGGGCCAGATCGAGGCGACGATGATGGCCGACACCGCGAGGGTGGCCGCCGCGTGCACCAGGCTCCCGGGGTGGAACGGCACCTGCATGAGTGCCGCGCCGAGCTTCCCGGGCGTCAGCAGGTCGAGGACGACGAAGGCGGCGACCTGCAGCGCGACGCCGATGAGCCCGAAGACCACCGTCCAGCCCAGCGCCGTGCCGAACCCGCTGGTCGCGTTGGTCCAGATGGTCGTGAAGGCGATCGCGCCCTGACCGAGGAAGCCGGCCGCGAGGGCGATCGCGGCGTTGACCGACCGTTCCTCGTAGATGTGCCGGGCCAGGTGGCCCGGCGTCAGGAGGTCGAGCGCGACGGCGCCCACCACGAGGAGCAGGATGCCGACGCCGGTGTAGGCGACGGCGTATCCGATGCTGGCCAGCACAGGGGACCTCCGGGGTCGGGACGGCGGAGCGCTGCGAGCCTAGGGGCACCGCCCGCCCGGGCGGCTCAGGCCTGCCGCGCCGGCCTCCCCGCACCTGCGACCGACAGGTGTGCCATTCCGGGGCCGGACAGCCGGGACGCCACGTGCCCCCGGCCGGTGACGTGCAGGAGCAGGTCGGCGGTGGTGCCCGTGACGGCGGGACCGGAACCGGCCCGCCGCGGCCGCGGCAGCTCCGGTCGTCGCCGCCGTCGAGGCCGAGTGGACCGCCCACCTGGGGGCCGCCGCGATGGCCGACCTGCGCGCGATCCCCACCCGGCTGCGCGAGGTGACCGGACCCCTGGTCGTGAGTGCCGCGGCACGCCCAGAGGTGGAACACCGCAGGTCGGTGCGGTGCTGCACTCGGTGTGACCGACGCGCTCACGCTCTTCGACGACCTCCTCCCCGCCGAGACCCCGGTCGACAGCCGGCTCCTGCAGGTCCGCACCGTCTACGCCGAGCCCGCGGCCGCCGCATCACCGCGCGGCCGCCAGGTGCTCGCCCGCTTCCCCGGCGCCGAGGTGGTCGAGGTGCCCTCGCACTGGCAGATCCCGGACCTGCACGGCAACGAGGGCAACGTCGAGCGCTGGGTGCGGGTCAAGACCGAGACGCTGGTGCTCGGGGTGAAGAAGTCGGTGTCGGTGCGGCCCAACGGCCGGTCGGCGGACTTCATCGCGCCGTCGACGGCGAACGGCTGCGCGATGGCGTGCGCGTACTGCTACGTCCCGCGGCGCAAGGGCTACGCGAACCCGATCACGGTGTTCACCAACATCGACCAGATCACCGGGTCGCTGCGCCGGCACGTCGCCCGCCAGGGCGTCAAGCCCGAGCCGAACGAGTGCGACCCGGTCAGCTGGGTCTACGACCTCGGCGAGAACAGCGACTGCTCGGTCGACGCGCTGGTCAGCGACAACGTCGCCGACCTGGTCGCCACCTTCCGCGAGCTGCCGACCGCCAAGGCGTCCTTCGCGACCAAGTACGTGAACCGGCAGCTGCTCGACCTCGATCCGCAGGGCCGCACCCGGGTCCGGTTCTCGGTGATGCCCGAGGCCGACGCGCACCTGCTCGACGTGCGCACCAGCCGGGTGTCCGAGCGGATCGCCGCCGTCGACGACTTCGTCGCCGCCGGGTACGAGGTGCACCTCAACTTCTCCCCCGTCGTGCTCCGCGACGGCTGGGAGGCCGACTGGACGGCGCTGCTCCAGCAGCTGGACGACGAGCTCGGCGACGCCGCCAAGGCCCAGGCGGCCACCGAGATCATCATGCTGACCCACAACGAGCAGCTGCACGAGGTCAACCTCGGCTGGCACCCGCAGGCCGAGGACGTGCTGTGGCGGCCGGAGCTGCAGCAGCCCAAGCGCAGCCAGAACGGCCAGCTCAACGTCCGCTACCGCAACCACGTCAAGCGGGCCGGGGTGGACCGGCTGCAGCAGCTCATCCGGGAGCACGCCCCGTGGCTGCGGGTCCGGTACGCGTTCTGATGGTGGCCACCGCGCAGGCAGTGACGGGGGGCGGGGTGGGCCTCTCCCTGCTCGACCGCTCGCGCACCCGCGCCGGCGAGCCGGACGCCGACGCGCTGACCGGCACCGTCGAGCGGGCCGTGCGCGCCGAGCGGCTGGGCTACGACCGCTTCTTCGTCGCCGAGCACCACGGCGTCCCCGGGGTCGCCGGCGCCAGCCCCGCGGTGCTGCTGGCGGCCATCGCCGGCCGGACGACGTCCATCCGGCTCGGCTCGGCCGGGGTGATGCTGCCGCACCACCAGCCCCTCGTGGTCGCCGAGCAGTTCGCGATGCTGTCCGCCTTCGCGCCCGGCCGGGTCGACCTCGGCCTGGGCCGCTCCCCCGGCTTCACCGCGCCGGTGCGTCGGGCGCTGCGGGAGCACGAGACCGACTTCGCCGCCGACCTCGCCGAGCTGCGCGCGTACCTGGCCGGGACGGCGGAGATCACCGCCCGTCCCCGTCCCGCCGCACCCGTGCCGATGACCGTCCTGGCCACCCGCCGCGGCCTGGCGGTGGCCGCCGCGCTGGGCCTGCCGGTGATCGTGGGAGGGCCGCTGCTCGGCGTCGGCGGCGACCCCGCGCCGGGGCTGGCCGCGCTGGCCCGCTACCGGGACGAGTACCGCCCCTCGGCGGAGCACCCGGAGCCCGCCGTCGCCGTCAGCCTGGACGTGCTGGTCGCGGGCACCGCCGCCCGGGCCCAGGAGCTGCTGCTGCCCGAGGCGTGGGCGATGGCCCAGGCGCGCACGACCGGGACCTTCCCGCCGCTGGAGCCGCTCGACGCGGTCCGGGCCCACCCCAGGACCCAGACCCAGGAGCGGTACGTCGCGGAGACCACGGCCGCCGCCATCGCCGGTACCCCGGCCGAGGTCGCCGACCGGCTCGGCGACCTGCTGGACCGCACCGGTGCAGGCGAGCTGGTGGCCTCCAGCAGCACCTTCGACCGCCGCGCGCTGGCCGAGTCGGACGCGGCGCTGGCGGAGCTGTTCGGGCGTCAGTCCGTGGCCGGCAGCGCCGCGGCCAGCTCGGCGCCGTCCGGGGCGTAGACCACCGGGACGTCCCCGAACCGCTCGACCCGGATGCCGCTGCTGGACACGTCCCGCAGCAGCACCGCCCGCACCCGGTCCGGCCGGGCACGGGCGAACTCCTCGTACAGCGCCGGATCGTGCTCGCCGGTGTCGCCCACCAGCGTCCAGCGCACACCCGGCAGGTCCGTCGCGAGACGCTGCAGCGTGCCCCGCTTGTGCGCCCGCCCGTCGCGGAACCAGCGGTCCGACGTCGGCCCCCAGTCGGTGAGCAGCAGCGCCCCGGCGGGGAACCCGGCGCGCTCCAGGAACCGGGTGAGCGGCCCGGCGAGGTTCCACGGGCCGTTGCTCACGTAGACCACCGGCACGTGCGGGGCGCCCCCGATGAGCACCCGGAGCAGCTCGGCCATCCCGGGCACCGCCTGCCGATCGTCCATCGGCTGCACGAACGTCCGCCAGGCGGCGCGCAGCGGCGTGGTGATGCCGGTGACCAGCACCGTGTCGTCGATGTCGCAGACCACTCCCCGGGCGGCGTCCGGGGAGGCGAGGTGCACCGGCGCCGAGGACGACCGGTCGCCGGCGGTCACGGTCACCGGGACGGCGCCCACGTCCGGCACCTGGACGTCGAGGGTGACGTCGAGCAGGCCGTCGTCGTCGCTGCGGACCCGGTGCTGCTGCCCGGCGATCTCGACCGTCACCTCCTCGTGGGGGCTCTCCAGGGTCAGGAAGCGCTGCCACCCGGGCACCGCGCGGCGCTCCTCCGGGTGCAGGACGCTCGGCGCGAGCAACACCCGGGCGAGCACCCGGACCCGGCCGCCGCTGCCGTAACCGGGGTTGACCAGCACGGTCGGCGTCCACCCCGCGCGCCGGGCGATCCGGGACAGCTGGTCGCGGAGCGCGACGTCCGCTCGGCGGGCGAGCCGGTGCCAGGAGACCATCCGGGCAGCCTGCCAGCCGGCGTGCCGGCGCGCTGCCCCTGACGGCGCGAGGGGATGCGCGAGGCCCTGTCCGCACGCCGCGCGCCGGACTAGCGTTCGCGGCCACCTCCTCTGCCCCGAGAACGGGGGCCCGGTCCCAGACGTGCCCGCTCGCGACGTCGGACACGGACGGACAGGAGGCAGTCCATGTCCACCACCCCTACCGCCCACCGCCAGGGGATCTGCATTGCCGCCGCGCTGCTGGTGCTCGGGGTGACCCCGACGGCCGCCGCCGGCGAGGCCGAGCAGGCTCGCGGCGACCCCGGGGTGGCGCTCAGCTGGAACGCCATCGCCTGGCGCACCATCGGCGTCGAGGGCCAGAAGCCGCCCCCGGTCGCCCAGTTGTACCTCGGCCTGGTGTCGACGGCCGTGTACGACGCCGTCCGCACGGCCGAGGCGGCCGACGGACCCGCGGCGTCCGACGTGGCGGCGGCGACCGCCGCCCATGACGCGCTCGCGCACTTCTTCCCGGCCTCGCAGACCGCCCTGGACGCCGACTACGACGCCTGGCTCGCCGGCGTCCCGGACGACGAGGCGCGGCAGAACGGCCGGCAGGCCGGCGCTGATGCCGCCGCTGCCCTCATCGCGGACCGCGCCGACGACGGGCGGGAGGCGCCGATCACCCTGCCCCGGCCCGCGGACCCGCCCCCCGGGATGTGGGTGCCGACCGGCACCGGCGAGATGACGGCCCCGTGGCTGGGCTTCACCGAGCCACTGCTGATCGACTCGCCGGAGCAGTTCGCCACGGACGGGCCCGACCCGCTGGACAGCGAGGAGTACGCCGCGGACGTCGCCGAGGTGGCCGCGATGGGGTCGGCGACCAGCACCGCGCGGACGGCCGAGCAGACCGACCTCGCCCTGTTCTGGAGCGACAACCCGATCCGGCAGTACCAGGACGCCATGCGTGAGCGGGCCGTCCGCCACGGCATGGACATCGTCGGCACGGTGCGGATGCTCGCCGCCGCCAACACCGCCGGAGCGGACGCGCTGATCACCTGCTGGCGGGGCAAGTACGACGTCCCGCTCTGGCGTCCGATCACCGCGATCCAGCAGGCGGACCGGGACGGCAACCCCGCGACCACGCCCGACCCGGCGTGGAGCTCGCTGCGCCCCGCCCCGCCCTACCCGGAGTGGCCGAGCGGCCACGCCTGCGTCAGCTCGGCCGTCGCCGAGACGCTCGAGGAGCTCTTCGGCGCCGGGCAGGTCGACATGGAGATCCGCAGCAGCGTCACCGGCACGACCCGCATCTACGACGACGAGCAGGCGTGGCTGGACGACGTCGTGAACGCGCGGGTCTGGCTCGGCATCCACTTCCGGGACGCGGTGGACGACGCCCGGGAGACCGGGCGCGCGGTCGCCGACGCGGTGGCGTGCGAGTTCGGGTCCTCGGACAGCTGAGCACCCGGGACCGGCTGACTACGGTGGGGCCGTGGCCCGGGTCGTCGTCGTCGGTGCCGGGCTCGGCGGCCTGGCCGCCGCCGCCCGGCTGGGCGCCCTCGGGCACGCGGTCACCGTGCTCGAGCAGGCGCCGCAGGTCGGCGGCAAGCTCGGCTGGTACGGCCGCGACGGCCACGGCTTCGACACCGGCCCGAGCCTGGTCACCCTCCCCTCGGTGCTCCGCGACCTGTTCGACGCGACCGGCGCACCCCTGGACGACGTGCTGGACCTGCAGCGGCTCGACCCGGCGGTGGCCTACCGGTTCGCCGACGGGACGTCGCTGGCGGTGCCCGGCCGGCCGGCCGGGGTGCCCGCCGCGCTCGACGCCGCCCTCGGCGAGGGTGCCGGAGCCCAGTGGAGCGCGCTGCTGGAGCGCGCCGCCGCGATGTGGCGGGCCACCGAGGTGCCGTTCCTCCGCTCGCCCCTCGCCGGCCCGGCCACCCTCCTCCGGCTGGCCAGGGACGCCGCCGGCCTGCGGACCGTCGCCCCCGGCCGGACCCTGCGCGGGGTGGGCAGCCAGTACCTGACCGATCCGCGGCTGCGCACGCTGCTCGACCGGTACGCCACCTACTCGGGCTCCGACCCGCGGCGCGCACCGGCGGCCCTGCTGACCGTCCCGTACGTCGAGCAGGCGTTCGGCTCCTGGTACGTGCGCGGCGGGCTGCGGCGGCTGGTCGAGGCGGTCGCCGAGCGGGCCGCCGAACGGGGTGCCGACGTCCTGACCGAGATGCCCGTGCGCGAGGTCCTCGTCGAGGGCGGGCGGGTGACCGGGGTGCGGCTGGGCGACGGCACGCGCGTGCCCGCCGACGTCGTCGTCAGCAACGCCGACGCCGCCGCGCTGTACGGCGACCTGCTGCCTCCGTCGGTGCCCGCCCGGCGTCCGCGAGCGGCCCTCCGCCGGACGACGCCGTCCTCCTCCGGGCTGGTGCTCCTGCTGGCGCTGCGCGGCCGCACCCCCGGTCTGGCGCACCACACGGTGCTGTTCCCCGCCGACTACGACGCCGAGTTCGACGCGCTGTTCGGCCGGGGCGGGCCGAAGCGCCCGGTCGAGGACCCGACCGTGTACGTCAGCGCCCCCGACGACCCGGCCACCCGGCCGGACGAGCACAGCGAGTCGTGGTTCGTGCTGGTCAACGCGCCACGGCACGAACCGGGAACGGGCGTGGACTGGACGGCCCCGGGGCTGGCCGACTCCTGCGCCGATCGGGTGCTCGCGACGATGGCGGCGCGCGGGCTGGACGTGCGCGACCGGGTGCGCTGGCGGGTCGTGCGCACCCCGGCCGACCTCGAGCGCGACACGGCGACCCCGGGCGGCTCGATCTACGGCACCTCCAGCAACGGGACCCGGGCGGCCTTCCTGCGGCCGGGCAACGCCTCCCCGGTGCCGGGGCTCTTCCTGGCCGGCGGCTCGGCGCACCCCGGTGGCGGGCTCCCGCTGGTGACCCTCTCCGCCCAGATCGTGGCCGGTCTGGTCGGCCCGGCCTGAGGGAGGACCCCGCTGCCCCCCACCGCTCGCAGGCTCGCGGCGGGCTCCTGCAGCGGGGCCGGAGGGCAGCGGGGTCGTGCCTCAGGCGTCGCGGCGCCGGAAGACGACGTACGCCGCGATGAGCAGCGCCGCGGTCTCCGCGGCGAAGACCGCGAAGCCGGTCCACGGGCCGAGCAGCAGCGGGTTGAACGACACGGGCGTGGCGATCCCGCTGCCGGCGTTGCCGGGCAGCAGCTTGGCGATCCACTCGCCCCAGGAGCCGGGCAGGAGGAACGCCGTGTTCCCGACGACGAACACCAGCGCGAGCACGATGGACAGCGCCGCCGCGGTGTGCCGGACGAGCAGCCCCACGGCCATCGCGAACAGCCCCAACCCGGCCAGGTACAGCCCGCTGCCGACCATCGCGCGGAGCACGCCGGCCTCGGACAGCGCGATGCCGATGCCCTCGCGGTCGAGGAACCAGTTGCCGCCCAGGTAGCCGGCGAACGCCGTGACGGTCCCGGCGACCAGCAGCGTGCCGGTGAGCACGACCGCCTTGGCCGCGAGCACCGCGCCGCGCCGCGGGCTGGCGGCCAGCGTCGCCCGGATCATGCCGGTGCCGTACTCGGTGGTCACGATGAGCGTGCCCAACGCGATCGCGGTGATCTGGGCGAACATCATGCCCCAGGTGATGAACGAGCCCGGTGACTCGCCGGCGTCACCGCTGGCCAGCCACTCGGCGCTGGTCGCGCAGATCAGCACGGTGAGGCCCGCACCGAGCAGGAAGAGCATCGCGGTGGACCAGAACGTCGAGCGCACCGACCAGAACTTCACCCACTCGGCGCGCACGGTGTCGGCGAGGCCGGGCTGCCGGACGCCGGGCACGTGCCGGTTCGGGTCCAGGGAGACGGTGTCGATCATCGGGTTGCCCCCGCTTCCTGCGGCACGGCCGCGGAGTACTCGACGCTGTCGGCGGTGAGGGTCATGAAGGCGTCCTCCAGCGAGGACCGGACCAGGGTCAGCTCGTGCAGCAGCAGCCCCTGGCCGCCGAGCAGCTCGCCCACGCCGGCCGGGTCCAGGCCCTGGACCCGCAGCTCGTCGCCGGAGACGACGACGTCCAGTCCCCGGCTGAGCAGCAGGGCCTCCCCCTCGGTGGTGCGCGGGGTGCGCACCCGGACGTAGGAGGCGGCGTGCTCGGCGATGAACTCCGGCATCGAGCAGTCGGCCAGCACGCGGCCGCGGCCGATCACGAGCAGGTGGTCGGCCGTGAGGGCCATCTCGGACATGAGGTGGCTGGAGACGAACACCGTGCGGCCCTGCTCGGCGAGCTGCCGGGCGAGGGTGCGCACCCACCGGATGCCCTCGGGGTCCAGTCCGTTGACCGGTTCGTCCAGGACGACGACCGGGGGCTCACCGAGCAGCGCGACGGCGATGCCCAGCCGCTGGCCCATGCCGAGGGAGAACTTGCCGACCCGCTGGTCGGCCACCCCGGTGAGGCCGACCAGGTCGAGCACCTCGTCGACCCGGCGCTCGGGGATGCGGTTGCTCACCGCGAGCCAGCGGAGGTGGTTGCGGGCGGTGCGGCCCGGGTGCAGCGCCCGGGCCTCGAGCAGCGCCCCGACCTCGCGCAGCGGCGCCGGGGCGTCGGTGTAGCGGTGCCCGTTGACCGTCACGCTGCCGGCCGTGGGCCGGTCCAGCCCCAGGATCATCCGCATCGTGGTCGACTTGCCGGCGCCGTTGGGGCCGAGGAAGCCGGTGACCCGTCCCGGCTCGACGGTGAACGTGACGCCGTCGACGGCGACCTTCGGGCCGTAGGTCTTGGTGAGCCCCCGGACGGCGATCATCGGGATCCCCGGCGGCGCTGAGGCGGTGTGGTGTGCATGCCGACGAGCCTGTCGGCGCGCCGTCGCCGCGTACATCGGGGAGCGCCCTGAGCGTTCCCCCAGCCGACCCTGAGCGATCCCCCGACCCCGCGGGGCGGGAGGAGGTCAGCCGCGGGCCGCGCCGAGGCCGAGGACGGCGGCCAACCCGAGTGCGCTGCGCGGCGCGTACGGCGTGCGCCAGAGCCCACCGTGGGCGGCCGCGTGCGCCTCGTCCTGCCACGGGTGGGCGTGCGCCGGCCCGCCGCCGGTGTGCAGGTCGTGCACCAGCAGCGCGGCCATGAGCACGTTGGACGTCGCCGGCTCGAACACCTCCACCCCGAACCGGTGGGCGCCGGCGTACGCCGCGGCGAGCGCCCGGTTCTTGACCACCGAGCGGGTGCGGGTGGGCGGGGCGACGTTGAGCGAGACGGTGGCCCCCGCGGCCCGGGCCACCGACGCCCGCCACCGCTGCAGCCGCTTGGCCAGCGCGTAGTTCGGGCCCTGCTGCGGCACCAGGCTGTCGCTGATCCCCGGGTCCGCGCCGGGCACGTACGCCCGCTGCAGCAGCCGGCCCGCGGACAGCGTCCGCAGCGGGCGGCCGAGGAGCTTCGCCGTCCGCGACCGGTCCGCGTAGGCCGCGACGGACGCCTCCACCGCCTCCCGCGGGACGACGAAGACGTCGGTGGGCGTGGCGAGGAAGGCGAGCGCGGTGTCCGGCCGGGCCCCGGTGACGCGCAGGGTGAGCGCGTCGACCGCCACCGACACCCGCATGTTGGTGGCCCCGTCGGCGTACACGTAGTTGCCCAGCACCGGGTCACCGGGCAGCCCGGTGAGCCAGTCGGCGACCTCCGGGACCTCCGCGATCAGGTCCGCGCCGGCGGTGGCCAGGTCCCCGTCGCCGTCCACCGGGACCAGCAGCGTCCCGGCCCCGCGACGCGCGGTGTCGAGGACGCGCTGCCACAGGGCCGGGGAGGGCAGGTCGACCGCCGCCACCCGGGCGCCCCAGCGCAGGAGGGCGGTCAGCGGACCCATCTCGGCCCCGGCGCCGAGCACCGCCACCGTGCTGCCCGGCAGCGCCAGCCACTCGGGGTGCGCCAGCACGGCGCGGACGGCCGCCGCGCAGCTCGGCTCGACCACGCCGGCGGCGACCCACGCGTCCAGCCGGCGGGACACGTCGTCCCCGCGCAGCCGCTGGCCGCGGTAGGGCAGCGTGAACTCACGTTCCGGCTCGGCCTGCCCGGTGAGCTCGACGGTCGTGAGGACCCGCCGGGCGGGTGCCGTGGCCAGGGTGCCGAGCTCCGCCTCGCCGTCCGGGCCGGCGACCCGCATGCGGGTGTGCAGCGAGTCCAGTCCGGCGCCGGCCACGGCCAGCGCCGCGTCCCGGGCGGGCAGCGCGACCTCGACCGTGCGGCGCAGGTGGGTCAGGTAGCCGGTCCGCCAGTTGGTCTCCTGCTCGGCCGCGCGGGCGCCCGGGGCGTCGACCGGTCGCAGCGCGTCGGCCACGACCGCCCGGCCGACGGCCGCGGTGCTGCGCCGCCCGTCCGGGCCGGCCGGGAAGACGACGCCGCTGGTCTGGTCCGCGCCCGGGTCGGTCACCCGGCCGATCCTGCCCGACGCCCGCGGGGGACGGCGCCGGGAGTGGCGCCGTCCCCGGCGGGCGGCCGGTCAGCTGCCGTCGCCGGGCGTGCCCAGCCGGTCGTCGGCGAGGTCGCGCCCCTTGTCGATCTGGGCGTCGTGCGTGCCGCCGGTCTTCTGGTCGGCGACCTGCCCCGCCTTGTCCAGTGCCTTGTCGCTGGCCTGCTCGCCCTTGTCGCTGCCCAGGAAGTCCTTGGCCTTGTCGCCCAGTCCGCCGGTCATGTGCGTCCCCCTTCGTCCAGGTCGCGCCACGTGGCGCGACACAGAGGCCATGCCCGTCCGACCCGATCGGCAACCGGACGCCGACCCCCGGGAACGACACGGCCCCGGTCGTCGGCGTGCTGCCGACGGCCGGGGCCGTGTCGTGGTCCGCCGGGCTGCCCCAGGGCAGGCCGGCGGCATGGTTCAGCTCGTCGCGCCCTTCAGGGCCTCGGACAGCGCAGTGGCCTCGTCCGGGGACAGCTCGACGACCAGCCGCCCGCCACCCTCGAGCGGTACGCGCATGACCAGGCCGCGGCCCTCCTTGGTGACCTCGAGGGGACCTTCACCCGTGCGCGGCTTCATGGCCGCCATGCGTGCCTCCTTCACCCGCCACCCGCGACCCGAACGACCGCGGTGTGGCACCTGTTGTGCAGAGCTCCGGCACCCATGATCCCGTATCGGACCCTGTTCGACCAACCCGGCCCCCCCGCGTCGCCCTACGGGCGGGCACGGAAACAGGTCGCGACGTGGTCGTCGACCATGCCGGTGGCCTGCATCAACGCGTAGGCGGTGGTCGGCCCGACGAAGGCGAAGCCGCGCTTCTTGAGCTCCCTGGCCATCGCCGTGGACTCCGGGCTGGTGGCCGGGACCTCGGCCAGGGTCCGCGGCCGCGGCCGGCCGCCGGCCGGCGCGAAGGACCAGAGCAGGGCGGACAGACCCTCTTGCAGCTGCTGCGCGGCACGGGCGTTGCGGACGGCGGCGAGCACCTTGGCGCGGTTGCGGACGATCCCCGGGTCGGCGAGCAGGCGCGCGACGTCGTCGTCGGCGAACTCGGCGACCGCGTCGATCCTGAACCCGGCGAACGCGGCCCGGAACGCCGGTCGCTTGCGGAGGATGGTGATCCAGGACAAGCCGGACTGGAACGCCTCCAGGCACAGCCGCTCGAAGAGCGCGTCGTCCCCGTGCAGCGGGGTGCCCCACTCCTCGTCGTGGTAGGTGACGTACTCGGGGGCGCTGGTCGCCCACGCGCATCGGGAGCGGTCCACGGCCGCCGAGGCTAGCGGCCGCCGCCCCGCGCGGGACCCGTCGTCGGCGGGCTCCGTCGTCGGCGGGCTCCGGGCGACTAGGTTGCCCGGCGTGGTGGCTCCGACGTTGCACGACCCGGCGGTCACGCCCGCCCGTCCACCGGTCGCCTGGCGGGGGCTCGCCGTCCTGGCCGCCGGGCTGGCCGCGCTGCTCGTGGCCGCCGCCGGCCGGTACGGGTACCACCGCGACGAGCTGTACTTCCTGCGCGCCGGCCGGGAGCTCGCCTTCGGCTACGTCGACCAGCCGCCGCTGACCCCGCTGCTCGCCCGGCTGATGGACACCCTGGCTCCGGGGTCCCTCGTCGGGCTGCGGCTCCCCTCGGCGCTGGCCGCCGGCGCGGTGGTGCTGCTCGCCGGGCTGCTCGCGCGGGAGTTCGGCGGCGGCCGGGCCGCCCAGCTGCTCGCGGCCGCCTCGACCGCCGGGGCGGCCGTGCTGCTGGCCGTGGGCCACCTGCTGTCGACGGCGACGTTCGACGTGCTCGCCTGGACGCTGCTGTGCTGGCTGCTGGTCCGGGCACTGCGGAGCGGCGGCCGCAGCTGGCTGCCGGTCGGGCTCGTCGCGGGTGTGGCCCTGCAGAACAAGACCCTCGCCGCCTTCCTGCTCGCCGCGGTGCTCGGTGGGCTGCTGCTCGCCGGGCCGCGGGCCGTGCTGCGGTCGGGATGGCCGTGGGCGGCAGCCGCCGTCGCGCTCCTGCTCTGGGCGCCGAACCTGGTCTGGCAGGCGGTTCACGGGTTCCCGCAGCTGGAGCTCTCGGCGGCGATCGCGGCCGGCGGCTCGGGCACCAGCGAGCCGTGGTTCCTCTTCCTGCCCATGCAGCTGGTGCTGGTCAGCCCTTTCCTGTGGCCGGTGTGGGCCGCCGGGTGGTGGCGCCTGCTGCGCGACCCCGCGCTGCGCCCGTGGCGGTGCCTGCCGGTCGCCTACGCGCTGCTGGCGGCGGTCTTCCTCCTCACCGGGGGCAAGCCGTACTACCTGGCCGGGCTGTACCCGGTGCTGCTGGCCGCGGGCGCGGACCCGGCGCTGGCCTGGTCCCGCCGCGGCCGGTCCGGGGTCCGCCGGGTCCTGCTCGCGGCCGCGCCCGCGCTGAGCCTGCTGGTCGGCGGGCTGCTGTTCCTGCCGGTCCTGCCGGTCGACCGGCTCGCCGGCAGCCCGGTCCCCGCGATCAACTACGACGCCGGGGAGACGGTCGGCTGGCCGGCATTCGCGGCCACCGTCGCCGGGGTGCGCGAGGAGCTGCCGGCCGACGCGGAGGTCGTCGTCCTCACCTCCAACTACGGGGAGGCCGGTGCCGTCGACCGGTACCTGCCCGAGCTGTCCCCGGCGTACAGCCGGCACAACGCCTACTGGGACTGGGGCCCGCCGCCGGAGTCGGCGGACACCGTCCTCGTGGTGGGGCTGCCCGAGGCCCAGCTGCGCCGCTGGTTCGGCCGGGTGCAGGAGGCCGCCCGGATCGACAACGGGGTCGGGCTGGACAACGACGAGCAGGGCCGGTCGGTGTGGGTGGCCTCGGACCGGACCGCGCCCTGGTCGCAGATCTGGCCGGAGCTCCGCCGGCTCGGCTGACTCAGGGGATCGAGGGGCGGACCAGGCGGTCGCCCAGCCACGCCTCCAGCTCCGCGGCCGGCAGCGGCGGGCTCAGGTGGTGGCCCTGGACGACGTCGCACCCGAGCTCGGTGAGCGCCCGCAGGGTCTCCGCGTCCTCGACCCCCTCCGCGACCAGCACCAGCCCGAGGGCATGGGACAGCTGCAGGGTCGAGGTCACGATCGCCGCGGTCCGCGGGCTGCCGGTCATCGCCGCGACGAAGGACCGGTCCAGCTTGAGCTCGGTCACCGGCAGCTCGGCGAGGTAGGCCAGGCTGGAGTAGCCGGTGCCGTAGTCGTCGATCGAGATGCCGACCCCCATGCCGCGCAACCCGGTCAGCACGCCCGCCGCCCGGTCCCGGTCGGCCATCAGCAGCCCCTCGGTGACCTCCAGCACCAGGTCGCCCGCCTGCAGGCCGTGCCGGTCGAGCAGGTCCGCGACGGCCAGCGGGAAGCCCTCGTCGACGAGGTCCGAGGGGCTCACGTTCACCGCGACGGGCACCCGCCAGCCGCGGTCCCGCCACACCCGGCACTGGGCGAGGGCCAGGTCGAGGACGGCGGAGGTGAGCGCCTTCATCAGGCCGAAGGACTCGGCCAGGTCGACGAAGGCCCCCGGGAGCAGCAGCCCGCGGGTCGGGTGCTGCCAGCGGACCAGCACCTCCACGCCGACGACGGAGCCGGTCCCGGCCGAGATCTTGGGCTGGTGGTGCAGCACCAGCTGCCCACCGGCGATGCCGTCCCGGAGCTGCTCGACCGTCTCCAGCCGGTGCCGGCCGTCGCCGTCCCGCTGCTGGTCGTAGACGGCGACACCCAGCTTGCGGGACTTCGCCGCGTACATGGCCAGGTCGGCCAGCTGCAGCAGCTCCTCGGTGGAACCGGCCTGCTCCGGGCCGACGGCGATGCCGATGCTCGCGTCGACCGACAGCGTCGTGTCGTGGTGCTGGACGGGCAGCTGCAGCTGGGCCCGCAGCCGGTCGGCGAGAGCGCGGGCGCCCGCGGCGTCCAGGTCGGCCGCGATGACCACGAACTCGTCCCCGCCGAGGCGGGCGAGCAGGTCGGTGGACCGCAGCAGCGGGCCCAGGCGGGGCGCGATCTGGCGCAGCAGCGCGTCCCCGGCCGCGTGCCCGAGCGAGTCGTTGACCTCCTTGAACCGGTCCAGGTCCAGCAGCAGCACCGCGATCTCCGCCTCCTGCCGCAGCCGGGCGTCGGTCCCCGCCTGGGCCTCGTAGACGCGCCGCCGGTTGGCCAGCCCGGTGAGCTCGTCGGTGCGCGCCTGCCGGCGGCTGTCGGCGAGCGCCTGGACCTGGTGGAACGTCCGGGCCGTGCGGGCCAGGGCGGCCAGCACCGCGCCCAGCGCCAACGCACCGGCCACGGCGTCGCGCCGGTCGACGTAGCCGGAGAACAGCAGGCCCAGCGCGGCGACCGCGCACATGTAGGGGACCAGCAGCGCGCCTCCGCCGGGTAGGGGGCGCCTGCCCTCGGGCTCGCCGACGGCGGTCGACAAGGCCAGGAGCGCCGCACCGGCGACCCAGCCCAGGTCCAGCGGACCGCCGTCGACGTAGCCGCCGCGAGCGGTCTCGACGGTGTACACCGCGTCGGCGGCGACGAAGGTCGCCAGACCGCCACCCACGCACCACCACGCCCAGCCGGCGCCGCGACCGACGAGGCTCAGCGCGCCGGCGATGACCACGAGCAGCAGGACGTTGGCCACCGGATAGGTGGCCTCGGCGGACTCCGCGGCGGGTCGGACCGTCGGGCTCAGGGCCAGCGCGACGGCGAAGGCGGCGGCGGTCAGCCCGGTGACCGCGCCGTCCAGCAGGCCGCTGGTGCCCACCCGCCGGAGCCGGGGCCGCAGCATGGCGAACAGCGCGGCGATGCCCAGGGGGTAGAAGACGATCCAGCCGACGTCCCCGAGGCTGGGGAAGACGGCGTCCGCCAGGTGCCGGTCGTGGAGGTAGTACGCCAGGCTGCCGAACAGCTTGGCCGCGAGGCCGGCGGTCAGGCACCACCAGGCGGCCCGGTCGGTGGTCGCCCGGGCCGCCCGGATGGCCAGCAGCGTCACGACGCCGGCGAGGAAGACGTTGTTGAGCCACCCGTCGAGCAGGGGCTGGAACCCCGCCGCGCCGCGCAGCCCGGGCACCAGCGACACCGCGTAGCCGGCGCCGGCGAGCAGGACGCCGCCGCGGAGGGCGCGCAACCAGCCGGGGCCGGCACCGGGCCGGCCCCGGCGGTCGACGGACGGCGGGTGCACCTGAGGTGCATCGGGCCGCCGCGGCGGGTGGTTGAGCCCCCTCACCCGGCGGAGGGACGCCCGGGCACGGCGCGGCTCACGGCACGGCGGCGTCGACGTCGGAGAGCTCGCAGCGCTCGCTCTGCCGGGGGCTGCGCCGGGTGGCCAGCGCGCAGCCGAGCAGGATCAGCGGCAGACCCAGCGCGATGCCCAGGGTGAACGGCTCGTCGAGCAGCAGGACGCCGAGCAGCACCGCGACCGCCGGGTTGACGAACGTGATCACCAGGGCGCGCTGGGGACCGACCTCCCGGATCAGCGCGAAGAACAGCGCCAGCGCCAGCGCCGTGCACACGACGCCGAGGGCCACCACGGACCCCCAGGCGCGGGCGGGGGCCGTGGCGACGTCGCCGAGCTGCGGCACCGCGAAGGGCGCGTACACCAGGCCCGTCACGGTCAGCGCGATGGCGCTCGCGGTCACCCCCGACACGTCGGACAGCGCCCGGCTGACGACCATCGGCGCGGTCGCGTACCCGACCACCACCAGCGCGACGGCACCGATCGCGGTGAGCTGCGCCCCGGCGACGTCCAGCCCGAGCAGCGCGACGATGCCGACCACGCCGACCAGCATCCCGGCCACCCGCACCGGGGAGAGCCGGTCCTCGTCACCGGCCAGCCGCGCGGCCAGCGCCGCCACGAACGGCACCCCGGCCACCAGCAGCCCGGTGAGCGAGGACGACAGCGACTGCTCCGCCCAGGACAGCAGCAGCCAGGGGCCGGTCATCTCCAGCACCGTGAACAGCAGCAGCGCCCGCCAGTGCCGCAGCGCGGGCAGCAGCTGGCCCCGGGCGATCGTCCACGGCAGCAGCAGCACCGCGCCGATCAGGCAGCGCAGGAACACCACGAGGACCGGCGAGAACTCCTCGACGGCCACCTTGATCAGCAGGTACGGGACACCCCAGATCAGCGACATGGCCAGGAACAGCACCCACCCCCGGCGGCTCACCCGGGCACCTCGCACCTCGTCGTCACCCGGCCATTCTGACCGACCCCACCGACGACTCGGCGCAGCGCCGTTGCAGCTGGGGAGGCGACGGGGCGGGGGCCGGTTTCCCCGGGTGCGCCGGTGGGCAGCGAGCCGGGGACCCACCGGAGGCCCCATGACCACCGCACCGCCGGACCGCCGCCTGCTGGTGGCCGGCCTGCTGTTCGGCGCCGGCGCGATGGGCGCGGTCGACGAGATCGTCTTCCACCAGCTGCTGCGCTGGCACCACTTCTACGACCGGTCCAGCGGCGCGGTCGGGTTGGTCTCCGACGGCGTCCTGCACGCCGCGACCTGGTCGGCGACGGTGGCCGGGCTGGCCCTGCTGGCCGACGCCCGCCGGCGCGAGGTGTTCGCGCCCCGCCGCTGGTGGGGCGCGGTGCTGGTCGGGGCCGGCGGCTTCCAGACCTTCGACGGGCTGGTCGACCACAAGGTGCTGCGGGTGCACCAGGTCCGCTACGGCGTCGACCTGACCGGCTACGACATCACCTGGGTGTCCGCCGGCGTGCTCCTGCTGCTGGCCGGCGCGCTGCTGCTGCGGCGGGGCAGGGCGCCGGCGGCCACCCGGTGACCGGCCTGGCCGTCGGCGCCCTGGTGCTGCTGGCGGTCGCGTACCCGGCCGCGACCGCACGCAGCCGCTCCCCCTGGCCCGCCCTGCGGACGGCGAGCTGGCTGGCCGGCCTGGGCTGCGCGGCGGCGGCCCTCACCGGCCCCCTGGCCGACGCCCACGGCGACCTGCGCGCGCACATGGCCGGGCACCTGCTCGCCGGGATGGTCGCGCCGGTGCTCCTCGTGCTGGCCGCTCCGGTGACGCTGACGCTGCGGGTCCTGCCGGTGCCGGCTGCCCGGCGCCTCGCCCGCGGTCTGCGCAGCCGTCCGCTCCGGCTGCTCACCGACCCGTTCGTGGCCACCGCGCTGAACGTCGCCGGGCTGTGGGCCGTCTACGGCACCGGGCTGCTCGGCGCGATGGCGCACCGGCCCGGGGTGCACCTGCTCGTCACCGCGCACGTGCTGCTCACCGGCTGGCTGGCCACCGCCGCGGTCCTCGCCGTCGACCCGGCGCCGCACCGCCGCGGGGTGGTCGCGCGGGCGGTCGCCCTGGCCGCCGGGACGGCGGCGCACGACGTCCTCGCCAAGCGGCTGTACGCCGAGCCACCGGCCGGGACGCTGCACGCCGAGGCCGGGGCGCAGCTGATGTACCACGGCGGCACGGTGGTGCACGTGCTCGTCGCCGCGCTGCTGTGGTGGGGCTGGTACCGCTCGCGGGAGGCCGTCCGGGCCGTGCCGGCCGTCGCCGGCTGAGTCAGCCCCGGTGGTCGCGGGCGAAGGCGGCGAACCGCCGCAGCGACAGCCGCACGCCGGCGGCCATCACCGGCCGCACCAGCGGCCAGCCCAGCCGGCCGAGCACGCCCAGCGGCAGGTCGAGGCTCTCGGTCCAGACGAACGTGGACGCCGCCTCCCCGCGGGGCCGCACCTCGAAGGTGCCCGTGCCGCGCACCACCCGGCCGGTGTGCCGGACGTGCACCACCTCCGGCGGCGTCCACCCGGTGATCAGCATCCTGTCCAGCACGCCCACCCGGCGGCCACCGGGCAGCTTCACCCCGGTCACCGCCGCCAGCCGCCCACCGACGCCCTGGCCCCCGGTCCCGTCGTCGCTGCGCACGTCGGTGAACAGCATCCAGGCGCCCTGCCGGTCCCAGTCGACCAGCGCCGCCCACACCCGCTCCGGCGGTGCGTCCACCTCGACCTGCTCCACGAGCTCAGGCACCGTGCCCCTCCCCTTCCGTGCCGCGGTCGACCGCGCCGGCCGGCGCGGTCGACCCCGGGTCGGTGTCCTGGTCCACGTCGACGACCGGCGCCGGACGGCGGGCGAGCTCGCCCCGCAGCGCAGCGATCTCGGCGTCCCGCTCGTCGAGCACCGCGGCGAACTGGTCCAGCAGCCAGTCGACCTCGGTCATCCGGTACCCACGGGCGGTGACCGAGATGCGCAGCGCGCGGATGTCGTCCCCGACCACCGGCCGGTCCTCGGGCAGCTCGACCGGCGACCGGTCGGCCTCGGCCGGCGGCTGCGTCTCGCCCCGCCCCAGCAGCAGCGACGCGCCGAGGAACAGCAGGCTCCCGACGAGCAGCAGGCCGATGACGAAGACGACGGCCGACACGTCAGTCGTCGACCGTGGCGGACGGGACCGACTCGTCGGCGGCAGGGAGGTGCTGGGCGGGCCGCAGACGCATGCCGCCGGGCTCGGCGACGCGGGCGGACTCCGCCTGCTGGACGAGCGCGACGACCTCGGCGACGTCGTCGGTGACGTGCAGCAGGTCGAGGTCCGCCTCGCTGACCGTGCCGTGGACGAGCATCGTCTGCCGGACCCAGTCGACCAGCCCGGACCAGTAGGCGGAGCCGACCAGGATCACCGGGAAGCGGGTGACCTTTCTCGTCTGCACGAGGGTCAGCGCCTCGAACAGCTCGTCGAGGGTGCCGAAGCCACCGGGGAGGATCACGAAGGCCTGCGCGTACTTGACGAACATCGTCTTGCGCACGAAGAAGTAGCGGAAGCTGATGCCGACGTCGACCCACTCGTTGAGCTCCTGCTCGAACGGCAGCTCGATGCCCAGCCCGACCGACATGCCGCCGGCGTCGCAGGCGCCCTTGTTGGCCGCCTCCATCGCCCCCGGGCCGCCGCCGGTGATCACCGCGTAGCCGGCGTCGGCCAGCGCCGCGCCGATCTCCACGCCGGTCTTGTAGTGCTCGGAGTCCCGGGGCGTGCGGGCGCTGCCGAACACGCTGACCGCGCGCGGCATCTCGGCGAGCAGCCCGAAGCCCTCGACGAACTCGCTCTGGATCCGCAGCACCCGCCACGGGTCGGTGTGCACCCAGTCGGTGGGGCCGCGGCGGTCGAGCAGCCGCTGGTCGGTCGTCGTCCCGCGCTCCTGCGGGTCGGGCTCGCCGCCGCGCAGGGTCACCGGCCCGCGGTGCCGGGTGGGGCGCGGCCGCCGGCCGGCGCCGTTGGTGGAGGTCATTCGTCGCTCCCGCTCAGGTAGGCGATCAGGGCGTCCTCGGCCGGCTGGAGCCGGTCGATGCGGACGTGTTCGTCGGTCTTGTGCGCCAGGTTCGGGTCGCCGGGGCCGTAGTTGAGGGCCGGGATGCCGAAGGCGGCGAACCGGGCGACGTCGGTCCAGCCGAGCTTGGCGCGGGCGGGTTGGCCGGTGGCGGCGACGAACGCGGCCGCGGCCGGCTCGGAGAGGCCGGGCAGCGCGCCGCCGGAGGAGTCGGTGACCTCCAGGCCGACCCCGGCGGCCAGCGCGTCGGCGAAGACCTCGCGGACGTGCGCCTCGGCCTGGTCCTCGTCCCGGTCGGGGGCGTAGCGGAAGTTGACCGTCACCCGGCACTCGTCGGGGACGACGTTGCCCGCCACCCCGCCCTCGATGCGCACCGCGTTGAGGCCCTCGCGGTACAGCAGCCCGTCGATCTCCACCTGCCGCGCCGGGTAGCCGGCGAGCGTGCCGAGGATGCCCGCGGCGCCGTGGACGGCGTTGACGCCCAGCCACGAGCGGGCGCTGTGGGCGCGCTTCCCCGGGACGGTGAGCACCACGCGCAGCGTGCCCTGGCACCCGCCCTCGACCACGCCGTCCGTCGGCTCGAGGAGGATCGCCAGGTCGCCGTAGAGCCAGCCGCGCCGTTCCCGGGCCACCCGGCCCAGGCCGTTGCGGACCGCCTCCACCTCCTCGTTGTCGTAGAAGACGAAGGTGAGGTCGCGGGCCGGCTGCGCGCCGGCGACGCCGAACCGGGCGGCGAGCCGCAGCATCACCGCGTCCCCGGCCTTCATGTCGCTGGTGCCGCAGCCGTAGAGCCGGTCCTCGCCGTCGACGGTGTCGATCCGGCTGGGCAGGTTGTCGGCGATCGGCACGGTGTCGAGGTGGCCGGCGAGCACGATCCGGGTCGGCAGGTCGAGGTTCGTGCGGGCGAGCACGGTGTCGCCGACCCGTTCCACCTCCAGGCCGCCCAGCTGCCGCAGCGCCGCCTCCACCGCGTCGGCCAGCGGGCCCTCGCTGCCCGACACCGAGGGTGCGTCGACCAGCGCCCGGGTCAGGGTGAGGACGTCAGCGGTCAGGTCCAGCTCGGGAGCCGGCTCGGCGGGGGCGCTCACACCTGCCGAGGGTATGTGCCGGGCCGCCGGCGCACCGGTGCGCCACCCAGGGCCTCACACGATCGCGGGGGGCGACGGACGGCTGGGTAGCCTCGACGTCCGTGACCACCGCAGCAGAGACGACCGGCGCCAACGGCGTCGGCCTGGCCACCGTGACCGCCGACGGCACCGTGCTGGACACCTGGTTCCCCCGGCCGTCGCTCACCTCCGCCGACCAGGGGGAGAGCGGGACCCAGCAGCTCGGCGTGCTCGAGCTCGGGGGGCTCCTCGGGCCGGACCACTCCGGGCTGGTGCGCACCGACGACGCCCGCGGGGTGCAGGTCATCGGCGTCGCCACCACCATCGCCGACCTGTCCCAGCCGCCGGTCGACACCTACGACGTCTGGCTGCGGCTGCACCTGCTCTCGCACCGGCTGGTCCGCCCGCACGGCGTGGACCTGGACGGCGTCTTCGGCCTGCTGGCCAACGTCGCCTGGACCAGCGCGGGACCGGTCCTCGCGACGGAGCTGGACGCCGTCCGCGGTCGGCTGCGGGCCGCGACCGGGCACCTCACCGTCTTCGGGGTGGACAAGTTCCCGCGGATGGTCGACTACGTCGTCCCCCCGGGGGTGCGGATCGCCGACGCCGACCGGGTGCGGCTGGGCGCCCACCTGGCCGAGGGCACCACCGTCATGCACGAGGGCTTCGTCAACTTCAACGCCGGCACCCTGGGCCCGTCGATGGTGGAGGGCCGGATCAGCGCGGGCGTCGTCGTCGGCGCGGACTCCGACATCGGCGGCGGCGCGTCGATCATGGGCACCCTGTCCGGCGGCGGCAAGCAGGTCATCTCGATCGGGAGCGGCTGCCTGCTCGGCGCCAACGCCGGCATCGGGATCTCCCTCGGCGACCGGTGCGTGGTCGAGGCGGGGTGCTACGTGACCGCCGGCTCGAAGGTCACGCTGCCGGACGGCTCGCTGGTGAAGGCGGCGGAGCTCTCCGGCCGCGACGGGCTGCTGTTCCGCCGCAACTCGGTGAGCGGCGCCCTGGAGGCGGTGCCCCGGGACGGCGACTGGGGCGCCCTGAACGCCGCCCTCCACGCGAACTAGCGGGCTTTTTCCCCGATCAAGTACGCGTACTTGATCGGGGAAAAGCCCCGGGTGTCAGGTGAGGATGTCGCCCGGGCCGGGGGTCTCCGGGGTGTTGGACGGCGCGGCGGCGGGGTGGGTGAGGTGCTCGACCAGCGCCAGGGCGAACTCCTCCGGCCGCTCGACGTGCGGTGAGTGGCCCACGCCCGGCATCAGCACCTCGCGGTAGCTGCCCCCGGTGGCGGCGTAGCGGTCGAGCACGGCGCGGGTCTGGGTGATCATCGGCTGGGCCGGGAAGGCCTCCGCGCCCGGCCACCCGGGCACCGCGCCCAGCGAGCCGAGGTGCGCCAGGTCGTAGGCGGAGGCGTCGGAGACGATGGGGTCCAGCTCGCCGCGCACCCACAGCACCGGCGGCTTGAGGGCCAGCTCGGTGATCCCCGACAGGTCGTGCACCGTGGGCGCCATCGTGTTGAGCACGCCCCGCTCCCCCGGTGCCGTGCCCGGCCAGGCGTCCACGCGCACCGCGTCGCCGGGGTAGTGGTCGGGACCGGTCCGGGTGCTGAGCATCGCGGCGACGTAGACGTCCTCGAGCCGCGGGTCCAGCGGCAGCGACCCGGGGGCGACGTAGTGGGCGCGCAGCACCGACCGGGGGCTGACCGGGGTGTCCGCCGTCGTGTCGCCCGCGGCGAGGGCCGCGACGAACGCGGGGTTCGCGGCGCCACCGCCCGATCCGGTGCCGTCGGGGTGGACCAGCCGGCCGGAGGCCCCCGCCGTCCCGCCGAAGCCGTAGGGCGACACCGGCGCCACCAGGGCGACCGAGGCGACGGCCTCGGGACGGTCGAGCAGGAAGCGCAGGACGACGCCGGCCCCCATGCTCCAGCCGACCAGGTGCACCCGCTCCAGGCCCAGCGCGTCGACCAGCGCCGACAGGTCGTCGGCCCAGTCGCCCGGGCCCCGGCGGGCGTCGATCGGCAGCGGCTCGGTGCCGCCGTAGCCGCGCAGGTCGACGGCCAGCGGGCGCCAGCGCGGGTCCAGGGTCAGCAGCTGGGGCTGCCAGAACGCCGCCGAGCTGACGTTGCCGTGCACGAAGAGCAGCGCCTCACCGCCGGACGGGTCGACCCCGGCCGGGTGCAGCACCTGCTGGGTGAGCCGGGCGGTGGGCACGTGCGTGGCGACGATCCCGGGGAGCAGCGGGACGGCGGCGGTCATGCGGGCTCCTGTCCGTGCGGCACCGGGCGGGCCCCGGCGTCGTCGGGAGGCTACGGCGCGCCGGGTGAGCCTGCCCACGGTCGTCCTTGCAGGTCGGGCACAGGTGTCCGACCTACCATCGGCGTGATGGCGACCACCCGCGCGGCGACCCGGCAGCGACCTGCCCGGTCCGGTCGCCCTCCGGCCCGCCGGCCACCCGCCCGGTCCGGTCGTCCGCCGGCGCGCCGCAAGCCCGCGCGGCGCCCCGAACGCGGCGGCTCCGGCCGCGCCCTGCTCCTGGTGGTCCTGCTCGTCGGCGTCGGCGTGTGGCTCTGGCACACCCGCCCCGAGGAGGGTCCCTCCGTGCTCGCCGGCACCTGCGCCGTCCGCGGCTCCGACCTGACCGTCACCACCGAGCAGGCCGCGAACGCCGCCACGATCGCCGCGGTCGCCCGCACGCGGGGCCTGCCGCCGCGGGCCACGGTGATCGCCCTGGCCACCGCCCAGCAGGAGTCCCGGCTGCGGAACCTCGACTACGGCGACCGCGACTCCCTCGGGCTGTTCCAGCAGCGCCCGTCGCAGGGCTGGGGCAGCGAGGCGCAGGTGCAGGACCCGGTGTACGCCGCCGGTAAGTTCTACGACGGCCTGGTGCGCGTGCCCGGCTGGGAGACCGGGGACCTGACCCTGGTCGCCGACGCAGTGCAGCGCAGCGCGTTCCCGCTGGCCTACCGCCAGTGGACCGCGATGGCCGAGACGCTGGCCGGGGCCCTGTACTCCACCGAGGCCGGTGCGCTCGCCTGCGCTCCCTCCTCGGCCGGCGGCGGCGACCCGGCCGCCGTCGCCGCCGCCGCCACCGCCGCGCTGGGTGTGCCCGCCTCCGTCGGTCCGGACGGCGTGGTGGAGGTCGACGCCGCGGCCGGCCGGCCCGGGGGCACCTGGGCCGTCGCCCAGGCCGAGCGGCTCGGGCTCAGCCGGGTGACCGCGGACGGCTGGCGCTGGACGCCGGCCGACGGGTGGACGCCAGCCCCCGGCACGGCCCTCGCACCGCTCCGCCTGGAGATCTGAGAACCGGCAGCAACCTGGGTTGACCAACCCCATGCGAGCAACCTAGGTTGCTGACATGGGGACCGAGCCACTGGAGACGACGGCGGCCGACACCGCCGATCCGCTGGCCGGGCTGGGTGCGGTCGTCGCGCTGCGGCGGCTGGTCGACACCCTCGAGCTGCGCCAGGTCCAGGCCGCTCTCACCGCCGGGCACTCCTGGTCGGAGATCGCGGACGCGCTGGGCGTGACCCGGCAGGCGGTCCACAAGAAGTACCACCGTCGCGTCGACGTCCGAGGAGCGCACCGATGAGGAGCACGACCGCCGCCGGGTCGCGGGGGCAGGCGTACTACGTCCTGCTCGCCGCCGACGAGGAGGCCGCCCGCGCGGGCCACGCCGAGGTCGACGTCCACCACCTGCTGCTCGGCCTGCTGGTCACCGGTGGCGCCTCCGCCCGGGTGCTGTCCGCGGCCGGCCTGCAGCTGGGTGGCGCGAGGGAGGCGCAGGTCGCCGTCCAGCAGGCGGACCTGGCCGCCCTCGGGGTGACGGCGACCGTGCCGCCGGTTCCGCGGAGCCGCACCTACGCCGCGGGCACCGCCGGGCTGCGCTGGTCCGACCGGGCCCGCCGGGCGCTGGCCGACCTGCCGGACGGCGCGCCGGACACCCGGCTGCTGACCGCCCTCCTGGCCGACGGCCGCGGCCCGGCCCGCCGCCTGCTGGACCGGGCCGGCGTCGACGCCGCAGCGGTGCTGGCCGCGATCGGCACCGTCGAGGCCGACGTCGACCGGGTCGGCCCCCCGGAGGGCGGCTGGACCGCCACGCACGCCCAGACGGTCGCCGTTCCGCGCGCCGACGTGTGGGCGGTGGTCGCCGACCCGCACCGGCGGCCGGACTGGGACGACACGGTCGAGCGCGTGCGGCGGGTGCACGGCCGGTCCTTCGAGGCCCTCGACGCCATCGCCCGCACGCTGTCGCGCACCGGCGAGCCGGTCGAGGACCCGGGCCTGATCTCCACGCACGTCCTCACCGCCGTGGAGGAGGGCCGGGTGCTCGAGTGGGAGGTGCGCTACCCGGCGCGCGGGCACACCGAGTGGCTCCGGGTGGAGCTGGCCGACGACGGCGCCGGATGCCGGATCGGCCTGCGGCACCGGAACGGCGCCGTCGGCAGCCGGCTGCGCCCGCTCGCCGCGCTCGGCGCCTGGTCGATGCGGGCGCGGCTGCGGCTGCTCACCCAGGCCGTCGCCCAGACGGCGGCGGCCGGCTGAGCCGGGGTGCCGGCCGGATCAGCCGACCAGCTCTCCGGCCAGCGCCGCCGCGCTCGCCAGCGCGGCGACCGAACGCACGGTGTTCCACGCCGTCCAGCGGCGCAGGTAGCGGCGCCACGGCGCCGGATCCGTCCCGTCGGCGCGGGCCAGCGCCTCGTTGAGCGGGACGTTCGCTGCCACGGTCACCCCTGCCACGCCGACCACGTAGGCGAGGGCGGCCACCAGGACCAGCGGCCGCCGCTCGCCGGCCAGCTCGAGGACGCCGAGCGCCAGGCACAGCACGGCGGTGCCGAACAGCAGGGTGAGGAACGTCGGCCGGATCGCCGCCCGGTTGATCGACTGCATGGCGGCCGCGCCGGCCCGGTCCGGCAACGCCGCCAGCGCCGGCATCACCATCAGGCTGAAGACGGCGAAGGCCCCGGCGACCAGCCCGGCGCCCAGCGCGGCGAGGAGGAGCACCCAGTCCGGCACGGCGCCATCGTGCCGTTCCGCCCGCTCAGGCGGCCAGGCGCTCCACGGCGGCGTCGACCCGCTCGTCGGTGGCGGTCAGCGCCATCCGGACGTGCCGCGCCCCGGCCGGGCCGTAGAAGGTGCCCGGCGCGGCCACGACACCCCGGTCGGCGAGCCAGTCGATCGTCGTCCAGCAGTCCTCGTCCCGGGTGACCCACAGGTAGAGCCCGGCCTCCGAGTGGTCGATCCGCGCGCCCGCGCCCCGCACCGCGGCGGCCAGCCGGTCGCGCCGGCGGCCGTACCGCTCCCGCTGCTGCTCGACGTGCGCGTCGTCGCCGAGCGCGGCCACCATCGCCGCCTGCACCGGCGTCGGCACGAGCAGCCCGAGGTGGCGGCGGACCTCCCAGACCCGGCGCACCAGCGCCGGGTCACCGGACAGCAGCCCCGCGCGGTACCCGGCGGCGGTCGACTGCTTGGACAGCGAGTGCACCGCGAGCAGGCCGCGGTGGTCGGGTCCGGCGATGTCGGGGTGCAGCACCGAGCGGGGAGCGACGTCCCAGCCCAGCTCGATGTAGCACTCGTCCGCGACGACCGGCACCCCGTGCTCCCGACCCCAGGTCACCCAGGCGCGCAGCTGCTCGTCGGTGAGCACCCGGCCGTGCGGGTTGCCCGGGGAGTTCAGCCAGACCAGGACGGCGTCGCCCGGATCGGCCGGCGGGGTGTCGGTCCGCCCCACGCCGAGCCCGGCGACCACCGCGCCCACCTCGTAGGTGGGGTAGGCGACCTCCGGGATCAGCACGGTGCCCCGGCGCAGGCCGAGCAGCGTGGGCAGCAGCGCCACCAGCTCCTTGGAGCCGACCGTGGGGACCACCGAGGGGTCGGCGCCCAGCGGGTCGGCCAGCCGCACCCCGAGCCGGCGGGAGAGCCAGCCGGCGGCGGTGCGCCGGAGCTCCGGCGTCCCCAGCGCCGTCGGGTAGCCGGGGGCGTCCCCGGCGCCGGCCAGCGCCGCGGCGAGCAGCTCGGGCGTGCTGTCGACCGGCGTGCCGATGGACAGGTCGACCACCCCGCCCGGGTGCTGCGCGGCACGGGCACGGGCCGCGCCGAGGGAGTCCCAGGGGAAGTCGGGGAGCCGGCGCGGGGAGGCCGACCCGCCCGTGGTCAGTGCCCCTCGCCCTGCGGCGGCAGCGCGGCGACCAGCGGGTGGTCCTTGGCGATCTTGCCGGTCTTGGCCGCGCCACCGGGGCTGCCCAGGTCGGAGAAGAACTCCACGTTGGCGTTGTAGAAGTCCTTCCACTTGTCCGGGACGTCGTCCTCGTAGTAGATGGCCTCCACCGGGCACACCGGCTCGCAGGCGCCGCAGTCCACGCACTCGTCGGGGTGGATGTAGAGCATCCGCTCGCCCTCGTAGATGCAGTCCACCGGACACTCGTCGATGCACGCCTTGTCGAGGACGTCGACACAGGCCTGGGTGATGACGTAGGTCACGGGTTCCTCCGGGACGTGCTGGCTGGCTGCTCACCCTGGCCGGACCAGGGCGGTGATCGATCATCTCCAGTATCACCCGAGGGGTCCCCCGCCAGCGCGACGGGTCGCACCGCGCACCCCCACCGGCCACCCATGGACCCCCGCCACGCAGGATCGGGGCATGGGACAGCGACGCTCGGCGCTCGGCGTCACCGGCCTCGAGCTCGTCGCGGCCCGCGGCTGGCGGGCGCTGGAGGAGGACCGGCTGGGCGACTGGCTGCTGCGCGCGGCCGGCGGCTTCACCGGCCGGGCGAACTCCGCCCTCGTCGTCGGGGACCCGGGGCGACCGCTGCCGGCGGCCGTCGAGGCCGTCGCCCGCTGGTACGACGAGCGGGGGCTGCAGCCGTGCGCGCAGCTCCCCGGCGTCGCGTCCCGGGCCGCCGACGCCGCCTTCGCCGACGCCGGCTGGGCCCGCGACGAGGACGTCCTCGTGCTGACCGGTCTGCTCCTGCGGGGGCAGCTGGACGGCGTCCCCGTGCACCTCGCGGCCACGCCGGACGACGCCTGGCTGGCCGGCTACCGGTACCGCGGCGCGGAGCTGCCCCCCGTCGCCCCCCGGGTGCTCACGAACGCCGAGGACGTCGTGTTCGCCTCGGTCCGGCTGGCCCCCGCCCCGGCGCCGCTCGCCGCGGTCGGCCGCGGGGTGCTCACCGACGGCTGGCTGGGGGTGACCGCGGTGACCGTCGCCGAGGAGCACCGCCGGCAGGGGCTGGCCACCGCCGTCATGGCCGCCCTCCGGGCGTGGGCGGCCGACCGCGGGGCGCACTCCCTCTACCTGCAGGTCACCGTCGGCAACGCCGCCGCCCGGGCCCTCTACCGGCGGGCCGGCCTCATCGAGCACCACCGGTACCACTACCGGCGACGGGTGGGCTGACCTGCGGGCGCGGCACCGGGGTGCCCAGGACCCGGCCGACCGCGAAGGCGGCCGCCACGACCCCGAGCACCAGGAACCCCAGGGAGAGCGTCGAGGTGACCGTGTCCCCGCCCGGCAGCAGCAGGTCGCCCTCGGGACGGCGCATCGCCCCCGCCACCGCGATGACCAGCCACACGACCGCCGGCAGCGCCGCCACCAGCCGGGAGCCCGAGAGCCGCCGGGCGGCGGCGACGAGCAGCAGGTTGCCGACGACCGCGGCGACGATCGAGACCGGGACGGGGATCCCGGCCAGCCGCCAGGGGAGCCAGAACACCTCCACCAGCGCCAGCCACGCGGCGACGACGACAGCGACCACCGCCCAGCCGAGCAGCCGCAGGGCGCGCATCAGGACAGGCCGGCGAAGAGGTCGTCCTCCCAGCCGTGCGGCCCGGCACCGGGGCCGCGCTCCCCGCGCACCAGGCGGTAGTGCTCGGTGCCCAAGACCTCCTGGCCCAGGTTGTTCGACAGCGCGAAGAACGGGCCGTCGACCACGATCTGCGTCGGGTGGGCGCGCATCGCCGCGTCCTTCCGGCCGGCGTACGCCCGGCCGTCGACGGCGGTGGTGACGACGTCGTCGGGGACGATGAACGGGACCTCGTCGAGGTCCCCGAGCCCCTCGAAGGGTGACCCCTCCCCCAGCGCGGCCATCGCCTCGATGCCGGCCCGCACCACCGAGCGCGGCATGGCGTTCCAGTAGACCTTCGCCACCGTCCACGGCTCGCCCAGGTCGGGCCGGTAGCCCGGGTCGGCGGCGGCGTCGACCGCGCCCATCGCGACCCGGTGCGCCTGGATGTGGTCGGGGTGGCCGTAGCCGCCGTTCTCGTCGTAGGTGACCACGACCTGCGGCCGGACCTCCCGGACGACGGCCACCGCGTGCGCCACGGCCTCGTCCAGGTCGGCCCGCCAGAACGCGCGCGGCTTGTCGTTGGCCGGGGTGCCCATCATCCCCGAGTCGCGGAAGCGGCCGGCGCCGCCGAGGAACCGCCAGTCGGTGACCCCGAGGGCGGCCATCGCGGCGGCGAGCTCACCGATCCGGTACCCGCCGAGCTGGTCGGCCTGGTCGGCGGCGAGCTGGGCCAGCTCCGGCACCAGCACCTCGCCCTCCTCACCGAGGGTGCAGGTGAGCAGCGTGACCGCCGCCCCCTCGGCGACGTACCGGGCCATGGTGGCGCCGTTGTTGATGGTCTCGTCGTCGGGATGGGCGTGCACGAGCAGCAGTCGGCGGTCCGCGGTCACCCGGTCATCCTCGCCGACCCCGGCCGGCCACCCGGCCGGGGGTGTTCCACCCGGCCAGGAGCGCCTCAGATGACGCGGGTGGCCTCGGCGTAGTGGCAGGCGTTCAGGTGGCCGGCACCCCGGTCGGCGAGCTGCGGGTCGTCGTCGATGCACTTCTGCCGCTGCGCGTCGGTGAGGACGTTGGCGAACTTCTGGCAGCGGGTTCGGAACCGGCAGCCCGAGGGCGGGTTCGCCGGGCTCGGCACGTCACCGGAGATGATGATCCGCTGCCGCGCCCGCTCCCGGCGCGGATCGGGCAGCGGGATCGCCGACAGCAGCGCCTGGGTGTAGGGGTGCGCCGGCCGCTCGAACAGCTCGTCGCGTTCGGCCACCTCGATGATCCGGCCCAGGTACATGACCGCGACCCGGTCGGAGATGTGGCGGACCACCGACAGGTCGTGGGCGATGAACAGGTAGCTGAGGCCCAGGTCGTTCTTCAGGTCCTCGAGCAGGTTGATCACCCCGGCCTGGATCGACACGTCCAGCGCGGAGACCGGCTCGTCGAGGACCAGCACCTTCGGCTGCAGCGCCAGCGCCCGGGCGATGCCGATGCGCTGCCGCTGGCCGCCGGAGAACTCGGCGGGGTACCGGTTGGTGTGCTCGGGGTTCAGCCCCACGGTCTCGACCAGCTCGCGGACCCGGCTGCGCAGCTCGGCGTCGTCCTTGGTGAGGCCGTGGATCACCAACGGCTCGGCCACGATGTCGAAGACCGGCAGCCGCGGGTTCAGCGAGGCGTACGGGTCCTGGAAGACCAGCGCGATGTCCCGGCGCAGCGGGCGCATCTGCTTGCGGGTGAGCCCCACCAGCTCCCGGCCCTCGAAGACCACCGAGCCGCCGGTGGCCGGCTGCAGGTTCAGGATCGCCCGGCCGGTGGTCGACTTGCCGCAGCCGGACTCGCCGACCAGGCCGAGCACCTCGCCCGGGTAGAGGTCCAGGTCGACCCCGTCGACGGCCCGCACCGCGCCGACGGTGCGCTTGATGAGCCCGCCGCCCTTGATCGGGAAGTGCTTCTCCAGGCCGCGCACCGACAGGATCGGCTCGCCGCGGCCGACCGGGCCGTCGGCGCGGTCGGTGGTGGGGGCGCTCATGCCCGGTCTCCGTTCGTGGGGCGGTGGTCGGAGACCACGCTGCCGGTGTCGCTGCCGGCGCCCGGCCCGGTGGCGGCCGGCTCGGTCTGGTCGGCGGGGGGTGTGCCGGGGGGCGACGCGTCGCGCGCGCCCTCGCCCACGGTGTGGTCGGCGGGCAGCGCCTCCCCGGCCAGGAGGGTGTCCGAGGCGGTCTCGCTGAAGACCTCGGCCGCGTGCCCGTGGGCCCGCTCCACCTTCTCGGTCCGGATGCAGGCGGCGCCGTGCCCGGGGCCGACGTCGAGCAGCGGGGGCTCGGCCTCGTCGCACTGCGGCACGTGCAGCGGGCAGCGCGGCGCGAACGGGCACCCCGGCGGCATGCTGAGCAGGGACGGCGGCGAGCCGACGATCGGGGTCAGCCGCTCGCGGGTGCTGGCGTCCAGCCGGGGCAGCGAGCCCAGCAGGCCGAGCGTGTAGGGCATCCGCGGCTCGTAGTAGATGTCCTCGACGCTGCCGACCTCGACCGGCCGCCCGGCGTACATGACCAGCACGCGGTCGGCGATGCCGGCGACCACGCCCAGGTCGTGGGTGATCATGACCATCGCCGCGCCGGTCTCCTCGAGCGCGGTCTGCAGCACCTCGAGGATCTGCGCCTGCACGGTGACGTCCAGCGCCGTCGTCGGCTCGTCGGCGATGATCACGTCCGGCTGGTTGGCCATGGCGATCGCGATGACGACGCGCTGGCGCATGCCGCCGGAGAACTCGTGCGGGAAGGACCGCACCCGCTCCTTGGCGTTCGGGATGCCGACCAGCTCCAGCAGCTCCACCGCGCGGGCCTCGGCCGCCTGCGAGGACAGCGTCTTGTCGTGCGTGCGCAGCGTCTCCTCGATCTGCGCGCCGACCCGGTACACCGGGTCCAGCGACGTCATCGGGTCCTGGAAGATCATCGAGACGCCCTTGCCGCGCACCCGCGACATGCTCCGGTCGCTCTGGCCGAGCAGCTCCTGGCCGCGGTACCGCACCGAGCCGGTGACCCGGGCGTTGCCCGGCAGCAGGCCCATCACGGCCAGCGAGGTGACCGACTTGCCGGACCCGGACTCGCCGACGATGCCGAGCACCTCCCCGGAGCGGAGGGTGTAGTCGACACCGCGGACGGCGTGGACGAGCCCGTCCTCGCTGGGGAACTGCACGTTGAGGTCGGCGACCTCGAGCAGCGGGGCGGACACGTCGAAGCCGGGCAGGCTGGTGGGCCGCCCGCTGCTCAGCGTGCCGAGGGAGCTGGCACCGGTCGCGGACGCGCCGGGGCCCGAGGTCCCGATGGACATGGATCTCCTCGTGATCAGTGCCGTCAGGCCCGCACGCGGCGGTTGCTCGGGTCGAAGGCGTCCCGGATCCCGTCGCCGATCAGGTTGATCGACAGCACGATGACCAGCAGGGTGATGCCCGGGAAGTAGAAGAGCCAGGGTCGGGTGCTCGCGGCCTGCACCCCGTCGGAGACCAGCCGGCCCAGCGAGGTCTGGTTGGCCCCGTTGACGCCGAAGCCGAGGTAGGTCAGCGACGCCTCCAGGATGATCGCGGTGGCCGCCGCCAGCGTCGTCCAGACGATCAGCGAGCCCAGCGCGTTCGGGATCAGGTGCTTGAAGATGATCCGCACGTCGGAGGCGCCCAACGAGTGCGCGGCCTCCACGTACTCCTTCTCCCGCAGGGAGAGGAACTGGCTGCGGACGATCCGCGCGAGGTCCAGCCACCCGAACAGGCCCAGGATGATCCCGACCCCCAGCGGCGTGCGGGACCCGGGGAAGTTGCTGGCGACGACGATCAGCACGACCAGCAGCGGCACCGTGAGGATCAGGTCGACCACCCGCATGAGCAGGCTGTCCACCCACCTGCCGAAGTAGCCGGCCAGGGCCCCCACCAGCAGCCCCAGCGGCAGGGCGATGACCACGAACAGCAGCACGATGAACAGCGAGCGCTGCACGCCCTGCATGAGCCCGGCCAGCAGGTCCCGGCCGATCTCGTCGCTGCCCAGCAGGTAGCCGGAGGTGCCCGGCGACACGGACTGCGCCTGCGCGTTCTGGCTGCCGTAGTCGACCCCGTGGACGAAGGGGCCGACGAACCCGAACAGCACCATCAGCACGAAGATCGCCAGGCCGGCCATCCCGACCTTGTTGTGCAGGAAGCGCCGGACGATCTGCTGCCGCTGGCTGCGCGCCTTGACGCCGAACTCCCGCTGCACCCCGCCGCCGCCCTGCGGTGTGCCGGGCACCGCGGGCAGCACCCCGCCGGTGCTGTCCGGAGTGGCCTGGGTCGTGGCCATGGGCCCCTTCTTCCTGGAGAGCTGGCTTCCTGCCGTGCGAGGGCTCAGGAGAGCCGGATGCGCGGGTCGAGCACCGCGTAGAGGAGGTCGGCGACCAGGTTGAACACCACGACGAAGGCGGCGCTGACCAGCAGCCAGCCGAGGACGACGTTGGTGTCGTTGTTCCGGATGCCGTCCTGGATCAGGTACTCCCCCATCCCGTGCCAGACGAAGACCGTCTCGGTGATGATCGCGCCGCCGAACAGGGTGCCGATGCCCAGGGCCACGACGGTGGTGAGCGGGATCAGCGCGTTGCGCAGCCCGTGCTTGAGCACGGTGCGGCGGTAGGTGAGGCCCTTGGCCCGGGCCAGCCGCATGTAGTCCGAGCCGAGCACGTCGAGCATGGCCGCGCGCTGGAAGCGGCTCCAGGCGGCGAAGGAGAGCAGCGCCAGGCTGATCGTCGGCAGCACGAGGTGCCCCAGCCGGTCGGACCACAGCTCCCAGCCGGACGCGTACAACGACAGCCCCGGTGTCTCCTCGCCGATCGTGTACAGCACCTGGCTGCCGAGCAGGTCGTTGATCCCGCCGGCCACGAACTCCTTGAGCAGCGCGGCGAACCAGAACACCGGCAGCGCGATCAGGACGTAGGCGATGAAGGTGAAGATGTAGTCCGACGCCTTGTACTGGCGGACCGCGCCGATCACACCGACCACGATGGCCAGGATGACCGCGATGACCACCGCGGCGATGATCATGCGACCGGTCACCATCAGCCGGGTGCCGAGCTGGTCGGCGACCGGGGTGCCGTTGACCGTCGTCCCGAAGTCGCCGGTGAGTGCCCCGGAGAGCCAGTTCCAGTACCGCACGAAGAAGTTGTCGTTGAGGCCCAGCTGCTCGCGCAGGTTGTCGAAGAACGCCTGCGGCGGCCGCGGGTTGAGGTTGTAGTAGTTCGACAGCGGATCGAAGCTCGCGGCGCAGAGCGCGAAGACCAGGAACGAGCTGACCAGCAACACGAGGACCGACGCGCCGATGCGCCGGATCGTGAAGAAGAACATGTGGTGACCTTACGCCGACGGACGACGTCGTCCGGTGAGGAACGACCTGTTCAGCGACCCCGGTACGGAGGGGTGCTCGAGTCGTGCGGATGGCTCCCGGACCGACCACGGCCCCCGGGTTGACCGGGGGCCGTGGCGCCGGTGGCCGGCGCCGCCGCGGGGGCGGCGCCGGACCGGGTCGTGCTCAGGCGGTGCTCAGCTGACCCGACGGGTCACTGCACCGTCCAGGTGGAGGCGTTCCAGAGCGGCCCGGCCTGGGTCGGGTTGTCCTCGACGCCCTCGATGTTGCTGGTGTAGGCGATGAAGGTCGGCTTCTGGTACAGCGGCAGCGTCCCCATCTGGTCCCACAGCAGGGTGTCGATCTGGTTGGTGATCTCGACCTGCTGCTCGCGCTCCGGGGTCACCATCAACTGGTCGAACAGCGCGTCGATCTCCGGGGTGCCGATGCGGGAGTAGTTCTGGCCCACCGCGTCACCCACCACCTGCTGGTAGATCGGCGGCTGCGAGGAGACGAACGGGTTGCCCACCCAGGCGAACAGGGCGGCCTGGAACCCACCGGCGATGAGGCTGGTCGGCTTGTCCGGGCCGGCGAAGATGTCCGGGTTGGCGTTGAACGTCGCCTCGATGCCGGCGGCGGCCAGCTGCGGGATCATGACCTCGATCGTGGTCTGCCGCAGCGGGTTGTTCGCGGTGGTGTCGATGCGGATCGACAGCCGCTGGCCGCCCTTGGTGAAGATGCCGTCGGGGCCCGGGGCCCAGCCGGACTGCTGCAGCAGCGCCTTGGCGCCCTCGGGGTCGGCGGCGTTGTACTCCGCCGGCGCGTTGTCCTGGTACTCCGGCTGGTTGTTCTTCCAGATGTGGTTGTTGAGCACCTGGGCGTCGGAGGAGAACTGGCCGACCGTCTGGTCGACGATCTCCTGCCGGTCCAGCGCCAGCGCGAACGCCTTGCGGACGTTGACGTCGGAGAGGATCGGGTCGGTGGTGTTGAAGTCCAGGTGCTCGAACGACAGACCGAAGTTGATCTCGCTGGTGACGTTCGGCTCGAGGCCCTGCACCTGGTCGACGAGGTCCAGCTGCGGCTGCGGGTAGATGACGTTGAGCTCACCGCTGGACAGACCCTGGACGGCGGTCGTCGGGTCGTTGCCGATGCCCTGGATGACCAGCTGGGCCAGCTGCGGCTTCTCGCCCCAGTAGTTCTCGTTCGGGGTCAGCACGACGATCTGCTGCCCGACGTTGATGTTCTCCTTCTTCAGCTGCCACGGGCCGCCGGAGATGTCGCCGGGGAGGCCGTCCGCGATCGGCCAGCCGGTGGAGATGGACTCGCACAGCGCCTCGGGCGTGTCCTTGTCCATCAGGTGCGCCGGGAACACCGGGCTGTTGTTGCCGGCGAAGGAGGACTGCCAGTCGGCGAACGGCGGCGAGTAGGTGACGGTGACCGTCTTGCCCTCGTCAGCGCCCTCGACGGCGGTCATCTGGTCGTAGCCGGAGGTGCTCAGCAGGGCCGGGCACCCGCCCGTGGCCGGGTCCGAGGACCGCTGCATGCGCCAGCTGAACTCGAAGTCGTCGGCCGTGATCGGGGTGCCGTCGCTCCACACCGCGTCCGGGTTGATCGAGTAGGTGACCGTCTGGCTGTCCCCGACGACCTCGGAGGTGGGCTCCTCGGTCAGGAACTCGTCGTTCCACTGGACGGTGAAGTCCGGCTGGATCTCGTAGGTCTGCGGCAGCAGCTCGGCCTCGATGTCGGCCGTCGAGGTGGCGTTGCCCGCGGAGATCAGCGGGAAGAGGTTCTCCGGCCAGTCGGTGGCCTCGCCGAAGACGACGCGGCCCTCACCGCTGGCGGATTCGCCGCCCCCGCTGTCGCTGTCACCGCCGCAGGCGGACAGCACCATCGCACCGGTGACGCCGGTGGCCACCAGCATCACCGTGCGCTTGCTCAACTTCACGTCTGCTTGCCTCCTCGACCCGCGGCGCGGGGGGACGATCAGGTCGGAACGACCCGGGATCGCCGGGTGGACTTGGGTTCTTCCATCCCCCCTGTCCGGCAGCTGTCGGGACGCTGCCGACGGGAGGCGACGGCCGAACCCTAGGCAGTGCCGTCACCCCCAGTCCACGTCCGTCATCGTTTCGTGACCTGTGCTCAGGACCGCCGGCGAGAGCCTGGAAACCGGCCGGGACCGGGGGCTGGTGACCGGAGGAAATCCGGCCCCTCCGGTGGCCCGCGACAGGGTTCTGCGGACCACACCCGACCCCGCGCCGGTCCTGGGTGTGCCACCTCCCCCGGCCGGGTACCCGGGAGTCACTGCGACCGAGTCGAGGAGACTGACATGAGTGGCATGGACAAGATGAAGAACAAGGCCCAGGAGATGTCCGGCCAGGGCAAGGAGACCGTCGGCGAGGCCACCGGCGACCGCGAGCTGCAGGCCGAGGGCAAGAACGACCAGGCCGCCGGCAACCTGAAGCAGGCCGGCGAGAAGGTGAAGGACGCCTTCAAGTGACCCCTGCGGGTCGCTGAACCGGACGACACGAGCGCCGTCCCCGCGTGCCGGGGGCGGCGCTCGCGCGGTGCCGGGCCGCCCGTTCGTGCCGGCGGCCCACCCGGCGCAGGATGGCCGGTTGTGACGAGCTCACCTGTCGCCGTGGACGCCGCGGCCTTCGACGCGGCGGCGGCCGCCGTGGACGGGGCCCTGGGCGCCGGGGCCCGGTACGCCGACGCCCGCCTGGTCGACCGGCGCCACGAGTCGATGACCACCTCGGCCCGCCTTTCCAGATGGAATGGCGAGCAGGTGGGTCAGCCGGCGGTCGGCGCGGCGCGCAGGGCGACCCGGACCCGTTCCACGACCGCGTCGAGGTCCCGCAGGTCGGCCGCGCTCACCCGGATGACGCGCCATCCCGCGGCCAACAGCCGGGCGATGCGGCGGTCGTCCCTGACGACCTGGACGCCCTCGAAGTGGTAGGCCCCCTCGTACTCCACCACGAGCCGTGCCTCCGGCCAGGCGAAGTCGACCCGCGCGAGGAAGACGCCGTCCGCCACTACGTCGAACTGAGGCACGCACGGAGGCAGACCGGCCAACACGAAGGCCACACGGAGCCACGACTCGGGAGGGGACTCGCTCCGCTCGTCCACGAGGTCCACGGCCCGCCGTACCCGTGCAGCACCCCAACGGCCCACGCCCGAGCGGACGAGCCGCTGAAGGTCGAGCCTGCTCAGTGCGCGGGATCGGACCATGGCGTCCAGGGCCGCGACCGCCGTCCGGACCGATTCCAGTGCACAGACGTCCCAGGCCGTCCGTGCCGCCACGGTGACGGGGACGCCGGCCCGGTCCACCACCTCACCGGGCCGCAGTCGTGTCCGGTGCACGCGGATGCCCCGGGGACCGGTCCACTCGATCCCCTCGGGCAGGACGACGGTGACCGGCACCGACGGGTCGGGCAGCGGACCCCCGTGCCACCAGACCGCCGATGCCCCACCGATGGCAGTTCCAGCGGGGATGAGCAGGCTCGCCGCGCGCGCGATCACCGAGTGGTCGACCGTCACTGCCGGGTGTGTGTACACGCCGCGCAGGACCCGCCGGTAGGCGCCCGTCCGCAACTGGTGCCGGGTGAGCACTCCCTCGGAGATCGCGTGCGCCCCGATGAAGACGCCGTCCAGACCGGAGATGCGCGGGACCACCCAGCGAGCATGGCGGCCGGTGGTCCCGCCGCGGGGCGCTGTCCACAACCTCGCCATTCCAGCTGGAAAGGCGGGTCGTGAACCGCCTTTCCAGCTGGAATGGCGGTCAGTCGGTGGGGGCGGGGACGCCGAAGGACCGCCAGGCGCTCTCGAGCTCGATCATCTCGGCCACCTGCGGGGGCATCGTGCCGGCGACGACGTCGGCCAGGGTCACGTTCTCCAGGACCCGCCGGTAGGCCTCGCGGGCCGCGACCCAGACGTTGGCCAGCGGAGCGGCCGCGCCCGGATACTCCACCTCCTCGGGCCGCTGCCCGTGCACGTCGGCCAGGAAGCCCTGCTCGACGCGCATGACCCGGGCGATCGAGACCTCCGAGGGCGGCAGCGCCAGCCGGTAGCCACCCTCCCGGCCGCGCTGGCTGGTGACCAGCCGGGCGTGTTGCAGGTCCCCGAGGATCGCCTGGAGGAAGCGGGTGGGGATGTTCTGCGCCTGGGCGATCCGCTCGGAGGTCAGCGAGCCGGGCGCGACGGCAGCCAGCTCGACCGCGGCCCGCACGGCGTAGTCGACCCGGGCTGAGATGCGCACGGGGTCATCCTGCCGTGTCTGCGAAGCTGGTCCGCGTGTCCCAGCTGAGGTTCACCACGTTGGTGGAGGCCCCGCTGACCGTCGCTTTCGACGTCGCCCGCGCGCTGGGCCGCCCGTGGCCGCGGCCGTTGCGGGAGGTCGAGTCCGTGCGTCCCTGGTGCGACCGGTACGCCGCGGCACCCGGCGGGGGCCTGCGCAGCCTGGTGCACACGCGGCACTTCTCGGCCACCGGCGCCGGCACGCTGGTCTCCGAGCAGGTCGACTGGGAGACCGTCGTCCCCGGCCCGCTCGGGGGCCTGCTGGACCAGACGCTGCTGCGCCGCCGGATCGTCCGGTCCATGCAGGCGCACCTGGACGCCTTCGCCGCGGCGGCCGCCTCCCGCGCGCTGGAGGTGACCCAGGTGGTGGGCGCGGCGCTGGTCGACGACCGGGGCCGGGTGCTGGTCGCCCAGCGCGGCTCGGGGCCGCTGGCCGGGCTCTGGGAGTTCCCCGGCGGCAAGGTCGAGCCGGGCGAGTCCGACCTGTCCGCGCTGGTCCGGGAGTGCGCCGAGGAGCTGGGCGTGCAGGTCCTGCCGCAGGCGTTCCTCGGTGAGGTGCCGCTGGACGGCGTGGTCGCCGGTGGCGCCCCGGGCGCCTCGACCCTCCGGGTGTGGTGGGCCCGGGTGGGCGGCGGCGAGCTCGTCGCCCACGAGCACACCGACCTGCGCTGGGCGGCGGCCGAGGAACTGGAGGACCTGGACTGGATCCCCGCGGACCGGCCGCTGCTGCCCGCCGTCCGGGACCTCCTCGCCCGGCTCTGACCGCCGGTCCCTCACCGCCGACCCCCGATCGTGTGGGAGGATGGGCGGCGTGACCGACTGCGGAGCCCTCCTCGTGGCCCGCCTGCACGTCGACCTGGCGCGGGTCTCCAGCGCTGCGTGTCGCACCGCGCGCTGACCTCGGCCCCCTCCGCAGCCCTCCCTGCTGCTCCGTACCTGGCCGCGTCGCGCACGCCCGTGCCGGCGCAATTGGAGAAGTACTGACGTGTCCTCCCCCACCCGCACCAGCAACCGGCCCCAGCGCGGGCAGGGCCAGTGGGCGCTCGGCTACCGGGAGCCGCTGAACCCGAACGAGCGGATGAAGAAGGACTCCGACGGCCTGGACGTGCGCCAGCGGATCCTCGACATCTACGCGCACACCGGGTTCGACGGCATCGACGCCGGCGACCTGCGCGGCCGGATGCGCTGGATGGGCCTCTACACGCAGCGCGCCCAGGGCATCCCCGGTGGCAAGACCGCCGTGCTGGAGGCCGAGGAGCTCGAGGACTCCTACTTCATGATGCGGGCCCGCATCGACGGCGGGCAGCTGACCAGTGAGGCGCTCCGGGTCCTCGGCGGGATCAGCACCGAGTTCGGCCGGGACGTCGCCGACGTCACCGACCGGCAGAACGTCCAGTACCACTGGATCCGCATCGAGGACGTGCCGGAGATCTGGCGGCGGCTCGAGTCGGTCGGCCTGAGCACGACGGAGGCCTGCGGCGACGTGCCCCGCGTGATGCTCGGCTGCCCGCTCGCCGGGATCCTCGAGGACGAGGTCGTCGACGCCACCGACGTCCTCGCCGAGACCGTCGCGAAGTACGTCGGCAGCCCCGAGTTCAGCAACCTGCCGCGCAAGTGGAAGACGTCGATGTCCGGCTGCGTCGACCACTGCACCGAGCCCGAGATCGACGACGTCTCCTTCGTCGGCGTGGTGAACGAGGACGGCGAGGCGGGCTACGACCTCTGGGTCGGTGGCGGCCTGTCGACCAACCCGATGTTCGCCAAGCGGATCGGCGTCTTCGTCCGCCCGGACCAGGTCACCGACGTCTGGGCGGGCTGCACGTCGATCTTCCGGGACTACGGCTACCGCCGGTCCCGCAACCACGCCCGGATCAAGTTCCTGATGGCCGACTGGGGTCCGGAGAAGTTCCGCCAGGTCCTGCAGGACGAGTACCTGCACGCCGAGCTGCCCGACGGCCCGGCCCCGGCCCCGGCCGCGCACGACCAGCGCGACCACGTCGGCGTGAGCAAGCAGAAGGACGGCGCCAACGCCGTCGGCTTCGCCCTGCGCACCGGGCGGATCAGCGGCAGCCTGCTCACCCGGATCGCCGACCTGGCCGAGGAGTACGGCACGCAGGGCGGCCGGATCCGGACGACGACGCAGCAGAAGCTGGTCATCCTCGACGTCCCCGACGAGCGGGTCGAGGACCTGGTCGCGGCCCTCGCCGAGCACGACCTGCTGGTGCGCCCGAGCGCCTTCCGCCGCGGCACCATGGCCTGCACCGGTCTGGAGTTCTGCAAGCTCGCGATCGTCGAGACCAAGCAGCACGCGCAGGACCTCTACAACGAGCTCGAGAAGCGGCTGCCGGAGTTCGACGAGCCGATCGGGATCAACGTCAACGGCTGCCCGAACAGCTGCGCCCGGTTCCAGACCGCCGACATCGGCTTCAAGGGCATGATCGTCCGCAACGCGGCCGGCGAGAGCGTCGAGGGCTTCCAGGTGCACCTGGGTGGCCACCTCGGCGTCGAGGCGAGCTTCGGCCGCAAGTTCCGCGGCCACAAGATCACCAAGGAGGAGACCGCCGACTACTGCGAGCGGGTCCTGCGCGGCTACCTCGAGCGTCGCGAGCCCGGCGAGCGGTTCGCCGCCTACGTCTCCCGCGCGGAGGAGGCGTGGCTGCTGTGACGGAGCCGACGTCCGGAAGGACCCGGGACCTCCCGCCGTTCCACTGCCCGTACTGCGGTGAGGAAGACCTGACCCCGCACGGGGACGACGCCGCGAGTTGGCACTGCGGCGCCTGCCTGCGGACCTTCTCCGTCCGCCTGACCGGAACGGGGGTGCAGCGCTGATGACGACCGCCGTCGTGCAGCCGACACCGGACCTGGCCGCCGAGGCCGACGCCCGCTTCGAGGGGATCGCCGACCCGGTCGAGCAGGCGCTGGCCGTGCTCGCCTGGGCCGGGGAGACCTTCGGCCAGCAGTTCGCGATCACCTCGAGCATGGCCGACGGCCTGCTGGCCCACCTGGCCGGCCGCGCGGTCCCCGGCGTGAACGTCGTCTTCCTCGACACCGGCTACCACTTCGCCGAGACGATCGGCACCCGGGACTGGATCGCCGGTGTCCTGCCCATCACGCTGGTCAACGTGACCCCGCCGCAGACCGTGGCCGAGCAGGACGCCGTGCACGGCGCGAGGCTCCACGACCGCGACCCGGACCTGTGCTGCTCGCTGCGGAAGGTGCAGCCGCTGGCGCGCGTGCTGGCCGGCTTCAGCGCGTGGGGCTCCGGCGTCCGCCGCGACGAGGCGGCCACCCGGGCGGGCACCAGGGTCGTCGACTGGGACGCCAAGCGCGGCATGGTCAAGGTGAACCCGCTCGCGGCGTGGACCCAGGACGACGTCGACGCCTACATCGCCGAGCACCAGGTGCCGGTGAACCCGCTGCAGGAGATCGGGTTCGCCTCGATCGGCTGCGCCCCCTGCACCCGCCCGGTCGCCGCCGGGGAGGACCCGCGCGCCGGACGCTGGGCCGGCCGCGGCAAGACCGAGTGCGGCCTGCACGTCTGAGGAAGGACCCCGCTGCCCCCCACGCCTCGCAGGCTCGGCGCGGGCCCCTGCAGCAGGGCCGCTCCAGCACATCACCACGCGCGCCGCGGGCTCCTGGGACGAGGCCACCAGGGGCAGGATGGGTCGCATGCCCCGCCCGCCCCGCCTCCCCCCGGACGCCGTCGCGGACGGCCTGCGGGAGCTGCCGCTGTGGTCCGGTGGGCCCGACGGCATCGAGCGCACGGTGCGGCTGCCCAGCTTCCGGGCCGCCGTGGACGCGGTCGTCGCGGTCGCGGACGTCGCCGAGGAGCTCGACCACCACCCGGATCTCGACCTGCGGTGGCGGACGCTGCGGATCGCCGTCGTCACGCACTCGGCCGGCGGTGTCACCGAGCTGGACCTGCAGCTGGCACACCGCGTCGACGCCTTGTTCCCGACCGATGACCCAGCGTGACGGATACCCTGCGGGGTGAGAGTGGTTCACCCCATCGGGTGAACAAGTGGCACGCGACGGGTCACCTAGAGTGATCGCGTGCGCCGCCACCCCTCCCCCCAGGACGAGCGTCGCCCGGGCGAGCGGCACGTCCCGGCCTGGAAACCGATCGCCGGCGCCCTGACGTCGGGCCTGCTGGTCCTGGCTGCCCTGGTCCTGGTGGCCGACCGCTTCGGCGTCCCGGTGGCCGTGTTCACCTGGGACGGTTCCGCCCTCGGCGACCTGCCGTGGTACTCGGGGTCGATCAGCCTGCTCAACGGCATGGTGTGGGCAGCCGCTGCGGGGCTCTCGCTGCTCGTCGCCTGGCTCTCGCCCCAGGACCGCACCCGGCTGGGCGCCCTGGCGCTGTTCACCGGGGTCCTCGCCACGGACGACGCCCTGCAGCTGCACGTGTTCGCCGGCCCGGACAACGGCATCCCGCAGTCCTGGTTCGTAGCGCTGTACGCCGTCGCCGGAGCCCTCCTGCTCCTCCTGTTCCTGTGCGGCGGCCGGCCGGGAGCCACGGCCGCCTTCCTGCTGGGCTTCGCCCTGCTCGGGGTGTCCGCCGCGTTCGACGAGGTCGCCGAGTCCGAGGTCAGCATCGTCGAGGACGGCACCAAGCTGCTCGGCGCGATCACCTGGCTGGCGGTGCCGGTGATCGTCGCCGGCCGGCTGCGCCCCGCCCGGTACCTGCCCGGGCCGCCCGCGGACCGCCCGGCCCCCGGGTCAGCCCTCGAGCGGGAGCACCAGCAGGCGTAGCAGGCGGTCGGCCTCGGCGTCGGGGTCCGCGGTGAGCCCGGTGTGCACCGGGCCGGGCTGGACGACGGTGCTCCGGGGCGCCGTCAGCCAGCGGAACCGCGACCCCAGCGCCTCCCGCCCGGCCGCCCCGGCTCCCACCGCGGCCGAGCACACGTCGGCGGCGGCCTGCAGCGCCGCGCCGATCGCCGCGGGGTCCGCGGTCGGGTCGAGGGCCCGCAGCCGGTCGACGTCCAGGTGCACGCGCGAGCCGAGGTAGTCGCGCTGCCGGCAGTACACGAGCACCCCGGCGTTGAGCGACTCGCCGCGCTCCACGCGTGGCACCACCCGCAGCACGGCGTACTCGAAGGTGTCCCTCGATGTCACAGCCCGGGCGCTCACCGCTGCGTCACCCCCTCCGGCGGGGGCGGCCCCAGCCAGGCCGGCCGGTTCTCCCCCCGCGGCGCGCTCCGCCGCCCGGCCCCGCCGGCCGCCGCCGCGGCGACCACGCCGGGCAGCCAGGCGTGCCGGGCGTCGAGCCGGGCCAGCAGCTGGTCGACGTACCGGGCGCGCACCCCGTCGGCGGGCTCGTCCGGGGACGGCCCCTCCAGCCAGGCGTCCGGGACGAGGGCGAGCACCTCGGTGAGCAGCGCCCGGGTGATCCGCGGAGCCAGCGCCGCGTCGGCGGCCGCGATGTCGGCGGCGCACTCGACCAGGGCGTGCTGGCCCGCGTCGTAGGGGCGGGTGACCGCCGCGGCGGCGCCGGGCCAGTGGTGGTGGAACGTCAGGGCCGCCCCGTGGTCGATCAGCTGCAGCCGGCCGTGCCAGAACAGCATGTTCGGGTTGCGCCAGGACCGGTCGACGTTGCCCACCAGCGCGTCGAACCACAGCACCCGGCCGGCGAGCTCGGGGTCGACCCGGGCGGCGCCGGCCTCGAAGTCCAGCGCCCCGGGCAGGTAGTCCATGCCCAGGTTGAGCCCGGCGGAGTTGCGCAGCAGCTCCTGGACCTCCTGGTCGGGCTCGCCCACGGCCAGCTCCGGGGCGACGTCGACGGTGACCTGCACCGGCACCGGCAGCGCCAGCCGGCGGGCCAGCTCACCGCAGACCACCTCGGCGGCGAGCACCTTGACGCCCTGCCCGGCGGCCCGCCACTTGACCACGTACGTGCCGAGGTCGTCGGCCTCCATCAGGCCGGGCAGGGAGCCGCCCTCCCTCATCGGGGTGACGTACCGGGTGGCGGTGACCGAGGTGAGCACAGTGCGCCGCAGCCTACGGGGTGCGCTGGGGCTGCAGCTCGACCTCCACGGGACAGACGTGGGGCGGGGTGCCGACCACCCAGCGGACCGCGTCGGCGACGTCCGCGGGCTGGAGCAGCTGCTCCGGGCGCACCCCCGGGGCGCGCAGCCCGGCGCCGGCCGCCACCAGGCCCGGCGAGAGCAGGGTGACCGCGACGTCCCGGTCCCGGACGTCGAGGAAGACCGACCGGGCGAACCCGGCCAGGCCGTGCTTGCTCGCGACGTACGCCGGGTTGCCGGCGAAGGGCGTGCGGGCCGCGCCCGAGCCGAGGAGGACCAGGGACGACGGCGCCGCGGCGACCAGCGCGGGCAGGACCCCCCGGGTCACCCGCATCGCCGCCGCGAGGTTCACCGCGAGCAGCTCGTCCCACACCTCGGGGTCCCCACGGTCGGCCGGCGCCCAGTCGAACAGGCCCGCCGCGTACACGACGACCGACAGCCGGTCGGGCAGCCGGTCCAGCGCGGCCCGCACCTGGTCGGGACGCCGCAGGTCGACGACGTCCCCGCGGACCCCGGCGGCCGCCAGCCGCGCCGGGTCCCGCCCCCAGCCCAGGACCTCGTGACCGCACCCGGCCAGCGTCGCCGCGACCGCCGTCCCGATCGCACTGCCCGCCCCCACCACCAGCGCCGTCCCCATGCCGGGCACCTACCCGCCCGTCCCGCAGACTGACCGGGTGGGACTCCTCCGCCGCACCACCCTCGAGCGCCTGGCCGCCGCGCCGTTCACCTACCCCGAGGTGGGCGCCACCCGGGACGGCGCGCTGCCGGCCGGCTACGACCACGTCGAGCGGTCCGCTGTGGTGGGCCACGGCCGCGAGGCGTTCGACCGGGCCGCCGCGGCGGTGTTCCGCTGGACCGCGCAGCGCGCCGCCGGGCTGCGGATCGAGGCGAGCGGCCCGGCGAGCACCCCGGGCACCGTCGTCCTGATGACGGCGGGGCTGCGCCGTCTGGGGCTGGACGTCCCCTGCCGGGTGGTGTGGGTGCTCGACGAGCCGGACCGGCGGGGGTTCGGCTACGGCACGCTGCCCGGGCACCCGGAGAGCGGCGAGGAGTCCTTCGTGGTCACGCTGGAGCCCGACGGCGACGTCGTCTACTCGCTGCGGGCGTTCTCCCGGCTCGCCACCCCGCTGTCCCGGCTCGGCGGGCCGGTGAGCCACCGGGTGCAGTCGTTGGCGCTGGACCGCTACGTGACGGCGATCCGACGGGCCACCCGGTAGGGACCGGGCGGCCACCCTCCAGGAGCCCGCGCCGAGCCCGCGAGGCGTGGAGAGGAGGGTGGTCCTTCGTCAGGCCCCGGCCTCGGCCCGCTCCTCCTGGATCATGTCCTTGCTCCGCACCAGGCGCAGCAGCGTCACCACCAGGAGGCCGCCGGCCATGTTGAGCAGCGTCGTGTACCAGAACCAGGCCAGCCAGTCCCCGTAGCCGAACGGTGCGCCGGTGTGCAGCGCCGCGAAGATGATCAGCGAGTCCAGGATGGAGTGGAACAGCTGCAGGCCGGCCAGCACCAGGCCGCCGGCGAAGGCCGCCACGATCTTGGCCGGGTCGGACGTGGTGCCGTGCTGCATGCGGGTCATCAGGGTGATCGCGATCCCGGCGAGGGAGGCCAGCGCGGCCGACTCCAGGTCCAGCGGCGCGGTGACGAAGGTGGTCGCGCTCTCGACCGCCGTCGGGCGCAGGTCCGGCAGCGCGTGGACGACGACCCACATCAGCAGCCAGCCACCGACCAGGTTGGCCACCAGCGTGCCGCCCCAGAGCTTGCCCAGCTGGGCGACGCTGGCCCGGCCGGCGACCACGGCCGTCACCGGCACCAGGAAGCCCTCGGTGAACAGCTCGCTGCGGGCCAGCATCAGCGCGACGAAGCCCACCCCGAAGGCGAGCCCGGCCAGCAGGTGGCTGCCGGTCTCCGCGTACACCGCGAAGAGCAGGACGACGCCGAAGCCGATCTCCAGCCCGCCGGCGAGCCCGGTGGTGAGCACCTCCCGCCAGGTCCGGTGCAGCCGCTGGGCGCCCTCGCTGACGATGGTGTCGAAGGCCTCCTGCAGCTGGTCCTCGGTCGGCCCCTGGCTGTCGCCCAGCTCCTCGCGCGCGTTCACCACCAGCGCGGCCTACCCCCGAGGTGACGTGCTGGAACGGCCGCGCTTCAGACGTCGCGGCGGACCAGCAGGACGGCGGACAGCGTCCAGACGCCGACGGCCCAGGCGGCGGTGACCGCCAGCCCGACGGCCCAGCCGGTGCCCGAGACCAGGAACGGGTCACCGCCGACCCGCAGCACGGGCATCGCCTCGGACAGCCGCTCCCCGGTGCTCCCGAACAACGGCAGCAGCAGCGGCAGCAGGAAGACCAGCGCCGAGCCCACCCCCACGCCACCGGCCGTCGAGCGCAGCAGCGCCCCCAGCCCGACCGCCAGCACCGCGGTCAGCGCCGCCGCGGCGACCTGCAGCAGCAGCGCCCGGGGCACCCCGGGCGCGGTCAGCGGCACCCCGCCGGGCACCGCGGTGAGCACCCGGGCGCCCAGCCAGCAGGTCAGCGCCAGGACGGCGGTGAGCCCGGCGACCGCACCGGCGAGCACGAGGGTCTTGGCGGCCAGCCAGCGCACCCGGCGCGGCACGGCGGCCAGCGAGGACTGCACCGCGCCGGTGGCGAACTCCCCCGCGGACGCGACCACGGCGACCGCGACGACCACGAACTGCGCGAAGCCGAAGCCGACCAGCGAGATGCGCACCGCGTCGTCCGCGCGGTCCGCCGACCCGAAGGTCGACGACGTCAGCCACCCGAGCCCGCCGGCGAGGAGGACGTACAGCGCCGCGCACCACCAGCTGGAGCGCAGCGAACGCAGCTTGGTCCACTCGCTGTGCAGCACCGCGGTGGCCGCCACCCCGGCGCTCACCGCTCCCCCGCCCGGTACTCGACGTCCTCGCCGGTCAGCGCGTAGTACGCCGCCTCCAGCGACGACGTCGTCCGGCTGAGCTCGTGCACCCGCGCCCCCACGGCGAAGGCGACGTCCCCGACCTCCGCCAGGTGCAGGCCGCGGACGGCCAGGCTGCCGTCCGGATCGGCCGCCACCTCGGCGCCGGCCCGCTGCAGCGCACCGGCCAGCTCCGCGAGCCGCGGGCTGCGCACCCGGACGACGGCGTCGGCACCGAGCAGCTCGGACATCGGCAGGTCGGCGAGCAACCGGCCGCGCCCGAGCACCACCAGGTGATCGGCGGTGTCCTCCATCTCGCTCATCAGGTGGCTGGACACCAGCACGGTGCGGCCCTCGGCGGCGAGGTCGCGCAGCAGCTCCCGCACCCACCGGATGCCGTCGGGGTCCAGGCCGTTGACCGGCTCGTCGAACAGCAGCACCTCGGGGTCCCCGAGCAGCGCCACCGCGATGCCCAGCCGCTGGCCCATCCCGAGCGAGAAGCCGCGGACCCGCTCGTCGGCCACCGCCTCCAGCCCGACCACCTCGATCACCTCGTCGACCCGCGCCGCGGGCAGCGCGTTGCTCTGCGCGAGAGCCAGCAGGTGGTTGCGCGCGGTGCGCCCGGGGTGCCGGGCCCGGGGGTCGACCAGCGCGCCGACGCAGCGCATCGGCTCGTCCAGCTCGGCGTAGGGGACACCGAGGACCGTCGCCGTCCCCCGGGTCGGCCGGGTCAGGCCGAGCACGCAGCGCATCGTCGTGGTCTTGCCCGAGCCGTTGGGGCCGAGGAAGCCGGTGACCCGGCCGGGTTCGATCCGGACGGTCAGGTCGTCGACCGCCGTCCGGGAGCGGTACCGCTTGGTCAGTCCGTCGATCTCGATCACCGGCACCTCCGCGGCCACCCCAGCAGACCGGCGCGGCCGCCGACAGCGGACACGCGGGCACGGCGTTCCGGTGCGACTGCGCGACGTCACGACGTGCCGAGCCGTGCGCCGTCCTGTCGCCATGATCACGACGGCGTCCTACCGTCCCCTCCTCGCCACCGTCGTCCCCGGGGAGTGCTCATGGTCCGTCGCCGTCTCGTCCTGCTGCCGGTGACCGCGGTCGCCGTCGCCCTCGTGCCCGGCACGGCGCTGGCCGAGGAGGCGGCAGCGCCCGGCGCGTCGGGCATCGGCGATCCGTACTACCCGCTGGACGGCAACGGCGGGTACGACGTCGACCACTACGACCTGGCCCTGCGCTACGACCCGGCGACCGACGAGCTCACCGCCACCGCCACGATCGAGGCGGCGGCGACCCAGGCGCTCTCGTCGTTCAACCTGGACCTGCAGGGGCTCACGGTCTCCGCGGTGACGGTCGGGGACGACGACGCGACCTGGACCCGGGACGGCGGAGAGCTCACGATCACGCCCGCCGAGCCACTGGAGGGCGGCCAGGAGTTCACCACCGTGGTCACCTACTCCGGCGTCCCGCAGACCCTGCCGGACGTCTCCGGGTTCCTGCACACCGACGACGGCGCGGTCGTCGCGGGCCAGCCCGACGGGGCCGACACCTGGTTCCCGGCGAACGACCACCCGCTGGACCCCGCCACCGTGTCGGTCTCCGCGACGGTGCCCGAGGGCCTCGAGGCCATCTCCAACGGCGCGCTGACCGGGCAGTCCACCGCCGACGGGTGGACGACGTGGCGCTGGGAGGCCGCGGAGCCGATGGCCACCTACCTGGTGACCCTGGCGATCGGCGAGTTCGACGTGCGCGAGTACGAGGCCGACGGCATCCGCTACTGGGACGCCCTCGACCCCGACCTGTCCACCCCGGTCGACGGCGCCCTGAGCGCCGGCGAGATCGCCACCGCCTCGTTCGCCCGGCAGCCGGAGATCGTCGGCTGGCTGGCCGACTGGCTGGGCGAGTACCCGTTCGAGACGGCCGGTGGGATCGTCGACGACGACCCCGCGCTGGCGTTCGCGCTCGAGACGCAGACCCGGCCGATCTACAGCCCGCTGTTCTTCACCGACCAACTGTCCGGCGACGTCGTCGTCGTGCACGAGCTGGCCCACCAGTGGACCGGCGACCTGGTCCGGATCGCCGGGTGGCAGCACTTCTGGCTGAACGAGGGCTTCGCCACCTACGCCGAGTGGCTGTGGCTGGAGCGCGAGGGAGCGCTGACCGCCCAGCAGACGTTCGACGAGCTCGCCGCGCTGCCGCCGGAGTCACCGCTGTGGGAGGACCTGCCCGGCGACCCCGGACCCGCCTTGGAGGACCTGTTCAGCGCGGCCGTCTACACCCGCGGCGCGATGACGCTGCACGCGCTGCGCACCGCGGTCGGCGACGACGTGTTCGCCACGATCGTCCGCGAGTGGGTGTCCTCCCGGGCCGGCGAGGCGGTGACGACGGCGGACTTCACCGCCCACGCCGAGGCGGTGTCCGGCCAGGAGCTCGACGAGCTGTTCCAGACCTGGCTGTTCACCCCCGGCAAGCCCGCCGGCCTGGGCGCGGCGCCGGGCGCCTAGCCGAGCGCCGGGACTGCCGTCGCCGGGTCGCCGTCGGACGCGGCGGCCAGCGCCGGCACGACGGCGTCCAGCAGGTAGGGCAGCGACAGCGGGCTGCCGAAGCCGAGCGCGGCGGCCACGTCCCCGCTGTAGCCGCCCAGCAGGACCGTGCGGTCCTCGATGACGACGTCGAGACCGGAGAACAACGTGTCGGCCGCCGCGTCCTCCGGCGTGTACCCGAGGACGGCGAGGACGTCGGCGTCGAGCAGGTCCAGCCGCTCCTGGCTGACGTCGGTGCTGCTCTCGGGGACGGTGAAGCCCAGGTCGGTGAAGAACTGGGTGCGCAGGTCGTCCCGGCCGAGCGCGTAGTGGCCGGAGCCGACGCCGGTCAGGTCCACGGCCAGCGACGTGCCGGCGAACCCGGGGTGCTCGCTCGTCGCCTGCTCGAACCGGCCCTCCACCTCGTCGACCAGCTGCTGCGCCTGGTCCTCGCGGCCGAGCGCCCGGCCGGTGAGCAGGGTCTGCTCCTGCCAGGGGGTGGCTCCGTCGGCGTACTCGTCGGTCTGCGCAAGGGTCGGCGCGATGCCGGACAGCTGGTCGTAGACCGCCTGGTCGATGAAGGAGTAGACCCCGACGATCAGGTCGGGCTCCAGCGCGGCGATCTGCTCCAGTGCCAGCTCCTCGCCTCCGACGGTGGGCAGCTCGGCCCCGGCCAGCTGCTCCGTCGCCCAGGGACGGCGTGGGGCGTCGTAGTCCCCGAGGTTCTCGCGCACGCCGACCGGGGTCACCCCGAGGGCCAGCACGAAGTCCTCGTCGTTGAAGCCGACCGTGACCACCCGAGCGGGCTCCTCGGGGATCTCCGTGGTGCCGAACTTGTGCTCGATCGTGACCGGGAAGGCGTCGGCGGCGGCTGACGGCTCCGCCGCGGGCGCGGCGCCGTCGTCGGACCCGCCGCAGGCGCTGAGCCCGGTGGCGAGCGCCAGGACGGCGAGGGGGACGAGACGGGACGTGCGTCGCACGGGAGCTCCTCATGATCGACAGCGAGGAGCTGAGGTTAGCCTCACCTGACCGAAGCCCCGCGAGGCCCCGGTCTCAGCGCCCGGCGTCCAGCAGCGCCGAGGGACCGAACCGTTCCACCCGCACGGACGACGGCGGCACGCCGAGCTCCACGAGCAGCTGGCTGGCCGCCTCGGCGAAGCCGGCCGATCCGCAGACGTACGCGGTCTGGCCCGGCTCCACCAGCGGGAACAGATCCATCCCCGTCATCCGCGCGGCCGGCCGGATGCCGTGCGCCTCGCGGGTCAGCACGACCAGCGCCCCGGCGGCGGCCAGCTCGTCGGCGTAGGGCAGCTCGGCGAGCGTGCGGCTGGAGACGGCGACCCGGAGCAGGTCCGGCCGCCCGAGGTCGCGGGCGTGCCGGATCATCGCCACCAGGGGCACCACGCCCGTGCCGCCACCGACCAGCAGCGCCGGGGTCGCGCCGTCCCAGACGAACCAGCCGCCGATCGGCCCGCGCACCTCCAGCTCGTCCCCCGGCTCCACCACGTCGGCGAGGTAGGTCGACACCTCGCCGTCGGCCAGCCGCTCGACGAACAGCTCGACCAGCGGGTCGCCCGGCGCGGTGGCCGCCGAGTAGGACCGCTGCGCGGTGTACCCGTCCTCCGCGGTCAGCCGGACGACGTAGTGCTGGCCGGGCAGGTGGTCGACCCGGTCGTGCACGTCCAGCCGCAGCTGCACCGAGCGCGCGACCGGACGGCGCACGCCGGCGACGGTCGCCGTCCGCCAGCCGCCCACCGGCGCCGCTGTCCCGCCGAGCCGGGCGACCGGCGGCTCGCCGGCCCCTTCCTCAATCACCCTGGTACCGCTGCTGCTTCCACGGGTCGCCCCGGTCGTGGTAGCCGTTGCGCTCCCAGAAGCCGGGCTGGTCCCGCTTCATCACCGTGATGGTGTGGATCCACTTGGCGCTCTTCCAGAAGTACAGGTGCGGCACCAGCATCCGCACCGGGCCGCCGTGCTCGATCGGCAGCGGCTGCCCGTCGAACTCCCACACCAGCCAGGCCCGGCCGCCGGTGACGTCCTCGATCGGCAGGTTGGTGGTGTAGCCCGTCTTCGAGGTGGCCATGACGAACCGCCCCTCGGCGGTCGGCCGGGCCACCTCCAGCAGCGAGTCGACGCTGATGCCGGAGAAGTGGGTGTCGAACTTCGACCAGGTCGTCACGCAGTGGATGTCACCGCGGTAGGCCGACGCCGGCAGCGCGTGCGCCTGCTCCCAGCTCCAGGTGGTCGGGTTCTCGACCTCCCCGTCGACGGTGATCGACCACGTCTCCGGGCTGATCCGGGGTGTCGGCTCGGCGGTGAGCACCGGCCAGTCGCCGCCGACGTCGTACTGCCCCGGGGGCAGCCGGGGGTCGCTGGTCGTGCGCCGGCGGCCGAGGAAGCCGCGGGTGGGTCCTGGCACGTGCCCGTCCTCTCGGTAGGGCACCTCCGGGGTGCCCCGACGTCCGGTCGCGCCCGATCTTCCTCCCGGCCGTCGGCCGTGTCTCCCCCCGGGTCCGGAGCCCGCCGGTCACGGGCCGGTCACGGCGGCCGGGCAACCGGCCGGGCACCACCCGCCCGTCACCGGCCCGGGACCTGGGAAGGGTCCCCTTACATGAGCCGTGTCACGACGCCATGGCTGGGTGTGGCGTGTGCAAGGGGAATACCTTGTGAGGTTGTGGCGACAGTGACGACGCAGCAACCCCAGCGCAGGGCCCCGAAGACCGGGCGGTTCAGCAACTCGGTCGTCAAGAAGACCGTCATGGCGGTCACCGGGATCATCATGATCCTCTACTTGATCGCGCACATGATCGGGAACCTGCACGCCTTCGGGGGCGCGGACGAGTTCAACGAGTACTCGCACTGGATCCGCACGATAGGCGAGCCCGCCGCGCCGCAGGGCACTGTGCTGTGGATCATCCGGCTGGTGCTGCTGGCCTCGGTGGTCGGCCACTTCTGGGCGGCCATCTCGCTGTGGCGGCAGGCCCGCCGGGCCCGCCCGGTCGCCTACGTCACGAAGAAGCGGGTGCAGCAGAGCTTCGCCTCGCGCACCGTGCGCTGGGGCGGGGTGATCCTGCTGCTCTTCGTCATCTGGCACATCCTCGACCTGACCTTCGGCGCCGTGAACCCCGCCGGCACGGGCACCACGCCCTACGAGCGGCTGGTCGCCAGCTTCTCGAACATCCCGATCACCCTCTTCTACGTGCTCGCCATGGTGCTGCTCGGCCTGCACCTGCGGCACGGCATCTTCGCCGCCACCCAGACCCTCGGTCAGACCAACAAGCGCCGCGAGCGCGCGGTCAACGGGATCGCCTACGTCATCGCCACGCTGCTCACCGCGGGCTTCCTGCTCGTGCCGCTGTCCATCGCCTTCGGCCTGATCGACTGACGGGAACCGACATGCCCCTCGACCTCTTCACCGTCGGCGAACCCATCGCCGACACCAAGGCACCCCGCGACGTCCCGATCGACAAGCGCTGGGACGAGCGCAAGTTCCGCGCCAAGCTGGTCAACCCGGCCAACCGCCGCCGGCTGTCGATCATCGTCGTGGGCACCGGCCTGGCCGGTGGCTCGGCCGCGGCGACCCTCGCCGAGATGGGCTACCGGGTCCAGAACTTCTGGTTCCAGGACAGCCCGCGGCGGGCGCACAGCGTGGCCGCGCAGGGTGGGATCAACGCCGCGAAGAACTACCGCAACGACGGCGACAGCGTGCACCGGCTGTTCTACGACACGGTCAAGGGCGGGGACTTCCGGTCCCGCGAGGACAACGTGTACCGCCTGGCCGAGGTGAGCACGAACATCATCGACCAGTGCGTGGCCCAGGGCGTGCCCTTCGCCCGCGAGTACGGCGGCCTGCTGGACAACCGGTCCTTCGGCGGCGCCCAGGTGTCGCGCACCTTCTACGCCCGCGGCCAGACGGGCCAGCAGCTGCTGTACGGCGCATACCAGGCGCTGGAGCGGCAGATCGGGCTGGGCAACGTCGAGCAGCACCCGCGCACCGAGATGCTCGACCTGATCGTCGTGGACGGGCGGGCCCGCGGGATCGTCGTCCGGGACCTGATCACCGGCGCGATCAGCAGCCACTTCGCCGACGCCGTCGTCCTGGCCTCGGGCGGGTACAGCAACGTCTTCTACCTGTCGACCAACGCCAAGGGCTCCAACGTGACCGCCGCGTGGCGGGCGCACAAGCGGGGCGCGCTGTTCGCCAACCCCTGCTACACGCAGATCCACCCGACCTGCATCCCGGTCAGCGGCGACTACCAGTCGAAGCTGACCCTGATGAGCGAGTCGCTGCGCAACGACGGCCGGGTCTGGGTGCCCAAGGAGCGGGGCGACGAGCGCGACCCGCGGGAGATCCCCGAGGACGACCGCGACTACTTCCTCGAGCGCAAGTACCCGGCCTTCGGCAACCTGGTGCCCCGCGACATCGCCTCCCGCCAGGCGAAGAACGTCTGCGACGAGGGCCGCGGCGTCGGGCCGAGCGGGCTGGGCGTCTACCTCGACTTCACCGACGCGATCCAGCGGATGGGCCGCCAGACGATCGAGGCCAAGTACGGCAACCTCTTCGACATGTACAACCGCATCACCGGGGAGGACGCGTACGAGACCGGGATGCGGATCTACCCGGCCGTGCACTACACGATGGGCGGGCTGTGGGTCGACTACGACCTGGAGTCGACCATCCCGGGCCTGTTCGTGATCGGTGAGGCCAACTTCTCCGACCACGGCGCGAACCGCCTGGGCGCCAGCGCCCTGATGCAGGGCCTGGCCGACGGGTACTTCGTGCTGCCGAACACGATCAGCAACTACCTGGCCGCCGGGCCGTTCCCGAAGTTCGACGGCACCCACCCGGCGGTCGTCGAGGCAGAGCAGTCGGTGCGCGCGCAGACCGAGCGGCTGCTGTCGATCAACGGCACCCGCACCGTCGCCTCGTTCCACCGCGAGCTGGGCAAGCTCATGTGGGACCTGTGCGGCATGGAGCGCTCCGAGGAGAGCCTGCGCAAGGCGCTGGACCGGATCCCGGAGATCCGGCAGGAGTTCTGGACCAACGTGAAGGTCTCCGGCGAGCAGGGGCGCTTCAACCAGAACCTCGAGCACGCCGGCCGGGTCGCGGACTTCATCGAGCTGGCCGAGCTGATGTGCGTCGACGCCCTGCACCGCAACGAGAGCTGCGGCGGCCACTTCCGGGCCGAGAGCCAGACACCCGAGGGTGAGGCCCTGCGCGACGACGAGAACTACGCCTACGTCGCCGCCTGGGAGTACACCCCGAACGGGTCCCCGCCGGTGCTGCACCGCGAGGCCCTCGAGTACGAGTACGTCCACCTCGCACAGCGGAGCTACAAGTGATGAACCTGACCCTGAAGGTCTGGCGGCAGCTGGACCGGACGCAGAAGGGCGAGATGGTGACCTACCACGTCACCGACGTCTCGCCCGACATGTCGTTCCTCGAGATGCTCGACGTGCTCAACGAGAAGCTGATCCTCGACGGCGACGACCCGGTGGCCTTCGACCACGACTGCCGCGAGGGCATCTGCGGCTCCTGCGGTCTGATGATCGACGGCATCGCGCACGGCCCGGAGCAGGCGACCGTCTGCCAGCTGCACATGCGGTCGTTCAAGGACGGCGACGTGATCGACATCGAGCCGTGGCGCTCCGGTGGCTTCCCGGTCGTCAAGGACCTCGTCGTCGACCGGTCGGCCCTCGACCGGATCATCTCCGCGGGCGGGTTCATCAGCGCCCCGACCGGGACCGCCCCGGACGCGCACGCCACGCCCGTGCCGAAGACGGACTCCGACGCGGCGTTCGACGCGGCCACCTGCATCGGCTGCGGTGCCTGCGTCGCCGCCTGCCCCAACGGCTCGGCGATGCTGTTCACCGCCGCCAAGGTCTCCCACCTCGGGCTGCTCCCCCAGGGCCAGCCCGAGCGGGACATGCGCGTGCTGCGGATGGTCGCGCAGCAGGACGCCGAGGACTTCGGTGGCTGCAGCAACATCGGTGAGTGCTCCGCGGTGTGCCCGAAGGGCATCTCGATGGAGACCATCAGCCGGCTCAACCACGACCTGCTCGGCGCCCTGCGCGCCGGCGCCGTGCCGACGAGCTAGCGAGAGGACCCCTCGCCCCCTTCCGCTCGCAAGCTCGCGGCGGGGCCCTGCAAGGGGGCCGCTCCAGCACATCGCCAGGCCGGCACCACTCCGGGTGCCGGCCTGGTCGTCGTCTCAGCCGGCGACGGCGGGTGAGCCGATGCCGCTGCGGGTGCCAGCCACGCCTCCAGCTGCTCGGGCGGCAACGGGCGGCTGACGTGGTAGCCCTGCGCCACGTCGCAGTCCAGGTCGGCGAGCGCGGCGACGGTCGCGACGTCCTCGACGCCCTCGGCCACCAGCACCAGCACCACAGCCAGGAACGCCGCGCCCCAGCCGAGGTCGAGCACCGTGCCGCCGGAGTGGGCGTCCCGCGCGACCCGCAGCACGTACACCACGTCGGTGAGGGCGGACAGCGCCATCCCCGCGCTCAGCCACCACCAGGTGGCACCCGGCGCCCCGGCCGAGCACGGTGATCGAGGCGAGCACCAGGATCAGCAGCAGGGTGTCGCCGATCGGGTAGACGAGGCTGGTCGCGACCGCCGCCGGGCTGCCCTCGGTGGCGTCGAGCACGGCACCCACGGCGAACGCGGCGCCGAACGCCGCCGCGGTCAGCCCGGCGACCACACCGTCGACCCAGGTGCTGACCGCCAGCCGCCGCACCGGGCTGCGCAGCATGAGCACGAGGGCCACGTAGGCCAGCGGGTAGGACGCCATCCGGCCGAGGTCCGGCCAGAACGGCCGGGCCGCGGCCAGCTGGTGCTGGTAGTGCAGCGCGTAGGCGGCGTTGCCGCCCCATGCCCCGGGGATGGGCACCGGGGCGGACGTCCTTGACCCCGCGCCGCCCGCACGGGGCACGTCCACCCCGTCCAGGTGAGGTGGGTCAGTCGCTGCTGATGCCCAGCCGGTCGGCGAGGAAGAGGAAGGCGACGGCGAAGTCGTTCTCCGCCACCTCCTTGCGCAGCCGCTCCCAGTCCAGCTGCTCACGCACCGCGCGGACGTGCGGGAGCAGCCGGCCGAAGTCGCAGTAGTGCTCGGTCATCGACCGCAGCTTGCTCGACAGCAGGTCGGTGGCCGGCAGCACCGGGAGCCGGATGCCGAGCAGGTCCATCTCCTCGGACCGCTCCAGCAGCTCCGGCATCACCGGCTCGCCGACGATCCGGTGCAGGACGTCGACCGTCGCGCCGTCGCAGCCGACCTTGAACAGCCAGTCCTCCGGCGGCCGGGTCACCTCGAAGCCCGCGCTCTCGAGCACGTTGGCCGCGCGCTCGGTGTCCTCCTCGGCGATCACGAAGTCGACGTCGTTCTCCGACTCCGGGGCGCCGTGCGCCCACAGCGCGTAGCCACCGGCCAGGGCGAAGGGCACGCCGTCGGACTTGAGGGCGGAGGCGGTGCGCTTCAGCGCGGTCCGCAGGGCATCCCGTTCGGCGGGCAATCGGACTCCTCGGCTCGGCGGGCGATCTCGGGGTGTGGAGCTACCCGACCGGGTAGCGCTCACGCGTGCGCCTCGCGACCTTCAACATCCTGCACGGACGCTCGCCGGCCGACGACCGCGTGGACGTCGACCGCTTCGCCACCGCGGTGAAGGACCTCGACGCCGACGTCCTCGCCCTCCAGGAGGTGGACCGGGACCAGCCCCGCTCGCACCTGGCCGACCTGACCGCGGTGGCCGCGGACGCCATGGGCGCGGCGGACTCCCACTTCGCCGCCGCGATCGCCGGCACGCCGGGCGCCACCTGGACGGCCGCGACCGGTGCGGAGCAGCCCGGGACGGCGACGTACGGCATCGCGCTGCTCTCCCGGTACCCGGTGCGCTCCTGGCAGGTGGTCCGCCTGCCGGCCATCCCCTTCACCTTCCCGATGTGGCTGCCCGGCCCGCGGAAGGTCATCGTGGTCGACGAGGAGCCGCGCGCCGCCCTGGTCGGTGTGGTCGAGACGCCACGGGGCGACCTCACCGTGGTGAACACGCACCTGTCGTTCGTGCCCGGCTGGAACCGGGTGCAGCTGCGCCGGCTGCGCCGGGACCTCGCGACGTTCCCCGGGCCGCTGGTGCTCATGGGCGACCTGAACATGACGCCGCCGACGCCGGCCCGGGTGACCGGGTGGCGGCCGCTGGCCGGCGGGCTGACGTTCCCCGTCGACGTCCCCGACCGGCAGCTGGACCACGTGCTGCTGCGCGGTGAGCTCGGGCGGGTGACCGGGACGTGGGCGGCCTCGCTGCCGCTGTCGGACCACCGCGCCCTGGTCGTCGACGTCGGGTAGCTCAGGCCGCGTTCTCGTCCCGGCGGGCCGCCAGGTCCAGCAGGTGCGGCGCCAGCGCCTCGGCGACCAGCGCGTAGCCGGCGGAGGAGGGGTGGAACCGGTCGGCGGAGAACAGCGCCGGTTCGGCGGCGAAGCGGCGCGAGACCTCGGGGGCCACCACGGCGACCGCGGCACCGGCCGCCTCCGCGGCGCGGATCTGCCTCGCGCGGGCCTGGTCGCAGATGCCGGCGACGACGCTCCGGAAGGCCGGCGGCACCCAGGCCACCGAGCTCATGTCCGGGGTGGGGACGACGAGGACGTCGGTACCCCGCTGCCGCAGCTGCCCCACCGCGGCACCCAGCTCCGCGGCGGCCCGCACCGGCGGGACCTGCCGGGTGAGGTCGTTGGCGCCGATCACCAGCAGGGCGATTTCGGCGTCGGGGTGCCGGGCACCGGCACGGCGCACCTGGGCGGCGAGGTCGAGCGAGGTGGCCCCGGGCACGGCGACCACGGCGAGGTCGACGGCGTGGCCCGCGCGTTCCAGCTCCCGGGTCAGCCGGGCACCCAGGGTGTCCTGGGGGCGCGCTGCGCCGGTGCCGGAGGCCAGGGAGTCGCCGAGGACGAGGAAGCGGAGCGTCACACCTGGTCCAACGCCACGCGGGTGGTCGGCCCTTCCGTGAGGTCGCCCTCGCCCGGCGCGGGACCCCGGGCCGCTCGTCAGCCACCGCGGGCGAAGAGCTCGGCGGCCATCGCGTCGTCGACGAACGGGTACTTCACCTTGAACTGGGCCAGCGCCTCGGTCACCGACAGCACGTGGGTCTCCCGCGTGCCGGCCGCGTCGACGGTCTGCACGGTGACCATCTCGTCGTTGATCGCGACCCAGTGGATCTCCGCGTAGTCGGTGAAGACGTTCACGCCGGCCATCCTCTCCGGGCGGTCCTCCTCCGTGCGACACAGCCTGGGCAGGACGACCGGGTGACCGTACGGTCCGGCCATGGCCACCTGGGACGACGTCGACCGGCTCGCTCGGGCCCTGCCCGAGACCACCGAGCGCCCGACCTACGAGCAGGCGCGCAGCTGGCGGGTGCGGGACAAGGCGTTCGCCTGGGAGCGGCCGCTGCGCGGGAAGGACCTGGCCGAGCTGGGCGAGCGGGCTCCGACCGGCCCGGTGCTCGCCGTCCAGGTGCCCGACGTGGGCGCCCGGGACGCCCTGATCGCCGACAGCCCCGACGTCTACTTCACCACCGCGCACTTCGACGGCTACCCCGCGGTGCTCGTCCGGCTGGACGCCATCGAGGTCGATGAGCTGGCCGAGCTGCTGGACGAGGCGTGGGAGGCCCGGGCACCCCGTCGGCTGGTCGCCGAGCACCGGGACCGCTGACCGTCAGGCGCCGGTCGCTGCCAGCTCGGCGAGGTGGCGGGCCTGCTCGGGCTCGGGCAGGAAGCTCGTCCGGAAGCTGTTCTCGGCCAGCACCCGGCGCTCGTCGGCGGTCAGCCCGAGCGCCCGGGTGACGGCGGCGGTGTTGTCGTGCAGGTAGCCGCCGAAGTACGCCGGGTCGTCGGAGTTGACCGTCGCGCGCAGGCCCGCCTGCAGCATCCGGCGCAGCGGGTGGTCGGCGAGGTCGTCGACGCAGCGCAGCGCCACGTTCGACAGCGGGCAGACCGTCAGCCCGATCTGCTCCTCGGCCAGCCGGGCGACCAGCGCCGGGGCCTCCAGGCTGCGGATGCCGTGGTCGATGCGCTCGACGCCGAGCCGGTCCAGCGCCCCCACCACGTACTCCGGCGGGCCCTCCTCCCCCGCGTGCGCGACCCGGTGCAGCCCGTCGTCGGCGGCGAGCGCGTAGGCCCGGGCGAACGGCTCGGGCGGGAAGCCGACCTCCGCGCTGTCCAGGCCGACGCCGATGACCACGTCGTGCCAGGGGCGCAGCCGGGGCACCAGCGCCTCGGCCTCCGCCGGGTCCCGGTCCCGCAGGAAGGACACGATCAGCCGGGCGCTGAGCCCGTGCCGCTCCTCCGCCGTCCGGAACGCCTCGGCGAGCCCGTCCAGGACGACCTCCAGCGGCACTCCCCGGCCGAGGTGCGCCTGCGGATCGACGAAGACCTCGGCGTGCCGCACGCCCTGGGCCGCCGCCGTGGCGAGGTACGCCTCGGCCAGGTCGGTGAAGTCCCGCGGCTGCAGGAGCACCGCCGTCAGCTCGTAGTACAGGTCCAGGAACGACGGCAGGTCGCTGAAGGAGTAGGCCCGGCGCAGCTCCTCCAGGCCGGCGTGCCGCAGCCGCACCCCGTTGCGCTCGGCCAGCCGGAAGGCCAGCTCCGGCTCCAGCGTGCCCTCGATGTGCACGTGCAGCTCGGCGGTGGGCAGGGCGGGGACGTCGGCGGGCATGGCCGGGAAGGTAACGCCCGTGGCCCGCCGGTCAGGGCAGGAGCTGCTGCGGAGTTCCGGTGAGCCACTCGAGGACGACGATGCTGGCGTCGTCCTGCAACTGGTCGCCCTGGTGCTCGAGCACCTGCCGCATCAGCCGGCGCAGGGTCTCCGGTGCCGCGTCGCCGGCCGCCCCGGCCCGGATGACGAAGTCGGCCAGCCGCTCCTCGCCGAAGAACTCCCCCTCCACCGAGCGCGCCTCGACGATGCCGTCGCTGTGGATCAGCACGCGGTCGCCGGGGTGCAGCTGCATCTCGCAGACGTCGGGCTTGCTCGCCTGCAGGCCGAGCGGCGGGTGCGGCCGGCACGCCGGCGGGCGCACGAAGGCCCCCTCGCGCAGCACCAGCAGCTCGGGGTGCCCGGCGTTGACCCAGCGCAGCCGCCCGGTGTCCAGGTCCAGCCGGACGATCGCCGCCGTGGCGAACTGGCTGCCGGTGAAGTTCTCGGCGACCACCCGGTTGACGGCCGCGGAGATGTCGGGCAGGTCGCGCATCTCCCGGCGGGCGTGCCGGTAGGCGCCGATCGCCGCGCTGGCCAGCAGCGACGCGGGCAGCCCGTGGCCGACCGCGTCGAGCACCAGGACGTCGGCGGTCGGCCCGTTGACCGCGTAGTCGAAGCTGTCGCCGCCGATGTCGTACGCGGGCTCCAGGGCACCGGAGATGACGACCCGGTCGGTCGCGAAGGTCATCGGCGGCAGCAGCTCCCACTGGATCTCGGCCGCGAGGCTCAGCGTCTTGCGCCGGCGGAGCCGGCTGAAGATGTCGGTGTAGGCGTCGTTGACCACCAGCACCTCGGCGACCAGGGAGACGTAGGCCTTGGCGGTCTCCTCCAGCTCGCCGCTCCACCGCTCGGCGAGGACCTCCACGACGCCGAGCCGTTCGACACCGTCGAGGAGCGGCACCCACAGCCGGTGCCCGCCGGCGGGAGCGCGGGTGCGCAGCGTCTGCACCGTCCGGAAGCAGCGGCCGGCGACGGATCCCTCGACGCTGAGCTCCTGCCGCTCCGGCACACCCTCCCCCCGCAGCGGCTGGAGGAGGATCTGCTCGTAGTCCACCAGGTAGATCACGGTCTCCCGGAACCCGAGGCTGCCGGCGTGCACGGCGATCCGCTCGGCCAGCCGGTCGGGGGCCAGCAGGTGGAGCTCGCGCAGGAGGGACCGCAGGGGATCGGGCAGCGCGGCGTCGTCGTCCGAGGTCACGGACGATCACACTGGCAGACCGCGGGACGGTCCGCCGTCCCGGCCGACGTGCTCTCGGGGCTGACACCACCTCCGCTCGCGCAGAAGGCACGGTCGGCCAAGAGCATGCTTATCGCAACTCATTGCTCTCCGGCGCTCAAGGAGCGCGCGCTCCGCGTCGATCACTGCGTCGGGTCACCCGATCGGGTGGCCGGGCAGAGCGCGAGGAGCGGACCAGTGAGCACGCAGATCGGCACGGGCCGACCGTCGGCAGCACCTCGGGTCCGCCGCGTTGCCGGGATGGTCGCCGTCTCCGCCGTCCTCCTGGTCGTCGCCCCGGGCGTGGCCACCGCGGCGCCGATCGCCCCGAGCGACGCGCAGATCGGCGCCGCCCAGCAGGAGCAGGACGCCGCCGCGCAGCGGGTCGGCGCCCTCTCCGCTCAGCTGGCCACCGCCCAGGCCGAGGTGGACGCCGCCCGGGCCGGCTCCGCCATCGCGCTCGACGCCTTCCAGGGCAAGCAGGCCGAGTACGAGGCCGCGCAGGCCACCGCCGACGCCGCGGCCGCAGCCGCCGCGCAGGCCGACGCCGACCTGGCCGCCGCCCGTGCCGACGTCGCCACCTTCGCCCGGCAGAGCTACATCGAGGGCAGCACCTCCCCCGGGCTGAGGGCGCTCACCACCTCCGGCGGCCCCGCCGAGATGCTGGAGCGGGCCGCCCTCCTCGACGCCGCCGGCACCCACCGGGCCGACGTCGTCCTCCTGGTCACCGCCGCCCAGCAGCAGGCCGCCGCGGCCGACGCCGAGGCACGGACCGCCCTCGACGCGGCCGCTGCCCTCAAGGACGAGGCCGCACGGGCGCTGGCCGCCGCGGAGCAGCTCGAGGTCGCGGCGCGGGCCCAGGCCACCGAGCTCGCGACCCAGCAGGCCACCGTCGAGGCGCAGCTCCAGCAGGCGCAGCAGGCCCTGCTCGGCCTGGAGGGGGCCCGGGCCGCCGCCCGCCAGTACGCCGCCGAGCAGGCCGCCGCCGAGCAGCGGGCCGCCGCGGCCGCCCGGCCCGCACCGCGACCGGCAGCCTCGTCGTCCGCCGCGGCGCCGGCCACCCGCGCGCTCGCCGCCGGCCGCCCGGCGACCACCGCGGGCAGCGCCGACGGCTCGGCCGTGGAGACGGCGATCGCGTCCGCGCGGCGCTGGCTGGGCACCACCTACGCCTGGGGCGGCGGCTCGCTGAGCGGGCCGAGCATGGGCTTCGGCGTCGACGCCGGGATCGTCGGCTTCGACTGCTCGGGTCTGACCAGGTACGCCTACGCCCAGGCGGGGATCAGCCTGCCCCGCAACTCCAGCGCCCAGTACGGCGCGCTGCCCACGGTGCCCCGCGCCGACCTGCAGCGCGGTGACCTGGTGTTCTGGGCGACGGACACCGGCAGCCCCTCGACCATCCACCACGTCGCCCTCTACCTCGGCGACGGCCAGGTCCTCGAGGCCCCGCAGAGCGGCTCGGCCGTCCGGGTGTCCTCGATGCGCTGGAGCGGCTTCATCGGCGGCGCCCGGCCCAGCGCCTGAGGCTCAGGCGGGAACCGACTCCATCGCCTCGGCGGTGAGCTCCACCGCGCGCAGCCGGCCCTCGGGGGTCGGTGACTGGAAGGCGACGATCAGCTCGTCGGCGTCGGCCCGCTCCTGGAAGCGGAGGAGGAAGTCGCGGACCTGGTCCCCGGTGCCGACCGCGGTGTGGGTGAGCATCGTGCTCACGTGGTGCCCGGCGCCCTGCTGGAGCAGCAGGTCCGCCTCCTCGTCGGTGAACGAGCCGCCACGGCCGAACAGCCCGACGGCGAGGCCGCGCCGGACCGCCGCGAGCGCCTGCCGGGCGTCGTCCTCGTTGTCCGCGGCGACGACGTTCACCCCGGCGATCACGTACGGCTCGGCCAGCTGCGCGGACGGGCGGAACTCCCGGCGGTAGGTGCTGACCGCCGCCTCCAGCGCCTGCGGCGCGAAGTGGGAGGCGAAGGCGTAGGGGAGGCCGAGCGCGGCGGCCAAGCGGGCGCCGAACAGCGAGGAGCCGAGGACGTACAGCGGCACGTCCGAGCCCTTGCCGGGGACGGCGTCTACGCCCGGCACCCGCGACTCCCCGGTCAGGTAGCCCTGGAGCTCCACGACGTCCTGCGGGAACGTGTCGGCCGAGTTCGGGTCGCGGCGCAGCGCGTACATGGTGGCCTGGTCGGAGCCCGGGGCCCGGCCCAGGCCGAGGTCGATCCGGCCGGGGTACATCGCGTCGAGCGTGCCGAACTGCTCGGCGATGGTCAGCGGCGAGTGGTTGGGCAGCATCACCCCGCCGGCGCCGAGCCGGATGGTGCTGGTCTGCGCGCCGACGTGCGCGATCAGCACGCTGGTCGCAGAGGAGGCGATCGTCGGCATGTTGTGGTGCTCGGCGTACCAGACCCGCCGGTAGCCGTGCTGCTCCGCGCGCTGGGCGAGGGCGACGCTGGCCGCGATGCTGCTGGTCGCGGTCTCCCCGCGGGCGATCGGGGCGAGGTCGAGGACGGACAGCGGGATGCGCATGGAACGGGCCTCTCAGAGTCGGTTGTCCGGAGCAACGCGACAGCGCCCGGTCGGCTTCCCCGTTGTGAGCACGGCATCACGCCGCACCGGGCTCCGCGCGTGTCACCGACCGGTCACGTGGGCGCACGGCGCGCAGTGGCGAGCCGCGGCCGCCACCCCCGCTGGGAGGAGGTCCGCCCGGCCGGAGTTGGCCGGGCCCATCCGCGCCCGGCAGGATCCCGCGCCATGGACCTGGAGCGGCGGGACGAGCACAGCGCCCTGCCGTTGCCCCGCCAGCACGCCGCCCAGGACAAGGTGGTCGCCGAGTTCGGCTACAAGCCGGCGCTGGACGGCCTGCGCGGCGCGGCGGCGATCGCCGTCCTGTACGCGCACGTCGTGCCGGATCTGCTGCCCGGCGGCGACGTCAGCCTCTACCTGTTCTTCGCACTGAGCGGCTACCTGATCACCGGCCTGCTGCTCACCGAGATCAGCCGGAACGGGACGATCGACCTGCCCCGCTTCTACGGCCGCCGCGCCATCCGGCTGCTGCCCGCCATCCTCCTGGTGCTGGCCGCCGTCGCGGTGCTCACGGCGCTGACCCCCACGGGCCCGTCCTGGACGGCCATGGCGGCCGTCCTCTTCTACGTCGGGAACTGGTACCGGGCGTTCGGCGGGGAACTGGGAACGCTGACGCACACCTGGTCGCTCAGCGTCGAGGAGCAGTTCTACCTGGTGTGGCCGCTGGTCTGCCTGGCCGCCCTGGCCGTCGCCGTGCGCCGCCGCGCCGACCCCGCTCGGGTGCTCGCCTGGGTCACCGCCGCTGGGTGCGTGCTGGCGCTGGGAATCCGGGTGCTCCTCGTCGACGGTCCCACCGTCCGCATCTACAACGGCACGGACACCCGGATCGACTTCATCCTCTACGGCTGCCTGCTCAGCTGCCTGATCCGGACGATGGACCGCGAGCGGCTGGCCCGGTGGCTGGCCCGGGCCTTCCCGGTGGCCCTGCTGGTGGCCCTCGCGTGGCTGGTCTTCCACCGCCCGCAGCAGGGCGACGCCCTGATGTGGACGGTGGGGTACACCGTCATCGCGGTGAGCTCGACCGTGATCGTGGGGCACCTGGGTCTGCGGCCGGACTCCCGCGCGGCCCGCCCGTTGAAGCACCCGGCGCTGATCTGGCTGGGGAAGATGTCCTACGGGTTCTACCTGTGGCACTTCCCGATCCTGGCGTTCCTCCGGGCGGCAGGCGTGCCGGTCGCCGCGCTCGCCGTCCTCGGCCTGGTCCTGAGCGTGGGGATGGCCTGGGCGTCCTTCCGACTGGTGGAGGCGCCGATCAGCCGTCGGCTGTACCGGCGCCTGGCCGCGCGGCCGCAGTAGCGCCTCCGCCCCGCCGACCGCGAGCGGCCCGGGCGGGTGGTCCCGGGAAGCGGCTCACCAGCGCATTCCGGTCGGGTCGTTCCGCCGGGCGGCCGGACGTGTCACGCTGGTAGACCGGGTCGACACCGGAGCCCGGTTCCACCGGTGCAAGGGAGCGTTCCCTGTGTTGAGCACGAGCACGTACAGCCAGGACTACATCGACGGCCGGCGGGCGGCGGTCGAGGCGCGGGTCGAGGCCTTCCGGAAGCTCGTCGCCGAGGCCCAGGCCCCGCAGGCCGTGCACGACTTCGAGCCCGTCTACTTCAACGACCTCGTCCTCGTGCTGGAGGGCTGGTTCGTCCACCGCGGGCGCGGCATCGAGGGCCGGGACGGCAACGCGCTGAACGAGGTGCGGGTCCTCGCCACCTCGCTGATGCACGGCACCACCCTGCTCGCGGACAAGCAGATCCGGCTGTGCCACCAGTCCTCGGTCCTCGGCCACCGGGTCGGCGACGAGATCGCCCTGCGCGAGGCCGACTTCGTCGCGCTGGCCAAGGAGTTCTTCGCCGAGCTGGAGGACAAGTACCTCTGAGCCCCCGGCTCAGCGGCTCTGCAGCGCGTCCAGGGCCACGGCCATCGACGCGGCGACGCGGAAGTCCAGCCGCGGGTCGGGCACGGTGACCGTGTACCGGTCCCGGACGGCCTTCTTCCGCTCGCTGACCAGCACCGTCCGGCCGGTGGCCGTGTCGACGAAGTCGAAGTGGAAGACGAAGGGCACCCAGACGTCACCGATGTAGGGGATGAAGTCCCAGACCCGGCGCAGGACCGCGATGACCGGCCGCCGCTCCCGCCCGACCGCCTCCAGCCCCGGGGCGGACAGGTGCCAGGTGGACCGGATCAGGCTCGCCCTGAAGTCCTTGCTGAACGTGCCCAGGACCATGCCCTGCTCGTCGTACACGTCGTGCTGCGCGTGCACGTCGAGCCGCTGACGGGCCTTGAAGGAGAACACCGGCCGGTTCTTGGACTCGTCGGAGAAGAACACCACCTCCTCCTTGAGCTTCATCCGCTTCTGCTCGGCGAGGGCCAGCAGCTGCCCCTCCGACCCGTCCGGGTTGGCCGCCCGGACCTCGTACCGGTTGACCATCATCGTGATCCGCTGGGACACGGAGAAGGCCGGCACGACCATCGCGGCCGGCTGCTGGTACGGGGGGACGGTCACGGTGGGGCTCCCGGGGTGGTGGGCCGGCGGAGATGACCATCCTGGTGGTCCCGGCCGGAGCTGACCAGCACCTCCGCCGCCCGCGGCGGCTCGGCTCACACCCACCCGTGGCGGCGGGCGATCTCCACGGCGGCGTGCCGGTTCCGGGCGCCGAGCTTCGTCGCCGCCGCGGACGGCGGCGGTGACGGTCTTGGGCAGGAAGCCGCGGACGCCGGCCGCGAGCGCCCGCTTCAGGTGCCCCGGCCGGCCGTGCCCGGTGACGATCACCGTGGCGCAGTCCGGCGCCGTCCGGGCGAGCTCGGCGGCGACGGAGATGCCGTCCCGGTCGGGCATCTGCAGGTCCAGGACGGCGACGTCCGGGGTGTGCGCCCGGGCCATGGCCAGCGCCTCGGCCCCGGAGGCCGCCTCGGCGACGACCTCGAGGTCCTCCTCCAGCGCCAGCAGGGCGGCCAGCGCCGTCCGGATGAGGTTCTCGTCGTCGGCGAGCAGGACCCGGATCACGCCGGCACCGCCACCGGCAGGGTCGCGGCCAGCTCGAACCGGCCGTCGCCGGACGTGGCCGAGAGGCGCCCGCCCGCGGCGCTCAGCCGCTCGGCGAGCCCGGTGAGCCCGCTCCCCCACGACGGGTCGGCCGGCTCGGCGGCGCCGTCGTTGACGACCCGCAGCTCCGCCGATCCGCCGTCCACCCGCACGGTGATGGAGCAGGTCGTCGCCCGGCTGTGCCGCAGCACGTTCGTCACCGACTCGCGCACCGCCCAGCCCAGCACCGCCTGCACCGGCACCGGCAGGAACGCGGCGTCCTCGTCGCCGGTGACCGTGCAGGAGACCCCGGCGGCGTTGAGCAGCGACCGGGCGCCGGCCGGCTCGCCGGCGAGGCTCGCGCTGCGGTAGCCGCCGACGACGCCGCGGATCTCCCGCAGGGACTCCTCCGCGATCCGGCTGATGTCGGCGACCTCCCCGGCCGCCTCCACCCGGCCGCGCCGCACCCGGCGGAACTCCGGGGAGGACACCGGCGCCGGTGGGCGGCCCGGCTCCGGGTCCGCGGTGGGGGCGCCGAGCGCGGCACGGACGGCGTCGGCAGTGAGCTGGGGACGGTCGGCGGTCACCGACCGGGTGACCGGGTCCGCGCCGCGGACCAGACCGAGCAGCACGGCGGCGGTGTCGTAGCCGGCCGCGCCCCGGCGTCGTGCCTCACCGGCGGCGGCGTGCAGGGCCGCGGCCGCGGCGTCGCCGTAGAGCAGCATGGGCGTCCTCTCCTCGGGATGCCCCGAGGCTCCCGGCCGCCCGGGTCCGGCACACGTGCGAGAAGTCACCCCCTGGCCGGGGTCCCGTCACGGGTCCTCCGTGACGGGCGGCCGGACGTCAGTCGCCCGGCACCGCGAAGACGCTGAGCGTCGCCGCACCCGGCCCGACGTCGGCGAACGGCGTGGCGAGGTCGAGCACCGCGACGCCGCAGGTGGGGAAGCCCGTGTCCAGCGAGCGCCGGGCCGCCGGGTCGCCCTGGCCGTCGTCGAGGAACTCGACGAGCTCCCGCACCGCCGGGTTGTGCCCGACGACGACCAGGGTCCGCGCCTCCTCCGGCGCCTCCCGGACGGCCTCGAGGACGGCCTCGACGGTGTTGTCGAGGACCCGCGCGTCGACCGTCGGCGTCGGTGCCGGTGCCAGCGGAGCGGCCGCCCGCTCCCAGGTCTGCTGCGCCCGGCGGGCCGGGGACACGAGCACGGCGCCGGGCACCAGCCCGTTGCGGTCCAGCCAGGGGCCGATCGCCGCAGCCTGCCGCAGACCCTGCTCGGTCAGCGGCCGGTCGACGTCGATCGGGCCGTCGGCGGCCTGGGCGTGGCGGATCAGCACGAGCCTGCGGGTCTGCACCGCCCGAGTCTGCACCCGCAGCGCCCGGGCGACTCAGCGGGCGACTCAGTCGACGCTGAGCTCCCCCATGGTGTCCCAGCCGTTCCCGTCGACCTGGCGGCTGACGATCTTCGGGGTGGACGCGAGGGCCTGCGGCATGTCCTTCATCGCCTGGGCGAAGTGCGCGCTGTTCACGTGCGGGCCGGCACCCTCGTCGGTGAAGGCCTCCACCAGCACGAACGTGTTCTCGTCCTCCAGGCTGCGGGACCACTCGAACCACAGGTTGCCCGGCTCCTCGCGGGTCGCCTCCGTGAACGGGCGGACGAGGTCCGGCCACCGGTCGGTCCACTCCGGCTTGGTCTGGAACTTGACGACGATGAAGATCACGAGTTGGCCTCTCCGCTGATCGACTGGGACGGCGCCATGCTGGACAGCCGCCTGGCCAGCGTCAACTCCAGCTCCCGGGCGTTGGCAGCGGGTCGGCCGCGCCCTACTGTGACGCACACCACTCGACATCGTCGTCGCGAGCAGGAGCGTCCGTGACCCAGGAGACCGTCCAGCACCAGTCCGAGCAAGAACCCACCGACCTGCAGGTCGACACCAGCGCGCAGACCGGGGGGCCACCGGAGGGTGGCGCGCAGCTCACCGACTCCGACCGCGCCCGGCGCGTGCTGGTCCGCCTGCTGCGCGTCGCCTATCCGCACGAGCGTTTCCCGGACGGGCCGTACGAGCGCACCGCCGCGGCCGTTGAGGACGCCGCCCACGCGAACGCCGCCGACGACCGGGCGCTGACCCAGGGGCTGGCGAGCCTGGACCGGGCGGCCGGCGGGGACTTCCTCGCCCTGGACGACGCCGCCGCCGAGGCGGTGCTGCGCGACCGCGCCGACGAGTACTTCTTCCGCCGCATCCGCAGCACGGCCGTGGTGGTGCTCTACGACAACGCGGACGTCTGGGACCTGCTCGGCTACGAGGGCCCGTCCTTCGACAAGGGCGGGTACATCGACCGCGGGTTCGACGACCTGGACTGGTTGCCCCATCCCCGGGTGGACGAGTACGCCGGTGAGCCGCGGGTCGAGCTCGTCGAGGCGCAGGAGGTGGCCCGGTGACGACCGTCGACGGGGCGCCGGGCGCCCGGCACGGATCGCCGATCGAGCAGTCCGAGCCGGTGGTGGTGATCATCGGCTCGGGCGCCGGCGGCGGCACCCTGGCCTACGAGCTGACCCGGCAGGGCGCGAAGTGCGTCGTCCTGGAGGCCGGCCCGTACCTCACCGCGGACGACTACGTGAACGACGAGTGGGAGGCGTTCGGCCAGATGGCCTGGCTGGACATGCGGACCACCTCGGGGAGCTGGCGGGTGGCCCGCGACTTCCCCAACCTCCCGGCGTGGATCGTCAAGGCCGTCGGCGGGTCGACGACGCACTGGTCGGGCGCGACACCGCGGTTCATGGCGCACGAGTTCAAGGCCCGCACCACCTACGGCGAGGTGGACGGCGCGAGCCTGCTCGACTGGCCGATCACGCTGGAGGACCTGGCGCCGTACTACGACCGGGCCGAGCAGGCGATGGGCTCGACCCACCGGCACGGCCGCCCGGCGCTGCCGGCCAACAACAACTACATGGTGTTCGCCAACGGAGCCGAGAAGATCGGTTACCGGTACTACGCCACCGGCCCGTACGCGACCAACGCCACGCCCTACGACGGCCGGCCCGCCAGCATCCAGGACGGGTTCAACTTCCAGGGCGACAAGAGCGGGGCCAAGTGGTCGACCCTGGTGCGCGAGATCCCGCGCGCGCTGGAGACCGGCAACCTCGACCTGCGGCCGAACTGCCAGGCGGTCCGGATCACCTCCGACGCCGCGGGCAAGGTGGATGCGGTCGAGTACCTCGACGCCAACGGCGCGCTGCAGCGGCAGGCGGCACGGGTGGTCTGCGTCGCCGGCAACTCGATCGAGACGCCGCGGCTGCTGCTGATGAGCGCCTCGGGGCAGCATCCCGACGGCCTGGCCAACTCCTCGGGACAGGTGGGACGCAACTACATGCGCCACCTGACCGGGTCGGCGTACGCGCGGTTCGAGCGGCCGGTGCGGATGCACCGGGGCGAGACCATGGCCGGGATCGTCGCGGACGAGGCCAAGCACGACACCTCGCGCGGCTTCGCCGGCGGGTTCTACATGGAGACCCTGTCGCTCGGGCCCGCGTTCCTCGCCAGCTTCCTGGAGCCGGGGGGCTGGGGCCGGGAGTTCACCACCTGGATGGACTCCTACGACCACATCGCGGGGATGTGGATCGTCGGGGAGGACATGCCGCAGCCGGGCAACCGGGTCACGCTGAACACCGACGTCAAGGACCAGTACGGCCTCCCGGTGCCGAACGTGCACTTCGACGACCACGCCAACGACGTCGCCATGCGCTCCTACGCGTACGACGCGGCCGACCAGCTGTACGGGGCCGTCGGGGCGCTCGCCGTCCACCACACGCCGCCGTACCCGTCGACGCACAACCTGGGCACCTGCCGGATGAGCGCCGACCCCGCCGACGGGGTGGTCGACCGCTGGGGGCGCGCGCACGACGTGCCCAACCTGTACGTCAGCGACGGCTCGGTGATGACCACCGGCGCCGCGGCCAACCCGACGCTGACGATCGTCGCGCTGGCGATCCGCCAGGCCGAGCACCTGCTGGAGGAGATGCGCCGGGGCAACGTCTGACGTCGGGACGACGCAGGCCCCCGCCCCCATCGGGTGGGGGCCTGCGTCGATCGCGGCGACCAGCGTCCTCGACGCATCGGTAAGAGCAGGTGGAGCGCCCCGTCCCCCTGGATGGCCGCGTCGAGCGGGTGCCCTTCTCCGCGAGACGGCGTGCGGACGGAGCGGCGGAGCCTTGCCTGCGACGTCGTGGCATCGAATCGGAGAACCAATCGCGGCTCGCGTCGGAGCCGGCTGGCTCACGACCCTCGGGCAGGTCTGGTTCCAGGAGGTGCGACGACTCCGAGCCGAAGAGGCTCGGGATGTCGGCCGCACTCAGCTTCGGGAGCTCAGCTGGGTGAGGCAGGCACGCTGGCCGATCAGCGTCGTGCGCGTGCTCGCCGGCCACGTAGGTGACCCCGCCGCTGACGGCGACGAGCTGCGGAAGAGTGCCCGGACGACGAGCATGACCTGCGCAGCCGGAACGGCCTCCCCGGTCGCGGCGGTGACGCACGTTGGGCCGCTCCCGCGGCGGCCTGTCGGCCACGGTGCACCTGGCCGGCGAACAGGGCCGCAAGACGCGGGCCACCGTGCTCATCGAACAGGGCCTCGTACGCGAGACGCCACCATGGACAGGTCACAGCGGCGTTCAGGACACGCCTGGACTGCCGCGACCGCTGGAGCATCTGGCGCATCACGCCGGGGAGGAAAGCGTGCAGGGCTCGGGAAGCCCCTCGAGCGCCGGCCGCATCGACCGCGTCGAGGCGATCGCGGCCGCGCCGAGGGGGCGGACTGGTGAGCGCCGGGTGCGACGGTGTCAGCTCTGCTGCTGGCTGCTCCACAGCTGCCACACGGTGGTTCGGACTGAGCGGGGTTGCTCGAGGACGACGCGGATGGCGTGGGCTACGTCATCGGGCCGCAGGTACGACTCGAGCTCGGCGGACCCTTCCTCCCGGCCGGCGCCGATCGCGAACTCACTCGCGGTCCCCGCCGGGCAGATCAGCGTCACCCGCATGCCCTCCGTCCGGAGCTCACGGTCCAGAGATCCACTCAGCCCCACCTGGGCGAACTTGGTGCCCGCGTAGACAGCTTCGTCGGCGCCACCACGGAAGCCGGCGACCGAGCTGACGATGACGATGTCGCCGCCGTCGCCCTGTGCCCGGAACTGGCGCACTGCCGACCGCACGCTCCACACGGTGGCCAAGTAGTTGGTCTCGACCATCTCCCGCAGCACGGCGTCGTCGTGATCCAAGATGCCGCCATACGCGCCGATTCCCGCGTTGGCAACGATCGTGTCGAGCCGGCCCCACTTCTCAACCGCCGCGGCGACGAGGGCCTCGTTGTACTCGGCATCGCGGACATCCCCGGGAACCGCGACGGCGTGCTCGTCGCCTAGCTCGCCGACGAGAGAAGCCAAGCGGTCCTTGCGCCGGGCACCCACCGCGACCTTGGCTCCGGCTCCGACCAGCGCCCGAGCTGTCGCTGCACCGATCCCCGCGCTCCCTCCGGTGATCGCGGCGACTGTGCCCGCTATCGAGCGGGTTGGGCTGTGCGGCATCGAGAACCCCCAGAAAGGCGTGGATGGTCAGTATTAGAGCCCACCCGCCCGTCGTCGGGCCACCGAGGGCCACGGCTGATACGACACGCTGGTCTGCTGCCGGGTCAGGCATCTCCACCTCGTTGGTCCTGTCGGCTCGCTGGATGTGTGGCGGGGGACGAGGCCGGCATGCTCCTGGTGGGTGGCGTGGTCGATGCCATCGAGCGGGAGGTGGCCCAACGCGTTAGCCGGCGACTCGACGTGGGGAACCGCGAGCAGTGGAACGGCACATGGGCCACTGCCACTGGCGTCCGTGTTCGCGCCACCTGGCGGTGTTGCCGTCCACGGGGGTTCGCGGTCGTTCGAACCGCGTTGTGTACCGGTTGCTGTGCTCGGCGCCGCCTGGGCACGCGACCGCTGGTCATGCGAGTTCGCGATCCTGCCGTCGGGTCAGTGAGGTAGCACCTCGGTCCGTTGGCGACCCAGAGATCCCGCGGCGCACTATGTGAGCGGCACATCCTGGTCGACGATTCGACCGGATCACCACCCGGCGTCAGTGGAGGCATCTCGTGACCCCGACCATCAGCCGTGAGGACAAGTTCAGCTTCGGTCTGTGGACGGTGGGTTGGCAGGCCCGTGACCTGTTCGGCGAGGCCACGCGGCCGGTGCTGGCCGGTGTGGAGGCCGTGCACAAGCTGGCCGAGCTGGGCGCGTACGGCATCACGTTCCACGATGACGACCTGGTGCCGCCCGGCTCGAGCGCCAGCGAGCGGACGCGGATCATCGAGGAGTTCAAGGCTGCGCTGGCCGAGACCGGCCTGGTGGTGCCGATGGTGACCACGAACCTGTTCGGCGACCCGGTGTTCAAGGACGGCGGGTTCACCAGCAACGACCGTTCCGTCCGCCGGTACGCCCTGCGGAAGGTCATGCAGAACATGGATCTCGCAGCCGAACTCGGTGCGCAGATCTACGTCTTCTGGGGTGGCCGGGAAGGCTCGGAGGTCGACTTCGCCAAGGACGTGCGGGCTGCGCTGGACCGCTACCGCGAGGGCATCGACCTGCTGGCGCAGTACTCGATCGACAAGGGCTACGGGATGCGGTTCGCCATCGAGCCCAAGCCGAACGAGCCGCGCGGCGACATACTGCTGCCGACCATCGGACACGCGTTGGCGTTCATCTCCCAGCTCGAGCACCACGACATGGTCGGGATCAACCCCGAGACCGGGCACGAGCAGATGGCCAGCCTCAACTACACCCACGGGATCGCGCAGGCGCTGTGGCAGAACAAGCTGTTCCACATCGACCTGAACGGGCAGAAAGGTCCCCGCTACGACCAGGACCTGGTGTTCGGGTACGGCGACCTGCTGCAGGCGTTCTCCACCGTGGACCTGCTGGAGAACGGCGCCCCCGGCGGCGGCCCCACGTACGAGGGGGACCGGCACTTCGACTACAAGCCGCTGCGGACCGAGAGCATGGAAGGGGTGTGGGAGTCGGCGCTGGCCAACATGGAGCTCTACGTGACCCTGCGTGAGCGCTCGCACGCCTTCCGGGCCGATCCGCGGGTGCAGGAGGCCCTGGCCGAGGCCGGCGTCCCCGACCTGGATCTGCCGACCCTGGAGCCGGGAGAGGACCACGCCAAGCTGCTCGCCGATCGCAGCGCCTTCGAGGACTACGAACTCGAAGAACCCCGCACCAAGGGATACGGCTTCGCCCGCGTCCAGCGCTACGCCATCGAGCATCTCCTCGGGGTCCGCTGACCCAGCCGCACGCTCCGGTGGCCGCCGCCCTCATGGGCGCGGGCACCGGCATGAAGCCGGGACCTCTGCGACGTCGCAGACGCGCACAGGTGGCCCGCACCCGTCGTGGCGCGCATCCAGCGGGGAACCGGACGGCCCTGGCGACGTCTCGCGGCCGTCATCGAGGGCGGCGTCCTGCTCGGGCGCACGGAACCACTGGGGCGCTGGGTGCCGACGAGCCGACGTTCGGCGCCCAGCGTCCCGCCTAGTGACCGGTGGCCGCCGCGCGGCGCCGGGCCAGCGCGTCGACGCTCGCCGCCAGGAGCAGCACGCCGCCGGTGATGATGAAGTTGAGGTACGCCTCGGTGCCCAGCAGGCCGAGTCCGTTGGCGATGATCGCGACGACCAGACCGCCGAGGACGGCGTCCCGCACGCGCCCACGGCCCCCGAAGAGGCTGGTGCCACCGATGACCGCCGCGCCGACCGCGTACAGCAGCGTGTTGCCGCCACCGGAGCCGGGCGCCACCGACCCGAGGCGCGCGGCCGCGACGATGCCGCTGATCGCCGCCAGAGTCGACCCGATCACGAAGACGGCCACCTTGATCTTGGTGACGTTGATGCCGGCCCGTCGGGCCGCCTCGGCGTTGCCGCCGACCGCGTACACGTGCCGCCCGAAGGTGGTCCGGCCCAGCACGAACGTCAAGAGCAACAGCAGGAGGATCACCAGCGGCACCGCATACGGGATGCCGGCGAGCACGACACCGACAGCCGGAGCCCGGTCGACGCTCAGCACAGCAGTGACGAGGACGACGATAGCGGCGATCACCGCGATGCGTACCAGCACCACGGCCAGCGGCTGGTGCGCCAGCCCCTTGGTCCGCTGGGTGCGCCACCGGTTCAGTTGCAGCGCGGCGTAGAGCGCGATCACCAGCAGGGCGAGGATCCAGCCGAGGGTCACCGGCAGGTTCCTGTCGCTGATCGCGGAGATCACCGGGTCACGGACCGGCACGGTGCCGCCCTCGCCGATGAGCCGCAGGGTGAAGCCCTGCCAGCCCAGGAAGAGCGCCAAGGTCACCACGAACGAGGGGATCCCGATCATCCCGACGAGGCTGCCGGTGAACAGGCCGATGGCTACGCCGGTCACGATGGCCGCCAGGACGGAGACGTACCAGGGCGCGCCGGCGTCGGCGAGCAGCTTCGCCATCACGGCCGCGCAGACGCCGCTGACCACGCCTGCGGACAGGTCGATCTCGCCCAGCAGCAGGATGAAGACCAACCCCATCGCGAGGATGATGATCGGCGCCGCCTGGTCAGCCAGGTTCGCCATGTTCCGCGGGGTCAGGAAGGTCTGGGGCCGCAGGGCGAAGAACAGCAGGCCGAGGACCACTATGCCGAGAATCGCCGGCAGAGCCCCGAGGTCACCGCCCCGGACGCGGTCGACGTACGCCCGGGCACTGGCGCCCAGCGAGTCCGACGTGCGGTCGGCCTCGAAGCCGGACGGAGCGCCACCCGGCTCCTGCGAGCTGGTGGGCGCGGAGATGGGGCTGGACATGCCTCAGACCTCCACGGCTGCAGCCTCGGCGGGAGCGATGCCGAGTTTGCCCGACCGGCCCGCCGTGATGAGCTCGATGACTTCGCCGCGGTTGACCTGCGAGATCGGGATGTCGGCGGCCATGCGGCCCAGGTAGAGCGCGGCGACCCGGTCGGACACCTCGAAGACGTCGACCATGTTGTGCGAGATGAAGACGACAGCGTGGCCGGTGTCGGCCAGCCGGCGGACCAGATCGAGCACCTGTCGCGTCTGCGCCACTCCGAGGGCGGCCGTCGGCTCGTCCAGCACGACGAGCTTGGACTCCCACAGCACCGCCTTGGCGATCGCCACCGTCTGCCGCTGACCACCGGAGAGACTGGAGACCAGTTGGCGAACGGACTTGAGCGTCCGGACCGAGAGCTTGCTGAGCGTGTCCCGGGCAGCCTGCTCCATCGAGATCTCGTCCAGGACCACGCCGGTCTTGCGCTCCCGACCGAGGAACATGTTCTGAACCACGTCGAGGTTGTCGCAGAGCGCGAGGTCCTGGTAGACGATCTCGATGCCCAGAGCGGCGGCGTCCCTCGGGCCGGTGACCGTCACCGGCCGGCCCTCGAAGAGGACCTCGCCCGAGTCGATCGGGTGGATCCCGGCGATCGACTTGATCAGCGTGCTCTTGCCCGCCCCGTTGTCGCCGACGAGGGCGGTGACCTGGCCGGGGTAGACCTTCAGGTGCACGTCGTGCAGGACCTGGATCGCCCCGAAGCTCTTGTTGACGCCGCGAAGCTCCAGGGTGGGGGTCCCGTCCTGGGGACGGTCGGTCGGTGCGGACACGCCGGGCCTCTCGGTCGAGTCGGTGGTATAGCGGCAACAGCCACCGGGGCGCCCATTCTGGACGCCCCGGTCACCGCTCACCACTAGGAGATGCCGAGCTCCTCGCACGCCGCGGCGAACTCGCCGGTGCAGAGGTCCTCGGCGCTCACGAACTCGTCATCGACGACGTCCTTGACGTTGTCACGGAAGATCGCCTGGGGCTCCAGGAGCACCGACGGGACGCTCCGACCGCCCTCGGAGTCCTCGACCTCGCCCGTTGTCTGACCCTCCTCGCCGTTGATCAGCGCGACAGCCAGCTCCGCCAACGCGTTGGCCTCGTCCCGGACCGACTTGTAGACGGTCATGCACTGGTTGCCGGCGAGGATGTTCTGCAGGCCCTCCACCGTCGCGTCCTGACCCGTCACCGGGATGCCGGCGACGTTGTTGCGCTGGAGGATCTGGATGACCGAGTTGGCCAGGCCGTCGTTGGCGGCGTAGACGCCGTCGATCCCACCGTTGGCCTGGGTGTACATCTGCTCGAAGATGGTCGCCGCCTGCTGGTTGTCCCAGCCCGGGACGGCCTGCTCGGCCACCTGCGTGTAGTTCTCGATCGGGTCGAGCACCTCGTGTGCGCCCTGCGAGAACAGCGTCGCGTTGTTGTCGTCCGGCGAGCCGTTGAGGAAGGCGATGTTGGCCGGGGTGTCCTCACCGAGGCACTGCGCCAGGCCCTCACCCTGCAGGCGACCGACAGCGACGTTGTCGAAAGAGACGTAGTACTCCGCGGTGCCGCCGAGCGTGAGCCGGTCGTAGTCGATGGTCTGGACGCCTTCGGCGGCTGCCTGCTCCTGGATCTCCGCGCCCGAGGCCGAGTCGAGGTTGACGATCGCCAGGACCGTCGCGCCCTCGGTGATCATCTGTTCGGCGATGGTCGTCATCCGCTGGGCGTCACCCTCGGCGTTCTGGATGTCGGCCTCGACGCCGGCCGCCTCGAAGGCCGCCTCGAGGTACGGGCGGTCGAAGTTCTCCCAGCGAACCGAGGACTCGGTGTCGGGAAGGATGACGCCGACCCGGCCGGCGACCTCGCCACCGTCACCGCCACTGTCACCGCCGGCGTCGCCGCCGCCGCTGTCGCCGCCACAGGCAGCGAGGCTGAGCACGAGCCCGGCCGAGATCGCAGCGGTCCAGGTTCGCCGTCGCAGCATGGGTAGTCCACCTAATCGTTGGGTTCGCAGAGAATGCCGGCGGACAGTCTCCAGAACCCTCAGCTGTGAGCACAAGCACACCCGGCATTCGTGACCGGCCCGTGATCCAGCGCACACGCCGATACGCGCGGGGGCAGTCCGCCGGGCGAGGCCACGACTCCTCACGCGGACCGGGGCGAGCCAGCCGAATCCTCGAGGCGCCGTCTCCGCGATGGCAGGGTGGTGACGGTGCGCTGCAGGTCGTCGAACCCAGCGGAAGGCCGACGCGCAACGCTGGCTGGACGAGGTCAACGCCGCCGTCGTCACATGTACGTCGACCCCCATGTGGGCCGGATAACCCTCTCGACGTGCCGCACTCGACGACCTGCGGGCTCTCTCTGCGGACCGACAGCCGCTGACGCGCGCCTGATCAGCAGCTCTAGGCTGGGTCAGACGTTGAAGCGGAACTCGACGACGTCGCCGTCCGCCATGACGTAGTCCTTGCCCTCGATCCGCACCCAGCCGCGGGACTTCGCCTCGGCCATCGACCCGGCCTCCATGAGGTGGTCGAAGCCGACGACCTCGGCCTTGATGAAGCCGCGCTGGAAGTCGGTGTGGATGACCCCGGCGGCCTCGGGGGCGGTGGCGCCCTGGCGGATGGTCCAGGCGCGGGCCTCCTTCGGCCCGGCGGTGAGGTAGGTCTGCAGCCCGAGGGTGCGGAAGCCGACAGAGGCGAGCTGGTCCAGGCCGGGCTCGCTCTGGCCGATCGACTCGAGCAGCTCGGCGGCCTCCTCGGCGGGCAGCTCGATCAGCTCGGACTCGGTCTGCGCGTCGAGGAAGATGGCCTCGGCCGGCGCGACCAGCGCGCGCAGCTCGTCGAGCATCTGCTCGTTGGCCAGCTCGTCGGCGTCGACGTTGAAGACGTAGATGAACGGCTTGGTGGTGAGCAGGGTCAGCTCGCGCAGCGGCTCAGGGTCGACGCCGGCGGCGAACAGCGTGGTGCCTTCGTTGAGCACGGCCTGCGCGGCGACGGCGGCGTCGAGCAGGGCCTTGCGGTCCTTGTCCTTGCGCGACTCCTTCTCCAGCCGCGGGACGGCCTTCTCCAGCGTCTGCATGTCGGCCAGGACGAGCTCGGTGTTGATCGTCTCGATGTCGTCCTTCGGGCTCACCTTGCCCTCGACGTGCACGACGTCGGGGTCGGTGAAGACGCGGATCACCTGGCAGATCGCATCGCTCTCGCGGATGTTGGCCAGGAACTTGTTGCCCAGCCCCTGACCCTCGCTGGCGCCGCGCACGATGCCGGCGATGTCGACGAAGGACACCGTCGCCGGGACGATCTTCTGGGAGCCGAAAAGCTCGGCGAGCCTCCCGAGCCGCGGGTCGGGGACGCCGACCACGCCGACGTTGGGCTCGATCGTCGCGAACGGGTAGTTCGCCGCGAGCACGTCGTTCTTGGTCAGGGCGTTGAAGAGGGTCGACTTGCCGACGTTGGGCAGGCCGACGATCCCGATGGTCAAGCTCACGGGAGACCAGCTTACGAGGCGGCGTCCCCGGCGTTCGCGCTGAGGACCGCCTCGGCCACGACCAGGTCCTGCCACGACATGCCGACGCTCTTGAACACCAGCGGCCGGTCGCCGGGCACGGTCACCCTCCCGGTCACCACGTCGCGCAGAGGCACGAGGTCAGCGGCGCTCAACGCGCCCTCGGTGATCGCGAGCACCACGTCCCCGGCCTCGCGCATCGAGGTGGGGACGTCCTCCACCACGACGCAGGCCCGGCCCAGCAGAGCCGCATCCAGTTCGCGGGCGTCGGGCTCGTGGGAGCCCACCGCGATGACGACGACGTCGTCGCGCAGCAGGGCGGAGTCGAACAGCGGCGTGCGTGCCGACGTGGCGCAGACCACGACGTCGGCGCGCCGCAGCGCCTCGTCGGCCGCCGCGGCCCCGAGGCGGAGCGCGTCGAACGGGGCCCGCGCGGGGCTGCGGACCAGGTGGGTGACGCCGGCCAGCGGACGGACGGCGGCCAGCGTGGCGACGTGCCCGACCGCCTGGGGTCCGGCGCCGATCACCGTCAGGTGCAGCGGCCGGTCCGGCAGCCGCGGGAGGACGGCGGCGACCGAGACCGCCGGGGTGCGGAGCGTGGTGAGCGCCGTGCCGTCGAGGACCGCGCGCAGCGTGAGGGTCCCTCGGTCGAACAGCAGGTAGGTGGCCTGGATGCGGGGCAGGCCGCGGGCGGGGTTGCCTGGGGCGACCGTGGCGACCTTCACGCCGGCCGCGCCCGCCGTCTCCGAGGGCATGAGGAGGAACTGCCCCTGCCAGAGACCGACCGTCGTCCGGGGCGGGTCGGTGGCGGGGTCGAGCCCGCCGCGGAGCGCGTCGGTGGTCGCCTGGACGGCTGCGGCCGGGCCGAGCGCGGCGACGGCGTCCGCGTCGAGGAACCTCACCGCAGCACGAGTCCGACGACCATGCGGAGAGGCTCACCGTCGGCGTGGTAGTCGGTCATGGGGAGGGTGGACGGCGGCACGCCGGCACCCTGCCACACCAGGGCGCGAGTTCCGGTGCGGTCAGCCAGGCCTACGCCGCTGAGCGGAGCGACGGGCCGATGAGGATCTCGGTGCCGTCGGGGCGGTAGGTGCGCCATCGGTGGCCCGGTGGCGCGGTGTCGTCGCGTTCAACCCGGAAGCCGCGGTGGACCTTGGTGTGGTGCCGCTCGCACAGCAGCGCGGAGTTCTCCAGCGACGTACGGCCGCCGTTGATCCATTCGAGCCGGTGATGGACGTCGCACCAGTGGGTAGGGGCGTAGCAGCCGGCGAACACGCAGTGCCGGTCCCGCCGCTCGACGGCCCGGCGGATGTGCGGGGGGACGACCCGTTTCTCCCGGCCGACGTCCAGGGGCAGCCCGTCGGGGTCGATGACCATCCGGGAGATGATGCCGTCGCAGGCCAGCCAGCGGGTGCGGGCGGCGGAGATCCGCGCGCCGAACCCGGTCTCGGCCGTGCCCCGGCCGGTGCTGGTGGTGTCGGCGAGGTCCTCGTCGTCGATGGTGACGACCACGTGCGGCTTCACCGTCCGCAGGAACGGCAGGTCACCCTGCGCGAGGGCGTTGTCGCACAGTTGGACCAGGGCGTCGGCCTGCTGCTGTGCGCAGGTGCGCATGTCGCCCTTGGGCCGGCTCGCCTGCACGATGGACTCCAGGGCCGCCTGCACCTTCTCCCCTCCCACGGCGTCGAGGTCGAACCGGCCGGTGATGCTGCCGTCGGCGTGCTTGGCGATGGTCAGCCGCCGGCCCTCGGTCGGGTCCGGCTCGGGCCCGTCGGGCTCCAGGGCATCGAGGTAGCGGTGCACCACCTCACCCAGCCGCTGGAACGGCTGCGTCGCGGCCACGGTCGCGAGCGCGGCGTCGACCTCACCGAGGTCGACGTCCTGGGCGGCCGCGGCGGCCAGCGCCTCGTCGGAGACGGCCGGGGCGATCACGGCGACCTGCTCGGCGGTCACCGCACCCTCGGCGAACGCCGCCGCGACCGCCGGCAGGTGCTCCAGCGCCCGCCCGGACCGGACCAACCGCGCAGCGGCGGCCGGGGACAGCCGGCCGTGCCCGCGCAGCCAGGCCTGCATGGTCTTGATCCCGTCGCACTCGGCCGCGCCGGACCGGTCGCAGGCCCGCACCGCGCGGGTCAGCTGGGCGTCGAGCCGGTTGCAGTCTGCCAGCAGGCTCGCGACCCGCTCCAGCTGCTGGGGTGCGGGCAGCGCCGACGGGTCCTCCTCCGCCAGCGCGTCCAGGCCCGACTGCAACTCGCCCACGACGCCTCCCGATCCATTCGAACCTATGTTCGAGTGTATCGGTCCGGAAGAGTCACCGCAGCATGAATCCCCAGGTCAAACCGGGTTCCACAGATTGCGACAGCGGGTTGACAGCGGTCAGGACGAGCCGGGACCGGGCAGCAGACCGCGCTCCACCGCGACCAGCACGGCCCGCGTCCGGTCGTCGACACCGAGCTTCGCGAACACCCGCAGCAGGTGCGTCTTGACCGTCGCCTCGCCGATGAACAGCTCCCGGCCGATCTCCGCGTTGGTCAGCCCGCGGGCCACCCCACCCAACACCTCGAGCTCGCGCGCGGTCGGCGCCTCGGCCGCCGGCGCGCGCATCCGCGACAGCAGCTTGGCCGCCACCGGCGACGCGAGCACCGTCTCGCCGCGGGCGGCCGCGCGCACGGCGTCGGCGAGCTGCGGCAGGGGCGTGTCCTTGAGCAGGTAGCCGGTCGCGCCGGCCTCGACGGCCCGCACGATGTCGGCGTCGGTGTCGTACGTGGTGAGCACCAGGACGCGGACGGCGGGGTGCGCGGCGGCGATGCGGCCCGTCGCCGTCACGCCGTCCATCCGGGGCATGCGCAGGTCCATGAGGACGACGTCCGGCTGGTGCTCGGCGACCGCCGCCAGCGCCGCCAGGCCGTCGTCGGCCTCCCCCACCACCTCGATGTCCGGCTGGGCCGCCAGCCAGCCGACCAGCCCCCCGCGCACGACCGGGTGGTCGTCCACCACCAGCACCCGGGTCATGGCTCGGTTCCGATCTCGTTCCGCTCCTCGGTCGCTGGCGCTCCCTGCGATGCTCGCTCGACCGTCACCTTCGCGGGTGGTCACCGGACCGGCACCCGCACCGTCACCCGGGTCCCCCCACCCGGCACCGAGGCGACGTCCACCGCACCGCCGACCTCCTCGGCCCGGTCGCGCAGCCCGGCCAGCCCCAGCCCGCTCGCGGCCGCCGGGTCGAAGCCCACCCCGTCGTCCTCCACCTGCACCGACACCTGTCCCGACTCCCCCGCTCCGACCCGGCTGACCCGCAGCACCACCGACCGCGCCGCCGCGTGGCGGCGGACGTTGGCCAACGCCTCCTGCGCCCCGCGCAGCAGCACGACCTCCTCGTTGGAGGTGAGCCCGGCGTCCCCGTCGAGCGCGGCCAGGTCGACCCGGGTGGCGATCCCGGTCTCCCGGCCGAACCGGTCGGCCAGCCGCCGCAGGGCTTCCACCAGCGTCGACGAGTCGAGCGCCACCGGCGAGAACGCCGCGACCATCGCCCGCGCCTCGGCCAGGTTCTCCCGGGCGACCTCCTCGATGAGCGCGATCCGCTCCGCGGCGGCCGCTGGATCGTCCGGCAGCTGCACGGCCGCGGTCTGCGCGAGGACGACGATGCTCGTGTAGCCCTGCGCCAGGGTGTCGTGCACCTCCCGCGCCCAGCGCTCCCGCTCGGCGACGATGCCCTGCTCGTGGTGCGCCGCGGCCAGCTCCGCCCGGGTCTCCTCCAGCTCGCGGATCAGCTCGGCGCGCTGCCGGCTCTGCTCCAGAACCCGGGTGACCCAGATCCCCATCGCGAGGCTGAAGCCCAGCCCGACCAGGGTCTGCGTCGGGCCGGACAGCGGCTCGGTCCCCTGGCTCCAGCGCACCAGCGGCCCGACCGTGCCCGCGACACCGAGCACCAGCGTCCACGCCACCCCCGCAAGCACGCTGTCGACGAGGAACCACACCTGCGAGAACGCAACGAAGAGCAGGAAGAGCAGCGAGGGCTCCTGCCAGGCGAGCACCGCGACCACGGCGACCAGGACGGCGAGGTAGCCGGTCCGGCGGCGAGGGTCCCGGCCGTGCAGGCCGGGTGCACCCAGCACCAGGTAGGCAGCGACCAGGACGGCGAGCGCGGCGAGCAGGACGGTCCGGGAGCCCTCGGCGTCCCCGAACCAGACGGCGCCCACCGCGCCCGTCACCAGGACCGCGAACACCGCGTGCAGCACCAGCCGGGTGACCCGCCAGCTGCGGGCGGACAGCGGCACCCCGCCGCCGTCCCGGTCAGCCGGGACGACGGCGGGGCGCGGGCGCCGCACTGAGGTCACCGACGCCACCGGAAGGTCCGCATGCACACCACGGCACCGATGATCACCCATGCGGCCAGCACCAGCGCCGTCCGGCCGTGCTCCCATCCCCCCGCGATCTCGAAGGCACCGGCCCCCTCGGGCAGGAACGCCGAGCGCATGCCTTGGGTCATCCACTTGAGCGGGAAGAGGGCCGCGACCTGCTGCATCCAGCCGGGCAGCTCCAGGAAGCCGAAGAACACGCCGGAGAAGAACTGCAGGACGATCGCGAAGGCGGAGATCGCCGTGCTCGACGCGCTGGCGCTGCCCGGCAGCGCCGAGACCGCGATCCCCAGGACGGTGCCGGCCAGCGACCCGAGGGCCGCCACCCACAGGAACGTCACCCAGTGCGCCAGGTCCACCGGCATCGGCACGTCGAAGCCGTACCGGGCGACCGGCAGGAGAAGGGTCAGCTGGGCCGCCGTCGTGACCAGCACCTGTCCGGCCTTGCCCGCGAAGTAGGCCACCGGCGGGGTGCCCAGCAGCTGCAGCCGCTCCAGCTGACCGGTCTCGCGCTCGACGGCGATCGCCGTCCCGACCGCCTGGAAGCTGGTCAGCATGATCCCCGTGGCGACGATCCCGGCCAGGAAGTACGACTCGAAGGAGATCCCGCCGGGCCGCTCGTCGGCGCCCAGCACGCTCGCGAAGATCAGCATCATCACGACCGGGTAGGCGAAGGAGAACACCACCTGCTGCCGCTCGCGGGAGAACAGGCGCAGCTCCAGGCCCACCCGGGCCAGCGCGATCCGTGCCGGGGGTCGCGGGGCGGGCCGAGTGGTAGCCGAAGGAGCGGAACGGGGTGTGGTCAGGACGGCGGTCATCGGAGCTCCTCAGAAGTGGTGGTGGCGACGAGCTGGAGGTAGACGTCCTCCAGGCCGGGACGGGTGACGGTGAGGCCGGGCACCTCGCGGGGCGAGGCCGCGAGCAGGTCGCGCAGCACCGCGGCCGGCGACTCGGTGCGCACCTCGCGCCGGCGGCCGCCCTCGAGCCAGGAGACGGTCGCCTCCCGGCGCAGCCGGGCGCCCAGCTCGGCGGGCGGGGCCACCTCGGCCAGCACGCCCCCGGAGATGACGCCGACCCGGTCGGCCAGCTCGGCGGCCTCGTCCAGGTAGTGCGTGGTCAGCAGCACCGTCGTCCCGTCGGCGCGCAGGCCGCGGACCAGCTCCCAGAACTGCCGCCGGGCGACCGGGTCCATCCCGGTCGTCGGCTCGTCGAGGAAGACGAGTTCCGGGCGTCCCTGCACGCCGAGCGCGACGGCGAGCCGGCGCCGCTGGCCGCCGGAGAGCCGGCCGACCCGGGTGCCCCCCTTCTCCTCCAGGCCGACCGCGGTCAGCAGCTCGGCCGTCGGACGCGGGTCGGCGTGGTGGGCCGCGAAGTGGTCCAGCGCCTCGCGGACGGTGAGCGCCTGAGCGGCCCCCTCCCCCTGGCTGACCACGCCGATCCGGGCCCGCCAGGTGCGCCCCGCGGACGCCGGGTCCTCCCCCAGCACCACGACGTCCCCGCCGTCCCGGCGGCGGACGCCCTCCAGCACCTCGATCGTCGTGGTCTTGCCGGCCCCGTTGGGGCCCAGCAGCGCGAAGCACTCCCCGCGCGCCACGTCCAGGTCCAGGCCGTCGACCACCGCCCTGCCCCCGTACCGCTTCACCAGTCCCCGCACGCTGATCGCCGGGCCGGCTCCGCCGGTCCAGTCCGGCGGCGGTGCCGTCTCTGTCGTCGTCATGGGTACGACCCTCTCCGCGCCCGAGCGTCCGCGGGACCGCCGAGCCGTGGGTCCGTCGTCCACCGGTCGGTGGACGACGGAGGTCCACCGCCGTGTCCGGAAACCGCCAGTCGCCCACCCGGATCGGTGCCATGCTCGTCGCGTGGACGAGCTCCTGGACATCGAGCACTGCTACCGCGCGGTGGCCAGCCGGGACGCGCGCTTCGACGGCTGGTTCGTCACCGCGGTGCGCAGCACCGGCATCTACTGCCGCCCCTCCTGCCCGGCCCGCACGCCGCGGAAGGAGAACGTCTCCTTCCACTCCACCGCGGCCTCCGCCCAGGCGGCCGGCTTCCGCGCCTGCCGGCGGTGCCGGCCCGACGCCGTCCCCGGCTCGCCGGAGTGGGACGTCCGCGCCGACGTCGTCGCCCGCGCGATGCGGCTGATCGCCGACGGCGAGGTGGAGCGGGCGGGGGTCGGCGGGCTGGCCGCCGCGCTCGGCTACTCCGAGCGCCAGCTGCACCGGCTGCTCACCACCGAGCTCGGCGTCGGGCCGCTCGCGCTGGCCCGCGCCCAGCGGGCGCAGACGGCGCGGCTGCTGCTGGAGACCACCCGGCTGCCGGTGTCCGACGTCGCCTTCGCGGCCGGCTTCGCGAGCATCCGGCAGTTCAACGACACGGTGCGGTCGGTCTTCGGGACGACGCCCACCGGTCTGCGCCCGACGAGCCCGCGCACCGACGGCGGCACCCCCGGCTGGCTCACCCTCCGACTGGCCGCCCGCGCCCCGTTCGCCGCCGACGAGGTGCTGCACTTCCTCGGCGCCCACGCCACCCCCGGGCTGGAGGAGTGGGACGGGACGACGTTCTCCCGGGTCCTCGACCTGCCGCACGGTCCCGCCGTCGTCCGGCTCTCCCCGGCACCCGGCGGCGGTGCGGCGGTGCTGGCCCGGCTGCGGCTGGCCGCGCTGCGGGACCTCGGCCCCGCGGTCACCCGCTGCCGCCGGATGCTCGACCTGGACGCCGACCCGACCGCCGTCGACGAGGTGCTCGGCGCCGACCCGGCGCTCGCCCCCCTGGTGCGCACCGCGCCCGGCCGCCGGGTGCCCGCCGCCCCCGACGCCGCGGAGCTCGCCGTGCGCGCCGTCCTCGGCCAGCAGGTGTCGGTGGCCGGCGCGCGCACGCTCACCGCCCGGGTCGTGGCCGCCGCGGGCCGTCCGCTGGCCGAGCCGGTCGGCACCCTCACCACCACGTTCCCGCGCCCGGCCGACCTCGCCGGCGCCGACCTGACCGAGGTGGGCCTGACCGGTGCCCGCCGGCGCACGGTGCACGCCCTGGCCGAGTCGCTGGCCGACGGCACGGTCGCCCTCGGGCCCGGGGCCGACCGCGAGGAGGCCTCCCGCGCCCTCCTCGCCGTCCCCGGGATCGGACCGTGGACCGCGGCCCTCGTCGGGCTGCGCGGGCTCGCCGACCCCGACGTCTGGCTCCCCGGCGACCTCGCGGTGCGCCGCGGCCTCGCCGCCCTCGGCATCGACGACCGCGACGCCGCCTCCCGCTGGCGGCCGTGGCGGTCCTACGCCGTCCAGCACCTCTGGGCGCTCGCCGTGCCCAGCCTGTTCACCCGCGGCCCCTCCAGCGAACGGAGCGCCTGATGAAGACACCACCCGCCCGGTACGCCACCACCGCCACGCCCCCGGGCCCCTTCACCGTCGTCGTCACTCCCGGCGAGGACGGCGAGGACGTCGTGCTGGCCAGCGGCTGGACCGACGACGTCGCCGAGCTCCTCTCCGTCGTCCACCGCTCGCTGCGGCCCACCTGGGTGGAGCGGGCGGACCAGCTGCCGGTGCTGGCGGCCGTGGAGGCCTTCGACGAGGGTGACGTGACCGCCATCGACCCGGTGCCGGTGCGGCAGCGCTCCGGCCCGTTCCTCCAGGACGCCTGGGAGGTGCTGCGCACGGTGCCGGCCGGACGGCCGGACACCTACGCGGAGTTCGCCGTGCGCTGCGGCCGGCCCTCGGCCGTCCGTGCCGCCGCCGGCGCCTGCGCGCGGAACGCGGCGGCGCTGTTCGTCCCCTGCCACCGGGTGCTGGCCACCGGCGGCAAGCTGGGCGGTTACCGCTGGGGGACGCCGGTCAAGCGGTGGCTGCTGGACCACGAGGCGGCGCACGCCGCGGAGGCGAGCGACACGCCCGAGCTGTACACCGTGTGACCGTCCGCCCGCGAACTGTCGGACCCGTCCGGCAGTCTGCGGGCATGGACGCCGCCTCCCTGCTCCTCGGGCTCCTCCTCGGGGCGCTGCTGGCCACCGCCGTCACCCTCGCCGCCGTCGCGCTGCGCGGCCGCCGACGACCGGCGGCCGACGCGCTGGAACCGGTGCACGAGTCGCTGGACCACCTGCACCGGCTGCTGGCCGGCATCGAGCGCGACCGCGCCACCGCCCACGGGGAGCTGCGCGAACAGGTGGGGGCGGTCGGCCAGACGTCGGTCCTGCTGCGCCAGGAGACGGCGGCGCTGGTGACGGCGCTGCGCACGCCGCACGTGCGGGGCCGCTGGGGCGAGCTGCAGCTGCGCCGGGTCGTCGAGGTCGCGGGCCTGCTCGAGCACTGCGACTTCGTCGAGCAGCCGACCAGCACGACCGACGAGGGTGCCCGGGTGCGCCCCGACCTGGTGGTCACCCTCGCCGACGGGCGGCACGTGGTCGTCGACGCCAAGGTCCCCTTCGCCGGCTACATCGAGGCGGTCCAGGCCACCGACCAGGCGGTGCGCGACCAGCGGGTCGCCGACCACGCGCGGCAGCTGCGGGCGCACGTCGACGCCCTCGCGGCACGCCGCTATCCGACCGCCTTCGGCAGCGCCGCGCCGTTCACCGTGCTGTTCGTGCCCTCCGACGGCTTCCTGAGCACCGCGCTGGAGGCCGAGCCCACCCTGCTCGAGCACGGGTTCGCCCGGGACGTCGTGATCGCCACCCCGAGCACCCTGCTGGCCCTGCTGCGGACGGTGGCCTACTCCTGGCGGCAGGAGCGGCTGGCCCAGGACGCCGCCGCGGTCCTCGAGGTGGGCCGCACCGTGCACGCCCGGCTGAGCACGCTGTCCGGCCACCTGTCCCGGCTCGGCTCGGCGCTGGGCTCGGCGCTGACCCGCTACAACGAGACGGTCGGCTCCTACGAGCGGTCGGTGCTGGTGGCCACCCGCCGTTTCGACGACCTCGGCGTCGCCGCGAGCCCCGTGCCCGTCCCCGCCCCGGTGGAGGGGACGGTCCGCGCGCTGCGGCCGGTGCTGGACGACGAGCCCGGCCGGCACACCGACCGGGACGACCTGACCGGCTGACCGCGCCCGCCGACCTGCCGTTCCGGAACAAGAAGAGGACGATGGGACTCCTGAGGCCCTGATCCACACAATCCGCCACCGCAGTGCGTCGACATGGGCGACATCTGCACCACCGCTCCCCGCAGGGTCCAGCGTTGACTCAGGACGGGCCGTTACCGTGGCCCGACCGGCGAGGGCGCTGCTCCTCGTCGTCGACGAGGAGGTGCACCATCGCTCCGGTCACTGTCGATGCCAGACGGGAGGATGCCGTGCGGCCAGAACGCGGCGATGCCGGCCCTTCCGCGCGCCCGGGCTACCCGTCGCCGCGCGCCGGGAACGGCACGTCCCGCGGGCGCACCGAGCGGGAGCGGCCGGGTCGCGACGTGGACCCGCGCACGCCCGGGGGTCGCGCGCCGGGTTCCCGCGCCGGCCAGCCGCCGCGCCGCGGCTCGCTCCCCGAGGTCCCGGGCCGCCCCCCGCAGCCCCGCGACGTCCACCGCAGCGGTGGGGGCAGCCCGCCGTCCCCGCGGTCCCACCCGCCCACGCAGTCCGGCTCGCGCCTGCCCGGCGCGGTCGCGGCGCTCGGCGTCTTCCTGGTGACCCTGGCCGCCGCCGCAGCGGACAGCTACATCGGCATCGGGCTCGGCCGGATCACCCTGGTGGCCCTGACCGCCAGCTCCGCGGCGGCCACCCTCCTGGTCCGCCGCCGGGACCTGGTCACCACGCTGATCGCGCCGCCGCTGGTCTTCATGGCCGTCGCCCTGCTGAACATCGCGCTCGCGCCGTCGGCCACCTTCACCCTGCCGACCATGGCCACCCTGCTCATCCAGGGGTTCCCGGCCATGGCGATCGCCACCGGCGTCACCCTGGTGCTCACCCTGGTCCGGCTGGTCACCCGCCGCTGACCGGTACCTCCGGACGCACGAAGAGCCGGCAGCCTCCCGGGTGCCGGCCCTCGGCTCGTCGCGGCCCCCTCCCTCAGCCCGCGAGGGGTGGGGAGGCGGGGTCCTTGCTCAGTCGGTGTCGACGGCGAGCGCCGCACGGCGCGGCTTGAGCTCGTGGGGCAGCGCGAACACCAGACGCTCCTCGGCGGCCTTGACCGTCTCGACGTCCGGGTAGCCGCGCGCGGCCAGCCAGTCGAGCACCTCGCTGACCAGGATCTCGGGGACCGAGGCGCCGCTGGTGACCCCGACCGTGCCGACGCCCTCCAGCCAGGCCTCGTCGATCTCGGAGGCGAAGTCGACCAGGTGCGAGTCGCGGGCACCGGCCTCCAGCGCGACCTCGACCAGCCGCACCGAGTTCGAGGAGTTCGTGGAGCCCACGACGAGGACCAGGTCGCACTCCCCCGCCATCTGCTTGACGGCCTGCTGGCGGTTCTGGGTCGCGTAGCAGATGTCGTCGCTGGGCGGGCTCTGCAGACCGGGGAACCGGGACTTCAGCGAGTCGACGGTCGCCAGCGTCTCGTCCACCGACAGCGTGGTCTGGGACAGCCAGACGACCTTCTCCGGGTCGCGGACCTGGACGTTGGCGATGTCGTCCGCGCCGTCCACCAGCTGGGTGTGCGCCGGGGCCTCCCCCATCGTGCCCTCGACCTCCTCGTGCCCGCGGTGGCCGATCAGCAGGATGTCGTAGTCGTCCTTGGCGAAGCGCTTGGCCTCCATGTGGACCTTGCTGACCAGCGGGCAGGTCGCGTCGATGGTCTTCAGCGACCGCTGCTGCGCCTCGGCCCGGACCGCCGGTGAGACGCCGTGGGCGCTGAACACGACGACCGCGCCCTCGGGCACCTCGTCGGTCTCGTCGACGAAGACCGCGCCCCGGCGCTCGAGGGTGGCGACCACGTGCTTGTTGTGGACGATCTGCTTGCGCACGTAGACCGGTGCCCCGTGGATCTCCAGCGCCCGCTCGACGGCCACCACGGCCCGGTCCACGCCGGCGCAGTAGCCCCGGGGATCGGCGAGCAGGACGCGTCCGCGCGGTTCAGCCATGCCGCCATGGTAGGTGCGCGAACGGGCCAGCCCCGGACACGAGACGGAGACCACGCTCTCCCGTGCCCGGTCGGGCTGCCGTCGTCCTGCCGGTGGGGCACGCTGAGGCCATGGCTCGAGAGATCCCCGAGGCCGTCCGCGCGGTCGCCGGCCTTGCCGCGACCGTGCTGGACGAGGCCCGCAAGCTGCCCGAGACCCTGCCCGGACTGCCGGTGCGGTTGATCGGGCTGGCCATGCAGACCTCGCTCCGGCTGCAGCAGCAGTACTCCGGGCTCGTGGCCCGCGGGGACGAGGTGCTCACCGGGATGCGCGGCGACGCCGAACCCGGGCTGGCGACCTTCGACGAGGACCTCCCCGAGCCGGCGGCCAACGCCTCGGTCCGCACCTCCGCCTTCGACCTGGCCGACGACCCCGCGGTCGACGAGGAGACCGAGGCGGACGCGCTCGCCGACGAGCTCGCCGACGACCTGGCGGTCGCCGAACTGCCGGTCGTCGACCCCGGGACGCTCTCCGACGACGTCGAGTCCGCGGTGCTCTCGACCACCGCGTTCGACGACGCCGACCTCAGCCCGGCCGAGGTCGCGGCACTGCCCGACGACCCGGCCGCCGACGCGGTCACCGCCGTGGTCGACGAGCTGGCCGCATCGGTCACCGACGAGCTGGTCGAGGAGCTGCCCGACGCCGTCCCGGACGAGGTGCTCGAGGACCTCACCGCGGACGTCGCCGAGCCCGCGGACGACGCCGGACCCGCGGACGACGCCCTGGCCGATGCCGTCGTCCCCGGCGAGCCCCCGGCGGCGACCGACGTCCCGAGCCTCGCCGACGTCACCCCGGACACGGCTCCGGAGGACACCGCCACCCTGGAGGACGCCTCCCTGGACGTGGCCGCGCTCGACGAGGCCGAGGAGGAGCTGGTCGACCTGGGCGGTCCCGACGCAGCCGCCAGCGTCACCCCGCAGACCGCGGCGGACGACGGCTCTGCGCCGGCCGACGGCGGTCAGGACGACGGTGCCGCGCAGGACGAGGGTGCTGAGGCGGCCACCAGCCCCCCGGTCGCGGGCTACGAGTCGTTCAGCATCCCCGCCCTGCGGGGCCACCTGCGCGCCTATCCGGCGGAGACGGTCGCCGACCTGCTCGACTACGAGCGGGCCACCCGCTCCCGCGCGCCGTACGTCACGCTGCTGCAGAACCGGCTGGAGAAGCTGAACGCCGACCGCGGCTGAGGAAGGGGCCGCTCCACCACGTCACCAGGCGCCTGGCAGTCTCGACCGGGTGACGTCCCCCTCCTCGCCCGAGGCGCCGTGGCCGGTGCGCACCGTGGCCCGCAAGGTCGCCGAGTGGATCGGCCGGCTCGGTGAGGTGTGGGTGGAGGGACAGGTCGCCCAGCTGTCCCGACGGGGCAGCGCGGCGACGGTGTTCCTGACCCTCCGGGACCCCGCCGCAGACCTGTCGGTGCCGGTCACCTGCCACCGGGACGTCGCCGACCGGCCCGGGCTGGAGCTCACCGAGGGCGCCCGCGTGGTGGTGCGCGCCCGTCCCGACTACTACGTCGCCCGCGGCTCGTTCTCCCTCCGCGCGACCGAGATCCGCGCGGTCGGCCTGGGTGAGCTCCTGGCCCGGATCGAGCGGATCCGCCGGCTGCTGGCCGCGGAGGGGCTGTTCGACGCCGTCCGCAAGCGCCCGCTGCCCTTCGCCCCGGCCGTCGTCGGGGTCATCACCGGCCGGGACAGCGCCGCCGAGCGCGACGTCCTGGTGACCGCCCGGCGCCGGTGGCCCGCCGTCCGCTTCGCGGTGCACAACTGCGCCGTCCAGGGGCCCACCGCGGCCGAGTCGGTGATCGCGGGGCTGCAGCGGCTGGACGCCGACCCCACCGTCGAGGTGATCGTCATCGCCCGGGGCGGCGGCTCGGTGGAGGACCTGCTGCCCTTCTCCGACGAGGGCCTGGTGCGGGCGATCGCCGCCAGCCGCACCCCGGTGGTGACCGCGGTCGGCCACGAGACCGACACGACGCTGGTCGACCACGTCGCTGACGTCCGCGCCGCGACGCCGACCGACGCCGCGCACCGGGTGGTGCCCGAGATCGGCGAGCAGCGCCGCCTGGTCGACGGCCTCCGGGCCCGCGCCCGGCACCTGCTCGCCGGCCGGCTCGAGCAGCAGGAACGGTGGCTGGACTCGGTCCGCAGCCGGCCCGTGCTCGCCGACCCCACCCGGCTGCTGGCCGGCCGGGCCGACGACGTCACCGCGCTGCGCACCCGGGCCACCCGCACCGTCACCCACCGGGTGGAGGTCGCCGAACGCGATCTCGAGCACGCGCGGGCGCGGGTCACCGCGCTCTCGCCGGCCGCGACGCTGCAGCGCGGGTACGCGGTGGTGCAGCGGGCCGACGGCGCGCTGGTGCGCGACCCGGCCGAGGTGGGCGACGACGAGCGGCTGCTGGTCCGGGTCGCCGGCGGGCGCCTCCCGGTGCGCGTCGACCGGCCCACCACCGGGGAGGATGCTCAGCCATGAGCACGCCCGACCCGGCCGCCGAGCCGACGCAGACCTACGAGCAGGCCCGCGAGGAGCTCGCCGACGTGGTGCGCCGGCTGGAGGCCGGCGGGCTCACCCTGGAGGAGTCGCTGGGCCTGTGGGAGCGCGGCGAGCAGCTCGCCGAGCTCTGCCAGCACTGGCTGGACCGGGCCCGCGAGCGCCTGGCCGCCGCCGCCCCCACCGACACCTGACGTCCCCGGCCATGTTGGCCAACATGGCCGGGAGGGTCAGGGGCCGTAGGGCTCCAGCGACGCGGCGAGGGTGCCGAGCTCCTCGTCCGACGCCGACCCGGTGACCGCGAGGGTCGCCGTCCCCGCGGTGCGGGTCAGCGCCGTCTCGCCGCGCTCGGTGGTGATCCGCCGCCAGGTCTCGCCGTCCACCAGCTCCTCGCCCTCGGGCGTGGCGTCCTCGAGGACGTCGGTGAGCGCGTCGACACCCGGGTCGTCGCTGACGACGTACCCGGCGTAGCTGCCACCTGCCGTGTACCAGCCGATCTGCAGGGTGATCGGGTCACCCGGGGACGCCGAGCCCGCGTTGGTGCGCACGCTGGTCGGGCGCCAGCCCTCCGGCAGGCCGCGGGGCACCAGCAGCTCGTAGGAGGCCACCTCGGCCGACGCGCGCTCGGCGCTGGTCGTGTCGACCTCCCGGATCGGGTCCTCGGGGGTCTGCCGCACCGCCATGACGCCCACGATGACCAGGCAGATCAGCACCAGCGGGAGCAGCGACCGCAGCATGTTCGCAGGTGTGAACCGGCCCATGCGGTCGACCGCCGGCGGCGGCGGCTCCTGCGGGGTGACGGCGGTGGCCGCGCCTGCCGGGAAGTGCTCGTCGGGACGCTGGCCGGACTGGCCGGGATCGGGCATGCCCCTAGGATCGCAGCAACGCTCCCCCATCCCGCCGGGCAGCGTCGCCGGCGTCGCCCAGGAGGTCCCGTGTCGCTGCCCTTGCCCGACGGTCCGCTGCCCCCGCGCCAGTCCACCGTCCGCGCCGACCGGCCCGCGCCGGACCGGAACCTCGCCCTGGAGCTCGTGCGGGTCACCGAGGCGGCGGCCATGGCGGCCGGCCGGTGGGTCGGCCGGGGTGACAAGAACGGAGGCGACGGCGCCGCGGTGGACGCGATGCGCGCCCTCATCGGCACCGTGAGCATGCGGGGCGTCGTCGTCATCGGGGAGGGCGAGAAGGACGAGGCCCCGATGCTCTACAACGGTGAGCACGTCGGCGACGGCTGGGGCGCGGAGTGCGACGTCGCGGTGGACCCGATCGACGGCACGACGCTGATGGCCAAGGGCATGCCCAACGCCATCGCCGTCATGGCCGTCGCCGACCGCGGGGCCATGTACGACCCCTCCGCGGTCTTCTACATGGACAAGATCGCGACCGGCCCGGCCGCCGCGCACGCCATCGACATCACCGCGCCGGTGGCAGAGAACATCCGCCGGGTGGCCGAGGCCAAGAGGATGCACGTCGGGGACGTGACCGTCGTCATCCTCGACCGGCCGCGCCACGAGCAGCTGGTCCAGGAGGTGCGGGAGGCCGGCGCCCGGATCCGGTTCATCACCGACGGCGACGTGGCCGGCGCGATCGCCGCGGCCCGTGAGGGCACCGGCGTCGACCTGCTCATGGGCGTCGGCGGCACGCCGGAGGGGATCATCACCGCCTGCGCGCTCAAGTGCATGGGCGGTGCGCTCCAGGGCCGGCTGTGGCCGCGCGACGACGCCGAGAAGCAGCGGGCGATCGACGCCGGCCACGACCTGGACCGGGTGCTGACCATCGACGACCTGGTGCGCGGCGACGTCTTCTTCGTGGCCACCGGCATCACCGACGGCGAACTGCTGCGCGGCATCCAGTACCGCGCCGGTGGGGCCACCACGCAGTCCCTGGTGATGCGGTCCCGCTCGGGCACCATCCGGATGATCGACAGCCTGCACTCGCTGGACAAGCTGAGCCAGTACTCCGCGGTGCCCTTCAACGAGTAGGAGAAGGACCCCCCTGCAGGGGGGCCTCTCTCAGGTGCGGGGCAGCGGCGGGAGCGGGGGCAGCGTCGGCGGGGGCGGCGGCGGTTCGGGAGCTACCCGGGCGGCCAACCGGTCCAGGACGGCGCGCCACCGGCTCGCCGACTCCCCCGGGGCCAGGCTGCGCAGCTTCAGGTCACCGAACACCGTCCAGCCCCGCACGATCACGCGCGGGGTGCCGGCCAGCCGCGGGACCGCCGCCAGCTGCGTCTTCCGGCTGCCGAAGACGGTCCATCCCTCGATCTCGGCGGCGACCCCCTCGCTGACGATCACCTCCACGTCGCCGAAGACGGTGCCCAGCTGCAGGTGCACCTCCTCGGCGGAGGTGCGCAGCCCGCGCAGGTCGATCCGCACGTCCCCGAACACGGTGCTCGCCCGCTCGGGGGCCCCGGTGGTGGCGGTGAGCTTGACGTCGCCGAAGACCGTGACCACCGACCCGGGGGTCCGTTCCCCGACGATCTCCCCCACGGCCGGGATCTCCGACGCGGGAGCCGGGAGGTCGGCCAGCAGCGCCTGGAGCTCGGCGTTCGTGGTGGCGGCGTACGCGCCGTCGACCCGCTGGCTGAACTCGTCGAGGTCGATCCGGCCCTCGCCGACCGCCGCCTGCAGCCGGGTGACGACCACCTCGCGCTCGGCGTCGGAGACGCGGAGGACCGGGGTGTCCGACGGCTGACCCGGTCGGAACGGGACCTCGGGATCCTGGCTCATGCCGGGACCCTAGCGTCGGCGTCCGGACCGGCCGGTCCGGACGGGCACGCCCGCGCGGCAGGGGGCCCTCCGCCGGGTGTCCTAGGGTCCGTGCCGGAGCACCGACACCACACCACCACACGGGAGCACACGTGGCCACCGAGACGGACTACCGCGTCGAGCACGACTCCATGGGGGAGGTCCGCGTCCCCGCCTGGGCGAAGTGGCGGGCCCAGACCCAGCGCGCCGTCGAGAACTTCCCCATCTCCGGGACGCCCATCGAGCGCGAGCTGATCGCGGCGCTGGCCTCCATCAAGGGCGCCGCCGCGACGGTCAACGCCTCCCTCGGGGTCCTGCCGCAGGAGACCGCCGACGCCATCTCCGCCGCCGCCGCCGAGGTGGCGAGCGGCACGTGGGACGAGCACTTCCCCATCGACGTCTTCCAGACCGGCTCGGGGACGTCGAGCAACATGAACACCAACGAGGTCATCGCCACCCTGGCCACCGAGGCCTCGGGCACCGCGGTGCACCCCAACGACCACGTCAACGCCTCGCAGTCGTCCAACGACGTGTTCCCCTCGGCCATCCACGTCGCGGCCACCCGCGCGATCGTGCGCGACCTCATCCCGGCGCTGCAGCACCTGGAGGCCTCGCTCACCCGCAAGGCCGAGGAGTACGCCACCGTCGTCAAGAGCGGCCGCACCCACCTGATGGACGCCACCCCGGTGACGCTGGGCCAGGAGTTCGGCGGGTACGCGGCGGCCGTCCGGTACGGGGTGGAGCGGTTGCAGGCCTCGCTGCCCCGCGTCGGCGAGCTGCCCCTGGGCGGCACGGCGGTCGGCACCGGCATCAACACCCCGCCCGGCTTCGCGGCCGCCATCATCGACAAGCTCGCCGCCGACCTGGACCTGCCGCTGTCGGAGGCCCGCGACCACTTCGAGGCGCAGAGCTCCCGCGACGCGCTGGTCGAGGGGTCGGGCCAGCTCAAGACCATCGCGGTCGGGCTTATCAAGATCGTGAACGACCTGCGCTGGATGGGTTCCGGCCCGCGCACCGGGCTCGGCGAGATCGCCCTCCCGGACCTGCAGCCGGGCAGCTCGATCATGCCCGGCAAGGTGAACCCGGTCATCCCCGAGGCGGTGATCCAGGTCGGCGCCCAGGTCATCGGGAACGACGCCGCCGTCACCTACGCCGGCACCACCGGCGTCTTCGAGCTCAACGTGACCCTGCCGCTGATGGCCCGCAACGTCCTGGAGTCCATCCGGCTGCTGGCCAACGCCAGCCGGCTGCTCGCCGACCGCTGCGTCGACGGCATCGTCGCCAACGTCGAGCAGTGCCGGGAGTACGCCGAGTCCTCCCCCTCGATCGTGACGCCGCTGAACAAGTACATCGGGTACGAGGAGGCGGCGAAGGTCGCCAAGCAGTCGCTGGCCGAGCAGAAGACGATCCGGCAGGTCGTGGTGGAACGCGGCTACGTGGAGCAGGGCAAGCTCACCGAGGAGCAGCTGGACGCCGCCCTGGACGTCCTGTCCATGACCCACCCCTAGGAGGACCGCCCCTCCCCCCGCGCCTCGCAGGCTCGGCGCGGGCCCCTGAGGGGTGGCCGTTCCGGTCCGTCGCGTGTGCCGGGGGGCGCATTCGCACGCCCCCGGCACCCCGTCCCCGGCGGCAGGCAGTAGCGTTCGCGCTTGATGAGCGAGACAGCGAGCACCGACGACGTGGCCCTGCGCTGGAGCGGCGGCGAGCTCCCCCTGCGGGAGGTCCCGGCCACCGAGGGCGCCTCGGGCCTGGACACCGGCAAGCTGTTGTCCACGACCGGCAAGGTCGCCCTGGACATCGGCTTCGTGAACACCGCCGCCTGCACCTCGGCGATCACCTACATCGACGGCGACGCGGGGATCCTGCGCTACCGCGGTTACCCGATCGACCAGCTGGCCGGCAAGGCGAGCTTCATCGAGGTCAGCTACCTGCTGATCCACGGCGAGCTGCCGAACGCCGACCAGCTGGCCGAGTTCGACAGCCAGCTGCGGCGGCACACGCTGCTGCACGAGGACCTGAAGCAGTTCTTCAACGGCTTCCCCCGCGACGCGCACCCGATGCCGGTGCTGTCGTCGGCGGTGAGTGCGCTGTCGACCTTCTACCAGGACTCCTTGGACCCCTTCGACGAGCGCCACGTGGAGATCTCCACGTTGCGGCTGCTCGCCAAGCTGCCCACGATCGCGGCCTACGCCTACAAGAAGTCGGTCGGGCAGCCGTTCCTGTACCCGGACAACTCCCTGGGGCTGGTCGAGAACTTCCTGCGGATGACCTTCGGGCTGCCCGCCGAGCCCTACCTCGCCGACCCGGACCTGGTCCAGGCGCTGGACATGCTCTTCGTCCTGCACGCCGACCACGAGCAGAACTGCTCGACGTCCACCGTGCGGCTGGTCGGCTCCTCCCAGGCCAACCTGTTCGCCTCGGTCTCGGCCGGCATCAACGCGCTGTTCGGCCCGCTGCACGGCGGCGCCAACCAGGCCGTGCTGGAGATGCTCGAGTCGATCCGCCGTGAAGGCGGGGACATCCCTCGCTTCGTCGCGCGGGTGAAGGACAAGGAGCCCGGCGTCAAGCTGATGGGCTTCGGGCACCGGGTCTACAAGAACTACGACCCGCGGGCGGCGATCGTGAAGCAGGCCGCCGACACCGTGCTGAGCAAGCTCGGCGGCAACAACGAGCTGCTCGACATGGCCCGCCAGCTGGAGGAGATCGCGCTCTCCGACGACTACTTCGTCGAGCGCAAGCTCTACCCGAACGTGGACTTCTACACCGGGCTGATCTACCGGGCGATGGGCTTCCCCACCAAGATGTTCACGGTCCTCTTCGCGCTCGGCCGGCTGCCCGGCTGGATCGCCCAGTGGCGCGAGATGATCGCCGACCCGATGACCAAGATCGGCCGCCCTCGGCAGGTGTACACCGGGGAGACCGAGCGGTCGTTCCTGGAGATCGCAGACAGATAAGGGACCACCCTTCCCCCCACGCCTCGCAGGCTCGGCGCGGGACCCTGAAGGGCGGCCGTTCCTACACCTTGCGTGGCCCTCGTCGTCCCTCACCGGACGGCGGGGGCCTCGTCGTCTCACCCCCCTGGGTGAGAGGCACCCCCCGGAGCGGTGACGCACCTCAGGACGCACCCCCGCCCCGTCGATGGGATCAGGACACCGGCTGACCCAGCCGGGCCGATCCAGACGGACCAGGGGGACGACGGTGGCCGCACCGCGAGCACAGGGCGCTGCCCAGCGACCCGGTGCCCCCCGACCCCGCGTCCCGGCGGCCCGGACGTCGGCGACCGCCAGGACCGGCGCCCCGCGCAGCACCGCCGGCCGGGCCACCGCACCGCGCGGCACCACGCCCCGGCCCCGGACGGCGCCCGCCCTCCGCCCGGCGCAGCAGCCACGCCACCCGGCGCGTAAGCCACGTCGCCCGGCCACGCCCCGCCGCAGCGGCAGCGCGCGGCACTGGCTGCACCGCCTCGGTGTGGTCGCCAGCGCCACCCTGGCCATCGTCACGGCCCTCGGCGCGCTCGAGCAGCCGCCGACCGAGGCCGGGCAGATCCCCAGCGCACCGACCGGCTCGGCCGCGGCCACCGCCGCGACGCTGGCCGACGCCGTCGCCCGGCACCGCGCCGCCCTCTCCGACGCCACCCGCTCCGAGGAGCACGCCCGCCAGGAGCGTGACGCCGCCACCGCCGCCCAGGCCGAGGCCGCCGCGGAGCAGGCGGCCGTCGGCGAGGAGGCCACCGTCCTCTACCAGCGCAGCACCGCCGAGCGCTGGCCGCTGGCCGCACTCTCGGTGCACGACCCCGCGGCCACGGCCGACGCCCTGCACGCCCAGGGCCTGGTCGAGCAGCTGGCCGACGAGCGCGACGCGCAGGTGGCCCGGGCCGCAGCGGCCGCCGTCCGCGCCGCGGCGCACACCGACGCGGCCGACGCCTCGGCCGACGACGCCGCCACCGCCCGGCAGCGGGCCGCCGCCGTGCTCGCGGAGATCCGCGACCTCGTGGGCGACCTGCACCCGGCGGTCGCCGCCGAGTGGGCCGCATCGAGCACCACCGCCACCTCCGCCGAGCAGGACGCCCGCAACGACGCGGCGCTGACCGGCTGGCAGGCCTACCTGGGCGCGCTCGCCGCCGCCGGGGTGTCCCCGCCCGCGGCCGCCGACCTGCTCGACCCCTCCTCGCTGCCGACCGGCCTCGCTCCGGCGCAGGACGCCTCGGGCGCCACCGTGCCCGGCGTGGCGGCCACCTACGCCGCCGGCCGCACCGTGACCGTGCTGCCGGCCGAGACGATCGCCGCGGTCAGCGCCGCCTTCGCCCAGCTGGGCAAGCCCTACGTGCCCGGGCAGGCCGGGCCCGACGGGTACGGCTGCGGGGGCTTCGCCGCCACGGTGTGGACCGCGGCCGGCGTCGGGCTGACCAGCGACCTGGCCGAGCAGTGGGCGCGGGGCACCCCCGTGGCGGCCGGTCAGCTGCAGGTCGGCGACCTGGTCTTCTCCACCGACCCGGCCACCGGGCTGGACGACGTCGGCCTCTACGTGGGCGGCACGAGCGTCCTGTCCGCCTCGGCCGACCGCTGGCAGGTCGCCGTCCACGAGGTGGCCGACCTGTCCACCGCCGTCCGGGTCACCGTGCCCGCCGGCTCCCCCACCGCCCCGCCGGTGGCGACGACGGCCCCCGCCACGTGCAGCGCTCCGCGTCCGGTGACCGCCGACGGTGACCCCGCACCGGCGAGCGGTGCCTGGGGCGGGTGGAGCAACGGGCAGATCGCCCGCGACCAGCTGTGCGCGGTCGGGCCCTCGCACCGCCTGCGGTGCGACGCCGCCGCCGCCTACACGGCGATGTCCGCCGCCTACGAGACCACCTTCGGCACGCCGCTGTGCATCACCGACTCCTACCGCTCGCTGGACGCCCAGGTCGACGCGCACCACCGCAAGCCCCGGATCACCGCGGTGCCGGGCACCTCCAACCACGGCTGGGGCCTGGCGGTCGACCTGTGCGGCGGGGTGAACGTGTTCGGCACCGCGCAGACCGCGTGGATGCAGGTCAACGCCGGGCACTTCGGCTGGGTGCACCCGGACTGGGCGGCGGCCGGCGGTCCCAACCCCGAGCCGTGGCACTGGGAGTACGGCGTCCTCGCCTGAGTCCGCGGAAAGCCGTTGACCGCCTGGCCACGATGTCCTCGTGCGGATGACCTTCCGGCGCATGGCCGACCGGCGGCCGGTGGAGACCCTGGTCGAGCGGGACGACGGCGTCGTGTTCACCATGCGCGGGGCCGGCGGCGGCGCGGGGCTGCCCCACGACCTGGTGCACGCGGTGGTCGAGACCGAGCTGCAGGTCCGGGACGGGGTGTGGGGCTGCGTCGCGGACGGCGTGGTGTGGGGCAGCATGCGGCACGTCTCGGGTCGGCAGCCCCCGCACGCCGCCGACCGGTCGGCACGGCTCAAGCGGGAGCGGACGGCGGCCGTGCAGCGGGCCGAGCTGGTGGCCGACGTCGTGGCCCGGCTGGCCCGGGGCGCCGAGGTCCTCCCGGGCCAGGTCGCCGCGCTGGACGTGCCACCGGCACGGCTCGATGCGGCCGTGGCTGCGCTGCGGGCCGCGGCCGAGCGGTGGGCCGAGCTGACGCCGGGCGAGGACCACGTGGTCGAGTGGATGCCCGCGCCCCGGCGACGGTCCGCACCCGCGGCACGGCGACGCTGAGGAGCGGCGGGCTCAGGCCCAGCCGAGGTCGGGGAGCTCGCGCCAGGGCACCGTCGCGCAGGCCTCGGTGGCCTCGGCGACCAGCCGGCGGGCCACCCCGGTCTCGGCGCAGGCGACCGGACGTCCCGGCGTCACGACCAGGTGGGCCTCCCGCAGCCGCAGGCCCTGCGCGGCCATCTCGGCCAGCATCCGTTCGGGCTCCACGAGCAGGGCGGTGTCCCCGCCCTGGACGCCGGGCACGGTCCACAGCGCGACCGGCCCGACGAGCCGGACCGCGGACTCCAGCACCGCCGACCGGCCCAGGGCCGACGACCGGGTGCGGTGCACCGCCGGCAGGGTGGCCTCGCGCGAGGGCCGCCACGGCGCGAGCAGCCCCTCCCGGGCCACCACGACCCGCCAGCCGAGGACGCAGGCCCGCGGATCGGTCCAGTCCAGGACGGCGAATCCGACGGACGCGGCCACCGAGTCCGGGACCGGCCGGTGGGCCAGCCACGCGCCCAGGGCCGCGGTCACCCCCTCCGGCGTGGCCGGGACGGCGGCCCGGGTCATCTCGACGGCGAGCTCGGCGAGGTTCACGCGGGTGCGGCGGCCGGCCTCCTGGAGGTCGAGCAGCGGACCGCGGCCGGCGCCGTCGACGATCCCGAGCCGCAGGCCGGACCCCGCGGCGGCGTCCTGCAGCCCGGCCACGGCCTCCCGCAGGTCGGTCACCCCGACCTCGGTGCGCCGCAACCGCTGCAACAGCCCCGTCGGGGCACCGAACACCGTTCCGCTCACCTGCTCCGCCCTCCCGTCAGCGCGTCCCGCGCCACCGGCGCGAGGCCGGGCAGGGACAGCACGCTGGCCAGCTCGACGGCGGACAGCCGCACCGGCAGGACGTCCTCGCCCCAGCCGGTGGCCCGCCGGACCCGCGCGACGGGCGCCGGCCAGACGGCCTCGCGGGCCGCCGCGACGTGCAGCTCGGTGAGCACCTCGCCCAGGTGGATGGCGGCGACCGGGTGCACCGGCGCGCCGGCCAGGGCGGTCCGCACCGCGCGCTCGACCTCGGTGCGGTCGGCCGCGCTGAGCCAGTGGGGCACCAGGACGGCGGGCGCCGCCTCCTCGACCGGGGGGATGCTCACGCGATCTCCTCGCAGGCGCTCGCCGACGACGTCCGGCGGCTCGGGGGACCAGCCGGGCGGCCACTCCCCGCGAGGCGGGGGAGGCGGTCCGGCGCGGTCACGAGGGAGATATCGGCAGGTCGAGCTGCCGGTGGACCCGGCCCGCCCAATTTCGGCTGCGGACCCGGGGCCCGAACGCAGAGCGTCCCCCTCCTCCGGGCTGGGAGGAGGGGGACAGGGTGTTCGGCCCCCTTCCAGGGGCCCGCCGCTCCTCGGCCCCGTCCTCTGGACGGGGTCCTTCCAGGAGTGGGTGGGGAGGAAGGGGGTCCTTCCTCAGCCGCCGAGCTCGACGAGCCGCTGCTTGAGGACCTGCTCGGCCCGGTCGGCGTGCACGTTCATGTTCCGGACGGAGGTGTTCAGCTCGGTGGACAGCTGGGTCTTGGTCCGGCCGCCCCAGGTGGTGAGGTACCAGGTGGTCCAGCCCAGCACGTTCGCCTGGGCGGCCCGCTGGTCGCGCCGCGCCGTGGGGTCGGGGGCGCAGGCGGCGGTGAGGGCGTGCGAGAGCAGGGTCTGCTCCGCCTCGCCCATGATCTCGTCGGGCACCTCGCCGTTGTCGGGCACGACGAACTCGGCGCCGTCCGCTCCCCCGTCCAGCGACTGGAGGTTGCGCAGCCCGTTGAGGGTCGCGACCGTCTGCGAGTTCCGGCGCAGGGTGGCCACGCTCTGCCCCATGAACGCCGCCAGCTCCTTCTCGCTGGGCCGGCGCTGGTGCTCGGCGGTGAAGGCGGCGATCGCCTTCTGCTGCTTGTTCTCCGTGTCCGCGGCGGTCCGGCCGTAGGCGTTGCGGCCGAGGTCGTGCACCCACTTGGACAGCTGGGTCGCCAGGTAGGCGCCGAACGGGACCGACTTGGTCTCGTCGTAGGTCGAGACGGCCTTCAGCACCCACTCGGCGACCTGCTGGTCGACGTCGTCGTTGTCGGGCAGGTGCAGCCGGATCGTGCTCATGTTGCGCTGCAGCCGCTTGAGGCTGACCCGGCAGTAGTGGCGGCACAGCTCGTCGAGGAACGCGGGGGGCAGGTCGCGGGGGGCCCGGCGGCGCACGTCGGTCTCCGGCCGCAGGCCGACGGTCCCGTACCCCGCGTCGGCGCACCAGTCGCGGATCACGCCGGCCAGGGACTCGGCGGTCCCCCGCGCGCCGTCGACGCGGTAGAGCCCCTCACCCTCGTCGTAGGTCACGGTGACCCCGGCGGGGAGGCCCGCCCGGAACCGGGCCAGCGGCAGCTCCCGGTCGGTGCGGAAGTGGACCCGGTCGCGCGGGGTGATCGGCGCCAGGGCCCAGCCCTCGGACTCGGTCAGGCCGCCGAAGACCAGCGGCTCGCGGGAGCGGGTGCGGTCGTCGACCGCGGGGATGGCAGCGTGCAGGGACACCGGTCCTCCTGAGGGGAAGTGCAGGTGGGCGTGGTGGGGAACGGCTCGGCGGGACGAGCCGGGCGAGGGAGCGCCGTACCGACGGCGCGAGCGGCCGCGTCGCCGGCGAGGCGGCGACGGGCGGGAGCCGGGAGTTAGGCCGGGACTGCGAGGCCGGCGAGCAGCTCCACCGGCAGCGGGGTGCGCGGGGCAGGGATGCGCGGCGTGCTGCGCGGGCGGTCCGCGGCGGCCAGGACGCCGGCCGCGGCGGCCCGCTCGGTCTCGCCGGGCTCGCCGACGTAGACCGGCATGAAGTCGTAGAGGTCGGTGAAGAGGCCGTCGACGAAGGCGTACGCGGCCTGCGCCTCGGCGGAGAACTTGGCGATCTGCTCACGGGGCCCGAGCTCGACGCCGACGGTGACCCGCACGGCCCGGGCGTCACCCGCGAGGCCGGTCAGGGCGAAGGACACCGTCTCGTGCCGGGCGGCCAGCGCGGCCAGCGCGGCGAGGCAGCGCCGGGTCGCCGAGCGACGGGGGCGCAGCTGCACGTGCACGACCACCGTGTCCGGGGCCGGGGACTCGACGGCCGGCAGGCGCAGCTCGGTGGACAGTGCGACCTCGTCGGACCGACCTGCAGTTGCGCTGAGTTCCATCGTGCTCTCCCCCTGTGACTGGCGTTGGGGAGAGACTTGCGCACCATCGCGTGCCTCAACGGCGAGACTCGCCGTCCTGTTACTACTGAGGCGGACGGGATTGAGCGGTAATTGGCCCGGTTTCCGGCTTTCCTATGTCACTTCTTGTTAGAAGGCTGGACGGAGCCTGGCGCGAATGTCGACAGCGCGCTCAGCGCGTCCGCGGCCACCTCGGCCGCCAGGCTGTTCGCCTCGGCGATCTGCCGGTAGACCTCCTCGCGGTGGATCGACACCTCGCGGGGCGCCTTGAAGCCCAGGCGGACGGTGCCGCCGCGGACCTCCACGACGTAGACCTCGATGTCCTCCCCGATGCGGATGCTCTCGCCGACGTTGCGGGTGAGTGTGAGCACTGGTTCCCCTCCATGGGTGTGTGTCGCCATCCGTGGCACGCCCCGCTACAGCGGGGCCCTCCCAGGGTCCCTGCCCCGGCAGTCGATGCAATTCCTTCATCGGCGTCCTGGCTCCCCGACCGCACTGGTCGGCGGCCGGGACCGCCCGGTCAGCGCAGGAACTCCATGAGCGTCGGCTGCAGGATCTTCGCCGTCACCGCCAGCGAGGCCTGGTAGCCGAGCTGCTGGGCGGACAGCTCCATGCTGGCCTTGGGGATGTCGACGTCCTCGATGTCCCTCCGCTGCGCGGACAGGGCCAGCTCGCGCGTGATGTTGAGCTCTGCGGCCTTCTGCACGCGGGAGCTGCGGGCGCCGACGGTCGCCTGCGCGGTGCTCACCCGGTCCTGGGCGACGTCGAGCGCAGCGAGGTCGGCCGACAGCGCCGCGGCGTCGACCGGGCTGGTGTTCAGCTTGTCCGCGATCCCCTGGAGGACGGCGAACAGGTTCGCCCCGTCCGGGCCGAAGACCTCCGGCCCGGTGACGTCGACGCGCAGCACCTCGTTGTCGCTGATCCGGCGCAGCACCGGGTGGTCCTCGGGGGACCCCTCGCCCTGGCCGAGCCCGGCGTAGGTGCCGTCGGGCTGGTAGGCGACCGCGCCGCTGGTGACCCCGCCGAAGACCGGCCGGCCGTTGATGCTCGTGTTGGCCACGCCGAGCATGTCCGCGCGGAGGGCGGTGATCTCCGTGGCCAGCGCCGCACTGGACGTGGCGTCGTTCCCGCCGGTGTTCAGGCCCTGGACCGTCAGCGCCTGGACCCGCTTGAGGAGGTCCTGCAGGCCCTGCAGCGCCGAGTCGGTCTGGTCGAGCCGGCTCTGCGCGTCGGTGATGTTGCGGTCCTGCTGCGCGACCCGGCCGAGGTCGGACCGGACCTGCATCGACTTGTTCGTGTCGATGGGCGAGTCCGAGGGCCGGTTCAGCACGCGGCCGGTGGCCAGCTGGTTCTGCACCTTGACGAGGGCGGTCAGGTTGTTGTTCAGCCCGGTGAGGCTGGACGTCACCATCGCCTTCTGGGTGATGCGCACTCAGGTCACCGCCCCACGAGGCCGGTGCTGTTGATCAGGGTGCTCAGCAGCTCGTCCATCGCGGTGATCATGCGGGCCGCCGCCTGGTAGCCGTGCTGGAAGGTCAGCATCTGGGTCATCTCCTCGTCCAGGCTCACGCCCGAGACCGCCTGCCGGTTGGTGTCGACGGTGCTGGTGATCGTCGACTGGATCGTGACGTTGCGGGTGCTGACCGACGCCTCCACCCCGAGCTGGGTGATGAGCTGCCGGTAGCCGCTGTCCACGCCACCGGTCTCCCCCAGCCGGGCCATCGCCAGCGCGTGGCTGCCGTCGGCGGACACCTTCCCGGGGACCGACGACGCGGCCAGCCGACCCGGGTCGGTGATGGCGACCGCCAGGTTGGCGGCCGTGATGGGCCCGCCGTCGGAGCTCTCCAGCAGGTCCCCGCCCAGGGCGCCGTAGCCGTCGGTGCCGGTCGCGTGCGCCGCGTTGACGGCGGCGGCCAGGTCCGCCGCCGTCTTGTCCAGCGCGTCGCGGTACTGCGGGATGACCGTGCTGAGCACCTCCACCTCACCACCGGCGGTGCCGCCCACCCGCACCTTCGTCCCGCCGGGCACGGTGACCACGGCGAGCGGCGAGCCGGCCAGCTCGTCGGCGGTCGTGGCCCCGGTGACGGCCAGCTCGATCCGCGCGGTGCCGGACACCAGGGCGGAGCCGCCGACCAGGACGTCGACCATGCCGTCGACCCCGGGGCTGGCGGTGCCGCCGACCTTCTGGGCCAGCGACAGCACCAGGGCGTCCCGCTTGTCGGCCAGCTCGTTGGTGGTCACGCCGGCCTGGCTGGCCCGCTGGATCGACCGGTTCAGCGAGCTGATCTGCGCGGTCGCGGCGTTGACGTCCTCGACGAGCGTCGCGAGGTCCTCGCGCGTCTGCCCCCACTGGGCGTCCAGCGTGGCCCGGGTGGTCTGCAGGCTGCCGACGACGGTGGCGGTGCTCTCCAGGACGGCGCGCCGCGCGGCCGGGATGTCCGTCGCGGTGGACAGGTCCTCCCAGGACGACCACATCTCGCTCAGCGAGGTCTGCAGGCCGGTGTCCCCGGGCTCCCGGAACGCGTCCTCGATCTGGGCGTACGCCGAGCTCTGGACCGTGTACCGCGCGTTGGTGGCGTGCTCGGCCAGCGCGCGGTTCTCCGCGAAGCTGTCCCGGATCCGCGCCACGGTGTCGGCGTTGACCCCGCCCCCGACGTTCTTGCTCACCGAGAAGAAGGCCGGCACGGTGCTCGCGCCGATCGACTGCAGCTCGGCGCGCTGCCGGGTGTACCCGTCGGTGTTGACGTTGGCGATGTTCTGCGCCGTCACCTCCAGGGCGCGCTGCTGGGCGGCCAGTGCGGTGTTGGCGGTGTTGAGGGTGGAGAGGGCGCTCACGCGCGTGCTCCCGTCGTCGTCGGGGTGGTCCCGGTCGTCACATCGCACCGTCCAGCGTGACGGCGCGGTAGGCGTTGCCGGCCTGGCGACCGGAGTGGGTGTAGGTGCCGGCCGAGGGCACCCGCGCGGCCAGCAGGGCGTCGCCGATGGCGGCCAGGCCGCCCTCGACGAGCTCGCGGTTGGCGTCGGAGAGGCTGCGCAGCTCGGTGACCAGCGTCAGCAGGGCCTCGTGGTGCTTGGTGTAGAGGTCGGCCCACGGCTCCGGCGCGGCGTCGGCCAGCTGCCGGAGGGAGGGGTTCGCGTCCAGGCCGAGTCGACCGGCGATCTGCTCGGTCGCCGCAGCGCGCTCGATCTCGAGTCCGCGCAGCTGGTCGAGGACGACCTCGATCTCGTGCGCGATCCGCGGCAGCCAGCGCGTCTTGCCGGTGAGGATCAGGTACTGCTTCTCCTCCGCCTTGAACAGCAGCAGGTCGAGCAACTCGTGCTCGCGCCAGAGCAACGTCGACAGGTGCTGGTGGTCCATGCCGGCCGCCCTTCCGTCGTCGTGTGCGGTACGCCAGCGGCCCCGGGTGAGGCGCTGTCGAGATCCCATCGGCACCACGGCGCGGAGTGTTCAGCCGAGATCACCGGGGGCACCCGGATTTCGTCGCCGGGCACGGTCCCGACCGGGCTCCCCCGTGCCGAGAAGGAGGACGTGACAGGAGCCCGCCCCGTGGTCAGCGACCGCCGGCACCCCGACGCCGACGCCCTCGTGACCACCCACCTGCCGCTCGCCCACTTCGCCGTGAACGCGGTGGCCTCGCGCATCTCGCTGCCCGGCCACGTCAGCCGGGACGACCTGCTCTCCTGCGCCTCGGTGGCGCTGGTCGAGGTGGCCCGCCGGTTCGACCCGTCGGCCGGCGCCACCTTCGCGACCTACGCGCTGCCCCGGCTGCAGGGCGCGGTCCTCGACGAGCTCCGCTCCGGGGACTGGGCCAGCAGGTCCGTGCGCGCGGCCGCCCGGCGCACCGATGCGGCCTCCGACGCGCTGGCCATGAGCCTGGGCCGGCCGCCGACCAAGGAGGAGCTCGCCGAGAGGCTGGGCGTCGCCCGCTCGGAGCTGGACTCCCTGCAGGTCGACGTGCACCGCGCGGTGATGGTCAGCATCGACGCCGAGACCGGCGGCGACGGCGGATCGCTGGACCTGCCGGACACCGGGGACTCACCGGAGCGGGCGCTGATCCGCGGCGAGCGCACCCGGCACCTGCACGAGGCCATCCAGGCCCTGCCCGACAAGCTGGACGAGGTCATCGAGCGCAACTTCTTCGGCGGCGAGTCGCTGACCGACATCGCCGACTCCCTCGGGGTCACGCTGTCGCGGGTGTCGCAGATGCGCGCCCGCGCGCTGACCCTCCTGCACGCGGCGATGAGCGAGGTGTGGGAGGGCCGGCCGGTGGCCGCCGGTGGCGGGGTCCGCGCCCGCAACCAGCAGCGGGCCTACGTCGACCGCGTCGCCGCCCGGCAGCTGGCCGAGCGCCCGGCCGCCTCCCCCGTGCCCGCGCCGGCCCGGCGGGTGCCCCGTCCCGTCCCGGTCCCGGTCGGTGCCGCGGTCGCCGCCGCGCCGGAGCCGGTTCCCCCGCTCGCCGTCGCGGGCCCGGTGCCGGCCCCGCGGTTACGCGCCCGCTACGACTGGTCGGTCGCCGCCGGGAACGCGGCCCGACCGGCCTGAACGAGCCCGCCGGAAAAAGTTCCGGCATTCGGGTCAAGTCCCACCCGTAACCCGCCGTTACCAGTCGTGTACCGCCCCGCAGCACGGATGCAGCGGGTGTCCAGCAAGACCCCATCCAAGGAGGATCACCATGGGTCTGAGCGTCAACACCAACATCTCGGCGATGAACGCCTACCGCAACCTGTCGACCACCAACGACTCGATGAGCAAGTCGCTCGAGCGGCTCTCCTCGGGTTACCGGATCAACCGGGCGGCCGACGACGCGGCGGGTCTGGCCATCTCCGAGGGGCTGCGCTCCCAGATCGGCGGCATCTCCCAGGCCGTGCGCAACACCCAGGACGGCGTCAGCGTCGTGCAGACGGCGGAAGGTGGCCTGAGCACCACCACCTCGATCCTCCAGCGCATGCGCGACCTGGCCGTGCAGTCCGCGAACGACAGCAACGACGACAACTCCCGCGCCGCCATCAACGCCGAGACCACGGCGCTGAAGGCGGAGCTCACCCGGATCGCGGACAAGACCACCTTCAACAACGTGAACCTGCTCGACGGCAGCTTCACCGGCAAGCAGTTCCAGGTGGGCTACGCCTCCGGTGACACCATCAGCGTCGACATCAACTCGACCGGTGTCACCCCGGCCAAGACCAGCTACGTCAACGGTGGCGCCACCGCCACCGCCGCGGCTGCGACCTTCGCGGTGGGCACGGTCAGCGTCACGACCGCTGCCCTGACGGCCAGCACCGACGCCAACGACATCGCCTCCCAGCTGAACGCCGACGGCAACTTCGCCGCCAGCTTCACGGCGGCGGTGGACTCGAACACCGGCGGCCTGACCATCACCGCGAAGGACGCCGCCCAGACCGGCTCCATCACCATCGGAGGCGGCCTCGGGACCACCGCCGGTGCCGACGCGCCGGACGTTGACGCGGCGGGCACGGCCACCGGCGGCTTCGACGCCACCGACCTGGGCGTCGCCGGCATCACCCTGGCCACGAAGGCGGGCGCCAACGCCGCCATCACGGCCATCGATGACGCCATCACCCAGGTCTCCAGCGCCCGCGCCAACCTCGGTGCGCTGCAGAACCGGTTCGAGCACACCATCAACAACCTGAACACGACGAACGAGAACCTGACGGCGTCGGAGTCCCGGATCCGCGACACGGACATGGCCCAGGAGATGACCAACTTCACGCGCACCCAGGTCCTCACCCAGGCCGGCACCTCGATGCTGGCGCAGGCCAACCAGTCCACCCAGAGCATCCTGAAGCTCCTGGGCTGATCCGGTAGCACCACCAGCACCACCCGCTGAGGGGGGAGGCCCCGGCCTCCCCCCTCAGTGCGTGCACGACCATCCCCCGTCGAGAGAGGAAACGCAGCTCCATGAGCGGCATGAGCGTGAGCGTCGGCCTCGCCTCCGGGACCGACTACAAGTCCTTGGTCAACCAGCTGATGCAGATCGAGGCGCAGCCGCAGAACCTGCTCAAGAACCGGTTGGCCGCCGCGCAGGGCCAGGCGTCCGCGCTCCGCCAGGTCAACACGAACATGGCGGCCCTGGCCAGCGCCGCGAAGGCCGTCACCGCGGCCGCCGCCTGGACCGCCGCCAAGGCCACGAGCTCCACCAGTGCCGTGACCGCGAGCGCCGTCACCGGCGCGGCGCCCGGCTCCCTCACCTTCGCCGTCGACCGGCTGGCCACCGCGCAGTCCATGGTCAGCGGCCAGAACTGGACCACCAGCAACGACGCCTTCGGCCTCGGCTCGCCGTTCACGGTCACCAAGGGCGGCGTCGCCAAGGACATCACCCTGACCGACGGCAACAGCGACGGAACGGTGAGCCTGGCCGAGGCCGTCTCCGCCATCAACAAGGCCGACGCCGGCGTGACCGCCACCGCCGTCAACACGGGGGCCGGTTACCGGCTGCAGCTCACCGCCACGGCCACCGGGGTGGCAGGCGGCTTCTCCCTCAGCCCGGCCACCATGACCGGCGGCGGCTTCACCGCGCTCGCGGCGGCCCAGGACGCCCAGATCACCGTGGGCAGCGGCAGCGCCGGCGCGTACTCGGTGACGTCCGCGACGAACACGTTCAGCCGGGTCCTGGACGGCACCAGCTTCACCGTCGGCTCGACGACGTCCTCGGCCACGATCACGGTGGGCAGTGACACCAGCGCCGCCGTCTCAGCGGTGCAGGCCCTGGTGACCGCGGCCAACAACGTGCTCTCGACCATCGACAACCTCACCGACGGGACAGCCAACCCCAACGCCCCCCTGAAGGGCAACTGGTCGCTCACCAAGCTGGCCGGCGACGTCCTCACGTCGGTCTCCAGCGCGGTGGGCACCTCCGGCTCGGCCGGTTCCCTCGGGCTGCAGCTCACCAGCACCGGCACGCTGAAGTTCGACGCCGGCGTCTTCCAGTCCAAGCTGGAGGCCAACCCGGCCCTCCTGAAGACGGTCTTCGGGGGCGAGCTCGCCGCCGGCACCGACCTGATCGCCGGCACCGGGGACGACACCCTGGTGACCGACGGTGTCGCCGCCCGGCTGCAGCAGCTGGCCCTGCGCGCCAGCGACTCGGTCAGCGGCAGCATCACCAGCCTCGCCAAGGGGCAGGACACCCGCGTGGACGACCTGCAGGACCAGATCGACGCGTGGGACCTCCGGCTGACCTCACGGAGGGCGACCCTGAACGCCCAGTACACCGCCCTCGAGACCGCGCTCGGCACACTGCAGAGCCAGTCGACGTGGCTCAGCTCGCAGCTCAAGTCGCTGCCCAGCTGGTCCTCAGATTCCTGAGTCGTCGAGCTCCCCGTCCGGCTTCCCCTCCCAGGAGACCCTCCCGATGACCGCTTCACTCCGCGCCCGCTACCTCGGCAACTCGATCGCGACTGCGTCGCCGCAGCAGCTGCTCGTGATGCTCTACGACCGGCTCGCCCTCGACCTCGAGCGCGCCGAGTCCGCGCTGACCGCGGGCGACCGCCCCGGTGCCGACGAGCAGCTCAAGCACGCCCAGGAGATCGTCATCGAGCTGCGCGCCAGCCTGAAGGTCGAGCTCTGGGACGGCGCGCCCCGGTTGGCCGCCCTCTACGACTGGCTGCTGACCGAGCTCATCCAGGCCAACATCAAGGGCGACCTGCGCCGCGTCGGTGACTGCCGGCGGATCGTCGAGCCCCTGCGGGAGGCCTGGCGTGGGGCTGCCGCGTCCCTGGCGGCGGGCACCGCATGACCGGCGACCGGCGCCGGCACTCCGACCCGACGCCGAACCGCGCCTGGGACGGCGCGCTCGACGCGCTGGAGGGCGACGTGCTCGCCGCCGAGCAGACCCTCGCCCGCGACCGCGCCGAGGAGATCGCCGCCTGGGGGCGGCGGTCCACCGACTGGATCCCGCCGTCCAACCTCGGTCCGCTCCCCGACGACCTGCGCGAACGCGCGGCCCGGCTGCTCCAGCACCAGCTGGCGGTGGCCGAGGAGCTGGTCGAGCGGATCACGCAGTCCCGCAAGCAGCGCGACGTCGCCGCACGGATGCACTACGGACCCTCCCGGCCGGTCGCCTCCTTCATCGACCGCGGACTCTGACGACGTCCCCTCCCCCTCGGTCGTGATCCAGCGCCGGTGACGCCGTGTGATACCGGTCACAGGGTGACCACCCGGACGACGTAACCCCGCGCCACGGTCGGGTGGAGTCGCTCAGGTCCGCCGCGGGTCTGCCCGATGGTCCCGGTGCAGCCGGAGGACGGGTCGACCGACCTGCGCCATCCCGGGCACCGCCGGCCGCACGGGAGGAACGCATGGCGCGCATGCCGGGCGCAGTCTGGGACCCGCTGGCCGGCAACTGGTCGAGCCAGCCCCGGATGACCGCCCACGACGTGATCTGCATCCACACGATGGTCGGCAGCCTGGAGGGCACCGACTCCTACTTCACGACCGGGAACGGCGCCGGCTACCTCGGCACCGAGTCGCACTACGGCACCGGCGGCTCCGGCGAGATCCGCCAGTGGCAGGACACGGCCCACCAGGCCGACGCCAACCTCAACGGCAACTCGTACGTCATCAGCGTCGAGAACGCCGACCGTGGTGCGCCGTTCCCGAACTGGGACATCGGCGACGGCTCGCAGGTGCCGCCGTTCACCGAGGCCCAGATCGAGGCCGACGCCAGGATCCTCGCCTGGGAGTCGTCGCCCGCGGCGCACGCCGGTTGCCCGTCGACCTGGACGTGCCGCACGGTCGGCATCCCCCTGCAGCTCATCCCGAACACGCGGCGCGAGCACCGCGGCGTCGGCTACCACCGCCAGGGCATCGAGCCGTGGCTGGTGGACGGCGGCGTGCGGTGGAGCAACGCCACCGGCAAGGTCTGCCCCGGCAACGCCCGGGTGGCGCAGATCCCCCGGATCGTCGAGCGGGCCCGGCAGATCCGGGCCGGTGTCCCCACCCCCATCGAGGAGATCAAGGAGTTCGACATGGCCGTCCTCATCACCGCCGCCTCGTCCGCCGACGGCAGGATCAAGCGCGCCCCGGCGATCCACACCGGCCTGGGCGGTTTCATCGGCCTCGGCAGCGACGCCGAGATCAGGAACGCCCGGGCCGAGCTGCGCGAGATCTGGGTCGAGTCCTACACCTGGGACGCCCTGGCCCAGGAGAAGACCACCATGCTCGCCGGCGCCCGCGCCGCGGTCGAGACCGTCGAGCTGCAGAGGCAGATCCTCGCCGCCCTGCAGGCTCCGCCGGCGTAGCCCGCTCCTGCGACACCACGTGACCACGTGCGCCCGATCGGGCGCACGTGGTCACGTTCGTTCCCAGGGCTGCCGAGACCGGAGGGGCACGGAGCGCACCACACCGCCACGGATCGGCGGACTCCACCCTCAGGACCTCCCTGGGGGTGCGTCCCGTCGTTCCCGGAGGTACCTGTGCCCCGACGCTCACCCACGAGCGCCCGGTGATCACCGACACGACCATGACGGCGCTGCACGCCGCCCTCAGCGGACTGCAGCAGCGTCAGGAGGTCACCGCCGACAACATCGCCAACATCGACACGCCCGGCTACCTGGCCGGCCGGGTCGACTTCGAGTCCACCCTGCGCAGCGAGCTGGCCAGCGGCCAGTCCGCGACGGTCGGCGACGGCGCCGTCCGGCAGTCCATGGACCCGACCCGCACCAACGGCAACAACGTCAACCTCGACGCCGAGGTCACCATCGCCACCGAGACCGGGCTGCGCTACCAGTTGGCGCTGAACGCGCTCAACGGCAAGTACGACGTGCTGCGCTCGGCCCTGCGGACGTCGTGACATGAGCACCTTCGACTCGTTCCGCATCGCCGGGTCCGGGCTCTACGCCAACCGCAAGTGGATGGACGCGGTCTCGGACAACATCACCAACATCAACACCGCCACCTCGACCGATCAGAGCGCCTTCCAGGAGCGGATGATCGTGGTCGAGGCGGCCGACTACGGCTCCGGCCAGGGTGGCGTCCGGGTGGCCGGCGCCGAGTTCGGCCCCGCGGAGGGCCGGCTCGTCCACGAGCCGGACGACCCCCTCGCCGACGCCGACGGCTACGTCCGCTACCCGGACATCGACCTCGGCGACCAGATGACCCAGTTGATCATGGCCCAGCGCAGCTACCAGGCGAACCTGGCCTCGATCGAACGCGCCACCGACGCCTACCAGGCGGCGCTGCAGCTCGGGAAGGGCTGACCATGACCTCGCCGATCAGCGGCATCTCCTCCGCCCTGTCCGGGATCCAGGGACTGGGCGCCGCCTCGGGCCTGGCCGGGACCACGCCGGCGGCCCCTTCGTCCGGCACCGACTTCGCGTCGGTGCTGACCGGGGCCGTCGACGAGCTCAACAGCACCCAGGCCACGGCCGACTCCCTCGCCGCCCAGGCCGCCACCGGCGACCTGGACGACGTGCACGACTACATGATCGCCAGCGCTGAGGCCCGGCTGGCCACCGACACCGTGGTGACCCTGAAGAACTCCGCGGTCGCCGCCTTCACCGAGATCATGAGGATGAACGTCTGATGCCCGCCGCCCTCGCCGGCCCGCTCGACCGGGTCCGCTCCCTGTGGTCGACGATCAACGTCGGCCAGAAGATCGTCATCGGCCTCCTGGTCGTCGGGCTGGCCCTGGGCGGCATCTTCTTCTACCGCTGGATCACCGCGCCGACGCTGTCGCCGCTGTTCAGCAACCTGTCCTCGGCCGACGCCTCGGCGATCGTCGAGCAGCTCGACGCCGAGGGCGCCAGCTACGAGCTGGCCGACGGCGGCCAGACGATCATGGTCTCGCACGAGCAGGTGTACGACCTGCGGCTCAGCATGAGCGGCCAGGGCCTGCCCGCCGGCGAGGACACCGGGTACTCGCTGCTCGACGAGCAGGGCATCACCACCAGCGAGTTCCAGCAGCAGGTCACCTACCAGCGGGCTCTGGAGGGCGAGCTGGCCAACACCCTGGAGGCGCTCGAGGGCGTCCGCTCCGCCGTCGTGCACCTGGCCATCCCGCAGGAGGACGTCTTCGCCACCGACGAGGCCGAGCCGACGGCGTCGGTGCTGCTCGACCTCAAGCCCGGCGCCTCGCTCAGCGGCGAGCAGGTGCAGGCGGTGACGAACCTGGTTTCCTCCAGCGTGGAGGGCATGACCCCCGAGCAGGTGACGGTCGCGGACTCCAGCGGCGCGGTGCTCTCCGCCGCCGGCGAGGGCATCACCGCCGCCGCCGGGGACGCGAAGTCCCAGGCCGAGCAGGACTACGAGGCCCGGCTCGCGGCCAACGCCCAGACGATCCTGGACACCATCGCCGGCCCGGGGAACGCCAAGGTGTCCGTCCGCGCCGACCTGGACTTCGACAAGACGAACACGACGTCGGAGACCTACGACTACAACGACGACACCCCGGCGCTCTCGGAGTCGACCACCGTGGAGAGCTACACCGGCACCGGCGCCGCGGTCGGCGGCGTCCTCGGGGCCGAGGACGTCGCCGCCGGCGGCGGGGACAACGCGTACGACAAGCAGTCCACCACCTCCAACAACGCCGTCGACAAGACCGTCACCACCACCGAGGGCGCGGTCGGCACGGTCGACCGGCTGACCGTCTCGGTGGTCATGGACAACGCCAACGTCGGCGGCGTCGACGTCAACACGGTGCAGGACCTGGTCGGCAACGCCGTCGGCCTGGACGCCGCCCGCGGGGACGCGATCACCGTCGCGTCGATGGCGTTCGACACCACCGCCGCCGACGCGGCGGCCGCCGACCTGGCGGCCGCCGAGGAGGCGGAGGCCACCGCCCGGATGTGGTCGATGGTCAAGACCGGCGGCATCGCGCTGGGCATCGCCCTGCTCGTGCTGGTCGTGTGGCTGCGCTCGCGGCGCGACCGCGAGGAGTACGAGGAGCTGGACGACGAGCTCGACTTCGAGCCGATCCAGGTCGAGAGCGTCCGCGACCCGTCCCTCGACGACCGCGCCGCGCAGCTGGCCGCCGCCCAGCGGGAGCGGGTCCGCGGCGAGATCTCCGAGATGGTCAGCGAGCGGCCCGACGAGGTCGCGACCATGCTCCGCGGCTGGTTCGCCGACGCGAAGTGAGCTCCGGTCCCGGGGCGCCGCACCTGTGGGTGCGGCGCCCCCGCGGCGTCTGCGCACCCGTCCGCCGTGCCCGGACCGCCCCGTCCGGCGACCGGACTGCCGATGAAGAGAGCGGCGCCGACGGCGCCCGAGCACAGGGAGAGTGAGCAGTGAGCATCGCCAGCGTGGAACAGATGATCGGCAGGCCCCCGGCAGTCGCCGGCGCGGCACCGGTCGCGCCGCGCAGGGAGATGCCCGGGCTCCGCAAGGCCGCCCTCTTCCTGGCCCAGCTGTCCAAGGAGGAGGCCGGCGCGGTGCTCGCCGAGCTGCGGCCCTCCGAGGTGGAGAAGCTGACCGGGGAGCTGATGCGCCTCCAGGGCGTCGGGGCCGGCGACGTCGACGAGGTGCTCAACGAGTTCCACCACCTCATGCAGGCGCGCCAGTTCGTCGGCACCGGCGGTCTGGAGTTCGCCCGTGAGGTGCTCGCCGCGGGGCTGGGCGAGGAGAAGGCCGACGGCATCCTGTCCCGGCTCAACGTCGTCTACACCGAGCTGCCCTTCGCCTCGCTGCGCAACAGCGACGTCCGGCAGCTGGTCACCTTCCTCAAGGACGAGCACCCGCAGGTCATCGCGCTGGTGCTGGCCCACCTCCCGGCACCGCAGTCGGCCGAGGTGCTCTCCGGCTTCCCGCCCGACCAGCAGGCCGACGTCGCCTACCGGATCGCCGTCATGGACCGCACCTCCCCGGAGATGGTCCGGATGGTCGAGGAGGAGCTCGGCCGGCGCATGGGCTCGCTGCTCGCCTACCAGGACATGTCCACCGTCGGTGGGGTGGAGACCCTGGTCGAGATCATCAACCGCTCCGCCCGGCCCACCGAGCGGTCGATCCTGGAGTGGCTGGACAAGAGCGACCCCGAGCTGGCCGAGCGGATCCGCTCGCAGATGTTCGTGTTCGAGGACATCGTCACCATCGACGACCGCTCCCTGCAGCTGGTGCTCCGCGAGATCGAGGCCAACGACCTGGCCACCGCCCTCAAGGGCGTCCGGCAGGACGTCCGGGACAAGGTCGTCCGCAACCTCTCCGAGCGGGCCGGCGAGAACCTGCTCGAGGAGATGGAGCTCATGGGCCCCGTCCGCCAGCGCACGGTCGAGGAGTCGCAGGCCAAGATCGTCGCCGTCATCCGAACGCTGGAGGAGCAGGGCGTCCTGACCATCTCGCGGGGTGGTGAGGATGACTTCGTCGCCTGAGAAAGGACCCCGTCCCCCCCTCGATCGGCCCCTGGACGGGGCCACCGGGAGCATCGCTGCGAGCGCCGGCTCGCGTGAGTCTCTGCTGCTGCGCGGGACCTCCGCGGCCGACGCCGTCCCGTACCAGCGGGTCGGCGACCCGGCCGCCTGGGGACGTCGCCGCAGCGACCGCCCGGCCCCCACGCCCCCACCCACCACGCCTCCCGCCGAGCCCGCCGCCGCGCCCGCCGTCACGGCGGCGGTGACCGCGGCGGTGACCGCCGCCGCCACCCGGTCGGCGACGACCGCACGGGTCGACGAGCCGCGCCCGCAGGCCCGGTCGTGGGTGCTGCCGGAGAGCGCGGACGTCGACGTCACCCCGAGCACCCGCACCGGCCTGCGGCTGGGCGAGGTCTACGCCGAGCAGCTGGCCCGGCTGCGTGAGGAGGCCCGCCGCGAGGGCTGGGCCGCCGGGCACGCCGAGGGCCTGGTGGCCGCCGAGCAGGTGGTCGCCGCCGCCGAGCACGCCGCCGAGGAACGCCTGGCCGCCGTCCAGGCCCGGTGGGAGCGCCGGCTGGCCTCCGCGACCGCCGCGATGGCGGCCGCCGCCGAGCGGCTGGACGGCGTCGCGGCACCGGTGCTCGACGACCTGCGCGACGGCGTCCTGGACGCGGTGACCACGTTGGTCGGCGAGCTGCTGGGCCGGGAGCTCGCGATGGCGTCGGCCCCGGGGCTCGACGCCCTCCGCCGTGCGCTCACCCTCGCCCCCACCGACGTCCCGGTCCTGGTCCGGCTGCACCCCGACGACCTCACCGAGGTCCCGCCGGACGCGCTGGCCCAGCTGCCCGCCTCCGTCACGGTGCTCGGCGACCCGGGCGTGGAGCGGGCCGGAGCGGTCGCCGAGGCCGGCACCACCCGGGTCGACGCCCAGCTGAGCAGCGCCCTCGAGCGCGTCCTGGCGGTGCTCCGCTCGTGAGCGCCCTCGCCGACGTCCTGGATACCGGCGGGCTGCTCGACCGCGCCCGGGCCGCCGCCCGGCCGGTGGTCACCGGCGTCGTCACCGGCGCGATGGGGCTGACCCTGACCGCGGAGGGCGTCTCCGCCGCCGTCGGCGACCTGGTGGAGATCTCCCCCGGTCCGCGCGGCCTGCTCGCCGAGGTGGTCGCCGTCCAGCGGGAGCGGCTGACCTGCATGCCGCTCGGCGACCTCTCCGGCATCCGGTCCGGCGCCCCGGTCCGGCCCACCGGCCGGCCGCTGCAGGTGCCCGTCGGCGAGGCGCTGCTCGGCCGGGTGCTCGACGGCCTGGGCCGGCCGCTGGACGGCGGACCGCCGCTGGGCTCCCTCGTCTCCTGGGTCGACCTGACCAGCGAGACCCCCAACGCGCTGCGCCGCGCCCGGGTCGACCGGCCGCTGGCCACCGGCGTGCGCGCCCTGGACACCCTCGCCCCGGTCGGCCGCGGGCAGCGGATGGGCATCTTCGCCGGCTCCGGCGTGGGCAAGTCGACGCTGCTGTCGCAGATCACCCGCGGCACCGACGCCGACATCCGGGTGATCGGGCTGATCGGTGAGCGTGGCCGCGAGGTCCGCGAGTTCATCGAGGAGGACCTCGGCCCGGAGGGCCTGGCCAACTCGGTGGTCGTCGTCGCCACCTCCGACCAGCCGCCGCTGGTCCGCCTGAAGGCCGCCTTCGTGGCCACCCGGATCGCCGAGGGCTTCCGCGACCAGGGCCGCGACGTGCTGCTGATGATGGACTCGATCACCCGGACGGCGATGGCCCAGCGCGAGGTCGGGTTGTCCGCCGGCGAGCCGCCGGCCACCCGCGGCTACCCGCCCAGCGTCTTCGCGATGCTGCCGAAGCTGCTGGAGAAGGCCGGGACGGCGACCACCGGGTCGATCACCGGCCTCTACACCGTCCTCGTGGACGGCGACGACCACAACGAGCCGATCGCCGACACCGCCCGCTCCATCCTCGACGGGCACGTGGTGCTCACCCGCAAGCTCGCCACCGCCGGCCACTTCCCGGCGATCGACGTCCTGGAGTCGATCTCCCGGGTCGCGACCGCGGTCACCCCGGCGCCGCAGATGACCGACGCCCGGGAGCTGCGCCGGATGCTCGGCGCGCTGCGGGACGTCCGCGAGCTCATCGAGATCGGCGCCTACCAGGACGGCACCGACCCGCTGGTCGACCGGGCCCGCCGGCTCACCCCGCACATCGACGCGTTCCTGCGCCAGTCCACCGACGACTCCACGCCGCCGGCCGAGGCGTGGGCCCGCCTGCACGGGCTGGTGACCGGCGCGTGAAGCAGCCGGCCTTCCGGCTCGAGCCGGTGCTGCGGCTGCGGCGGACCGAGGAGCGCGCGGCGTCCCTGGCCGCGGCCGCGGCCGCCCGGGACGCCGCCGCGGCGGCCGAGCGGGCCGCGCAGGACGCCGAGGCGCTCAGCACCCGGTCGGTCCCCCGCGCCGCCTCCGGTGCCGCGTTCGTCGCCGCGATGGTCGCATCGGCCACCGCGGCTGCCGATGTGTCAGAGGCGCGGGCGATCGCCCGCGCGCGGAGCGAGCAGGCCGAGGCGGTCCGCGCCCGCTGGACCGCCGCGGCCCAGCGCACCAAGGGGCTCGAGCGGCTGCGCGAGCGGCACCTCGACGCGCTGCGGGCGGCGGCGGAGACGGCCGAGGCGCGCACGGTCGACGACCTGGTCACCGGTCGGCACGGCCGGCGACCGCAGGACGGGGAGGAGGGGGCGACGTGGACGGGCTGAGCGCGGTGTACAGCCGGATCGGTGAGATCCAGGCCCGCTTCTCCGCGACCCCGGTCGCCTCCTCGGGTGCCCAGTGGGCCAGCGCGGCGGCCGCCGCCGGGCTGACCGGCACCGGTGGCACCGCCGTCCCCGGCGCCGCGGGCAGCGCCGGCGGGTCCGCCGTGGTGCAGGCGGCGAGCAAGTACCTGGGCGTCCCCTACGCGTGGGGCGGCACCGACCCGAGCACCGGCCTGGACTGCTCCGGGCTGGTCCAGCGGGTGTACAGCGACCTGGGCATCAGCCTGCCGCGCACCTCCTCCCAGCAGGCCACCGCCGGCCGGGCGGTCGCCTCGCTGGACGAGGCGCGGCCCGGCGACCTCGTCTTCTTCGACAACTCCGCCTCCCGCGGCGGCATCGACCACGTCGGCATCTACATCGGCAACGGCCAGATGATCGCCGCCCCGCAGGCGGGCGAGGTGGTGAAGGTGCAGTCCGTCGGCAACCCGTCGGTGATCCGCCGGGTGCTGCCGGACGCGGCCGCCGCCCCCGCGGCCACCACCGCCCCCAGCGGCGCGGCCAGCCTGGCCGGCGTCCCCTACGCCGACCTCTTCCAGCAGGCCGGCGCCAAGCACGGCGTCTCCCCCGCGCTCCTGGCGGCCGTGGCGAAGACCGAGTCCGGCTTCGACAGCGCCGCGGTCTCGCCGGCCGGCGCGCGCGGCCTCATGCAGTTCATGCCAGCGACGGCCCGCAGCCTCGGCGTGGACACCGGCGACCCGGCCTCCTCGATCGACGGGGCGGCCCGGTACCTGAAGGACCTGACCCAGCAGTTCGGCTCCACGGAGCTGGCGCTGGCGGCGTACAACGCGGGCCCCGGCACGGTGTCCCGCTCCGGCGGGATCCCGCCCTACGGCGAGACCCGGTCCTTCGTCCAGAAGGTGACGACCGCCGCGGGGGCCTGGTCATGACGGCACCGACAGTCCTGCCCGCCCTGCCTGCGGTCCCCGCGGCCGCGGGGCCGGCCGGGTCGACGGCTCCCGGCGGCGGTTCCCCGGCCTTCGCCAGCGTCCTCGACGACGCGCTCACCTCCGGCGGGCAGCAGTCCGGCCCGGCGGCAGAAGGCAGCACCGAGGAGGACGTCGTTCCCGGCCAGGACGCCGGGGGGACCCCGGTCGCCGTCCTCGCCCCGCCGCCGTGGATGCTGCTGTCCGCGGCGCCGGCGTCGTCCGCACCGGTCGTCGCCTCACCGGTCACCGCCGCGCCTGGCACCGCCTCATCGGGCACCGCCTCATCGGGCACCGCCTCACCGGGCACCGCCTCACCGGGCACCGCTCCGGACGCCGTCGCCCCGGCGGCCGTGGCGCCGGACCTCCTCCCCGCGGCCGCCCCGGCCGCCGGGGAACCGGTGGCCCCCGCGCCGTCGGGCGCCGCCGCGCCCGGCGCCGGCGCCCCGGTCCCCCATCCCGTCCCCGCGGCCGCTGCCCTCGCCGGCACGTTGCCGTCGGGTACCGCCCCCGGCGCTCCGGCCGGGCCGGCGACCCCCGCCGCCGACGCGGTGGTCAGCGGACCGGCCGGCCTGTCGCTCCCCGCCGCCGGCAGCCCGGCCGGCGGTGCCGCGGACACCGGTGCCGACGACGGCAGCGGGTACCCCGCCGGTGCGGCGGCTCCGGAGCAGACCGCACCCGACGCCGAGCCGCTCGCCGCCTTCGGCGTCCCCGCCGCCCCGGCCCCCGCGACGGCGACCGCGGGCACACCGGCCGCCCCGCCGTCCGCCGACGCGGACCCGCCGGTCGCCACCCAGCTGGGCCGCCAGCTCGCCGTGCTGACCGAGGCGCCCGACGGCACGCAGACCATGACCCTGGTCATCACGCCCGACGAGCTGGGCCCGGTCTCGATCCAGGCCACGATCACCGACGGGACGCTCGACCTGACCCTGCTCGGCGCGCACGAGCACGGCCGCCAGGCCCTGCTCGAGGCGCTGCCCGACCTGCGCCGCGAGCTCGAGACCGCCGGCCTGTCGCTGAACCGCCTCGAGGTCGGCACCGACGCCGGCGACGACGCGAGCTGGACGCGCGCCGGCCAGCAGCAGCTCCCCGACCCGCGCGGCGGCTCGCAGGGCCAGTCCGGCCGGCCGCCGGCCGACGGCTCCGGCTGGGTCCGGGACGACGACCAGAACGGTGCGGGCACCCCCGTCCGCGCCGCCGACCCGTCCACGTCACGCGGCGTGGACGTCCGCGTCTGAGAGGGAGGTCCCAGGATGACCGACGCGATCAGCGGCAGTCCCATCGTGGCCACCAGCACGGCCACCACGCAGATCAGCAAGAACGGGTTCGACTCCGAGACCTTCTTGCAGCTGCTCGTCGCCCAGCTGAAGTACCAGGACCCGAGCAACCCGACGAGCAGCAGCGAGTTCATGGCCCAGACGGCCACCCTAGCGCAGGTGCAGAGCCTGAACGAGATCGCCGACCAGAACACGCAGGCGCTCACCCTCCAGCGGTCGCTGAGCGCCGGCGCGCTGGTCGGGCACACCGTCTCCTACACCGACACCGACGGCTCCACGAAGACCGGCACCGTCAGCTCGGTGAAGATCAGCGGCGACAGCAAGGCGGAGTCGAAGGCGGTCGTCGACGGCGTCGAGATCGCGCTCGGCCGCCTGTCCGAGGTGTCGCTGCCGGCCGCCGACTGACCGCCGTCCCCGCCACCTGACCCTCCGCCTCGCCCGAGGAGCACTCCCATGCTGCGTTCCATGTTCTCCGCGATCTCCGGCCTGAAGACCCACCAGACCAAGCTGGACGTCGTCGGCAACAACATCGCCAACGTGAACACGGTCGGCTACAAGTCCAGCCAGACCGTCTTCCAGGACACCCTGTCCCAGGTGCTGAGCAACGGCTCCGCGCCGACGCAGGGCACCGGTGGCACCAACCCGGCCCAGGTCGGGCTGGGCGTCCAGCTGGCCGGCATCACGACCAACTGGACCCAGGGCTCCACCCAGAGCACCGGCCGCTCGACCGACTTCCTGATCAGCGGCGACGGCTTCTTCGTCACCCAGTCCGGCAACGAGCAGCTCTACACCCGCGCCGGCTCGTTCGACTTCGACGGCCAGGGCCGGCTGGTCACCCCCGACGGCGCCATCCTGCAGGGCTGGATGGCCAAGGGCGGCGTGATCGACTCCAACGGCCCGACCGGCGACCTCACGGTGCCCTACGGCGCGGTGATGCCGCCCAAGGCCTCCGCCACCGGCGGGTTCACCGGCAACCTCTCCAGCGGCACGGCGGCCACCGAGGGCATCGAGACCCCGATCACGATGTACGACGCGCTGGGCAACGCGCACCAGATCACCGCGACGTTCACCAAGACGGCCACCGACAACGAGTGGACGGTCGCCCTCACGGACGAGAACGGGGACGCCGTCCTGACGCCGGACGCCACCATCGCGTTCGACCCGGCCACCGGCGAGGTCGACGACCCGGCCGCGGCCGTCCTCGACGTCACGCCCAACGCGCCGATGGACGCGAGCTGGCCCGGCCCGATCACCCTGGACTTCTCCAAGATCACCCAGTTCGGCGCCGACAGCGCGGTGAAGGCCACGCCCACCGACGGCTACGCCACCGGCACCCTGCAGTCGTTCTCGCTGAGCGCGGACGGCACCGTCGTCGGCGTCTACTCCAACAGCCTGCGGCAGGACGTCGGCAAGCTGGCGCTGGCCACCTTCGCCAACCCCAGCGGGCTGGAGAAGGCCGGCAGCTCCTCCTTCCGGCCGGGCAACAACTCCGGTGTCGTGTCCATCAGCGCCGCCGGCACCGGCGGGGCCGGCACGCTCGCCGCCGGCGCGGTGGAGATGAGCAACGTGGACCTCTCCGAGGAGTTCACCAGCCTGATCATCGCCCAGCGTGGCTTCCAGGCGAACAGCCGGGTGATCACCGCCTCCGACGAGGTCCTGCAGGACCTCGTCCAGCTGAAGCGCTGATCGCCCGCTCGACCCTGACCAGCCCGAACGGCCCGGTCCCCCCGTCGGGGAGACCGGGCCGTTCGGCTCAAGCAGGTGTCCGTCCACGCCGATGACACCAGTGCGGCTGCGACGACACCCCGCACCGGCGACCGCCGCCCCTTGACCCTGGAGACACCCGTGATCCGTCTGACGCGCCTCAACGGCGAGCACTTCGTGCTCAACGCCGACCTGATCCAGCGCGTGGAGGGCCACCCCGACACCGTCCTCACGCTCGTCGACGACACGAAGTACGTCGTCACCGAGAGCGTCGACGAGGTGATCCGCGAGGTCCGCGACTACCGCGCCGGAATCCAGGCGGTTGCCTTCCAGATGGACCGGGGCGCGTACCGGCCGGCCACCGCCCCTTCCCCGCAGGGCCCCGAGGACTCCTCGGTCGTGCCCTTCCCGAGCCGAGAAGAGCGCTGACCCATGGATCCCGCCACCCTGATCGGGTTCGTCATCTCCCTCGTCGCCCTGGTCGTCTTCATGGTCCTCGAGGGCGCCGACCCGACCTCGCTGATCTTCCTCCCGGCGATCGTCCTCGTCGTCGTCGCCACCTTCGGTGCGGCGGCGGCCAGCCAGACGATGAACGACCTCAAGAAGATCCCGGCGTGGTTCAAGATGGCCGTGCTCCCGGCCAAGGTCCCGCCGCCCACCGAGAACATCCAGATCCTGGTCGGCCTGGCCGAGAAGGCCCGCAAGGAAGGCCTGCTCGCCCTCGAGGCCGAGGTCAAGAAGGTCGACGACCTGTTCCTCCGGCGCGGCCTGCAGATGAGCATCGACGGCACCGACCCGGAGGACCTCCGCGCCGTCCTGGAGAGCGAGATCGCGGCCAAGAAGGCCGAGGACAAGGTCGCCGCCAAGTTCATGAACAACATGGGCGGCTACGCGCCGACCATCGGCATCCTGGGCTGCATCGTCGGCCTGATGAACGTGATGGGGAACCTCAGCAACCCCGAGGCGCTGGGCCCGATGGTCTCCGCCGCGTTCATCGCCACGCTGTGGGGCGTCATGGCCGCCAACTTCTGGTTCCTGCCGATGGGGGCCAAGATCACCCACGTCAGCGCGCTGCAGGCCGCGCAGATGGAGCTGCTCGTCGAGGGCATCGCCGAGATCCAGGCGGGCACCAGCCCGCGGACCGTGCGGCAGAAGCTCACCTCCCTGGTGCCGCCCAGTGAGCAGGAGCGCGAGGCGGCATGAGCAAGAGCGCCGGCCACGGCGGGGGCAAGCGCCGGGCGAAGAAGCACGAGGAGCACGAGGAGCACGAGAACCACGAACGGTGGCTGGTGTCCGGCTTCGACATGATGACGCTGCTGTTCGTGCTGTTCGTGGTGCTCTACGCGATGAGCTCGATCGACATGGCCAAGTTCACCGCCTTCGCCGACGGCGCCCGCGAGGGAGCCGGCGCCCCGGTCACCATCCTCAACGACGGTGCGGCCATCGACGCGCCGACCGAGAACGACAGCCCGCTCAAGCCGGTGCAGGTCGCCGAGGAGGCCGCCATCGACGGCACCGAGCAGACCGACGCGGAGAAGGCCGCCGCGGAGGCGGCCGCCGCCCAGGACGCCCGGCGGACCGCCGCCGAGGCGCGCGGCGCCTACGACCAGCTGGCGCAGGCCCGGGACGCGCTCTCGGCGGCGCTGGCCGCGGTCGGGCAGCCGGCTGCCGCCCAGTTCGTCATCGACGAGCGCGGCCTGGTGGTCCACGTGGTCTCCGACCCGGTGCTCTTCGCCCCCGAGTCGGCCGCGCTGCAGCCGCAGGGGGCGGTGGTGCTGGACGCGATGGCGCGGACCCTGGACACGCTGCCCAACCAGATCCGGGTGGAGGGCCACGCCAACTCGCTGCCGGTCACCCCCGGCGGCCCGTGGCCGTCGAACTGGGAGCTGTCGGCGGTCCGCGCGACCACCGTGCTCCGGCACCTGTCCGAGGTCGACGGCGTCGCCGAGGGCCGGATGTCGGCGGCCGGCTACGGCAGCACCCGGCCACTCGTGCCGGACACCGACCCCGGCTACGTGACGGTCAACCGCCGGGTCGACGTGATCCTCCTGTCCACCGCCTCCGCCGAGGCCAACGTCCTGCTACCGGGCATCGAGGCCGCCGTGCAGTCCGCTGCCCGGGCCGCCACCGCCGCCGCCGGCGGCACCACCACCGACAGCACCGCCTCCGAGGGGAGCCACCCATGAGCAGCAAGAAGAAGAAGCCCGAGCCGGTCGACGACGGCGAGGAGGCAGGCGGCGGCGGCAAGGCGAAGCTGCTGATCATCGCCCTGGTGGCCGTGCTGGCCATCGGCGCGGGAGCGTACTTCTTCCTCTTCAGCGGCAGCGGCGAGGCCGAGGCGGAGGTCGTGCCCGAGGCCGGCAGCGTCGTCCTGGAGGTCGAGCCGGTGGCCATCAACCTGGCCGGGGGCAGCTACCTCAAGCTGGGCATGGCGCTGCAGTTCTCCCTCGCCTACGACGAGGCCGCCGGCGGCGGCGGCCACGGTGGCGGGGCGACGCCGGACGGCTCCAAGGCCCTCGACATCGCCATCGCCCAGTTCTCCGGCGCGGCGCTGCCCGACGTGCAGAACAACCGCGAGGCGATGAAGGCGACCCTGGAGCAGGCGATCATCGAGGCCTACCACGGGGACGTGTACGAGATCTACTACACGGAGTACGTCACCCAGTAGCAATAGGACCCCCTTGCCCCCAGCACCCGCACGCTCGTCCTGGGTCCCTGCAAGGGGCCGTAACCTCCGCTCCCCCGAGCCACCCCCGGACCAGCCGGTGCCGCACTCCGCGGCGCCGGCTGGTCCGCTCTCCGGTCAGGGTCGGTCCACCGCCCGCCGATGAGGACATGCGTGAGCCTGTCCGACACCGTGGCCGAGGCGCCGCCCAGCCCCCGGATCCCCGACGGGCAGGGGCGGAGCCGGCGACGTGAACCGCGCACCTACGACTTCCGCCGGCCGACCAAGCTCTCCCGCGAGCACGTCCGCATCCTGCAGATCGCCCAGGAGTCCTTCGCCCGCCAGGCGACCACCACGCTGACCTCCTTCCTGCGCACCGGCGCCCGGATGGAGCTGGTCGGCATCGAGCAGTTCTCCTACGACGACTACATCGCCACCCTGCCGTCCTCGTACTTCCTGGCGGTCTTCACCCTCGAGCCGCTCCCCGGCAAGGGCGTCCTGGCCTATCCGCTGGACTCCGCGATGGCGATGGTCGACCACATGCTGGGCGGCTCCGGGGGCGACGAGCAGCCCAACCGGCCGCTGACCGGGATGGAGTCCGCCCTCACCGGGCACCTGATCGAGCGGCTCCTCGGCGAGCTGGCCGAGGCGTTCGCGGCCATCACGCCGCTGCAGCCGGTCCTGGACGGCGTCGAGTACAACCCGCAGCTGGCCCAGGCCGCCTCCGGCTCGGAGACGGTCATGGTGGCGACGTTCGGCATGCGGATCGGCTCCCGGGAGCCCGACGCGACGCTCGTGCTCCCCTTCACGTCGTTCGCCGCCGCCCTCGACAACGCCGCGTCCCCGCAGCTGTCGGAGTCCGCGCGGCACAAGCGGCAGCGGGCCCACGAGGCGCTGACCGAGCGGCTGGGCGACGTCCCGGTGGACGTGAGCGTCCGGTTCAACCCGCTCGAGGTGCCCTCGGGTGACCTGCTGTCCCTGGCCGTCGGGGACGTGCTGCTGCTGCGGCACGCCCAGGACAACCCGCTGCAGGTCACCACGAACGACGTCACGTTCGCGCACGCCCTCCCGAGCAACCACCGGCGCCGCCTGGCCGCCGAGATCGTCCCCCACACCGCGACCGGCGGAAAGGACCACTGATGACCACCGCCTTCGGCACCGACTCCTCGTCGGACTCCGAGACCATCGCCACCGCAGTCGCCGCGGCCGCCCAGGCCGCGGCGGCCGCGCTGCCCGCCTCGCTCGACCTGCGGGCCGGGGCACCGGTCAGCGACCCGGACGCCGTTCCGCTGCCGGCCGAGCCGGGCGCCGCGGTCACCGCTGCTCTCGGCGGGGAGGTCAGCGGCGACATCGTGCTGGTCCTGTCCGCGGAGATCGTCGCGGCGCTGACCGGCTCACCCGTGGGGCCGATGGACGTCGCCACCGCGCTGCGCCCGGCCCTGGAGGCGGCCGCCGCGGCGCTCGGCCGGGTCCGCGTCGCCGCCGAGCGGGTGGAGGACGTCCTCTCGGCCCTGGACGGGCTGCGGGACAAGGGCGTCTTCCTCGCCGTTCCGCTCGCCGCCCACGGCGAGGTGTCGGCCACCCTCGCGCTCCAGGTGACGCTGCCGCAGGTGCGCGAGCGCCGGGGCAGCCTGGACCTGCTCCGCAACGTGGCCATGGAGGTCACCGTGGAGATCGGCCGCACCCGGATGACGGTGTCCGAGCTGCTCTCGCTCCACCCCGGTGAGGTGGTCGAGCTCGACCGCGCCGCCGGTGCGCCGGCCGACCTGCTGGTCAACGGCACGCTGATCGCCCGCGGCGAGATCGTCGTCGTCGACGAGGACTTCGGGCTGCGGATCAGCGAGATCGTCACCGACGCCGGGGACCCGGGGAGGTCCACGCCATGACCGCGAAGACGACGGCGCAGCGAGCATCGCAGGGAGCGCCAGCGACCGAGGAGCGGAACGGAGGCGGAGTCGAGTCATGACGTGGATGGTCATCCGCCTGGTGCTGTCCCTGGCGTTCGTCGCCGGCGTGCTGCTGCTGGCCACCCACCTGGCGAAGAAGCGCGGGCTGGGTCAGGGCAGCGGTCTGATCGAGGTCGTCGCCCGCCAGCGCATGGGCCGGACGAGCAGCGTGTCCGTCCTCCGGGTCGCCGGCCGGGTGCTGGTCGTCGGCACCACCGACGACACCGTCACCCTGCTCACCGAGGTCGAGGGCGAGGACCTGGACGCCGCGCTCGCCGCGCAGGGCGGCGCCGCGCTGCCCGGCTCGGCGGCGGAGGGGCCCGGCCTCCGGGCAGGCCTCGCGGCCCGCACCGGCTCCGGTGCGCTCGCCGGGTCGGTCCTCGACCGGGGCACCTGGACGTCGGCCGTCCAGGAGCTGCGGGAGCGGACGGTCCGCCGGTCATGACCCTCGCCCTCCGACCCCGGCGCCCGTGGCTGCTGCTGGCCGTCGCGCTGGCCGGAGCGGTCGTCGCGCTGGTCGCCCTGGTGGCGCTGGCCGGACCGGCCGCAGCCGCCCCGACCGCACCGGTCGAGCCGACCGCGCCGATCGCCCCGGTCGTCGACAACGGCGGCGTGGACATCTCCGTCGGCGGCAACAGCCCGAGCACCGCGGTCACGCTGATCCTGGCGATCACGGTGCTGTCCATCGCGCCGTCCGCGCTGCTGCTGGTCACCTCGTTCACCAAGATGATCGTGGTGCTGTCGCTGACCCGCAACGCGCTGGGCCTGGCGACCGCACCGCCCAACCAGGTGCTCACCGGCATCGCCCTGTTCCTCACGATCTTCGTGATGGGCCCGGTGTTCGGCGACGTCAACGACGTCGCCGTCCAGCCCTACCTGAACGGCGCGGTGACCGCCACGCAGGCCTACGACGCCGGCGTCGCGCCGCTGAAGACGTTCCTGCTGGCCAACACCCGCGGCGAGGAGCTCGAGCTGATGATCGGGCTCTCCGGCGAGGAGAAGCCGGCCGACGCCGAGGCGGTGAGCATGCTGACCCTGGTCCCGGCGTTCGTGCTGTCGGAGCTGAAGTCGGCGTTCATCATCGGGCTGGTCGTCTTCATCCCGTTCCTGGTGCTGGACATGCTGGTCAGCGCCGCGCTGATGTCCATGGGCATGATGATGGTGCCGCCCACGGTGGTCGCCCTGCCCTTCAAGTTGCTGCTGTTCGTCGTCGTCGACGGCTGGTCGTTGATCACGACGGCGCTCGTCGGCTCGTACGGGTGAGGCGGGGTTCCACATGTCTGACGCAGACGTCACCGAGATCGCTACCCAGACGATGATCGTGGCGGCCAAGGTGGCCGCCCCCATCCTGCTCACCGCCCTGCTGGTCGGCTTCATGATCTCGCTGTTCCAGGCAGCGACCCAGATCCAGGAGCAGACCCTCTCCTTCGTCCCGAAGATGATCGCCGTCGCCATCGCCATGGTCGTCACCGGCAACTGGGTGCTCTCGGAGCTGGTGTCCTTCACCAACCACCTCTTCGAGTCCCTCCCCCGGTTGCTCGGCAAGGGCTGAGCCGCGGTGGACCTCCAGGTCCCCTCCGTCACCCTGGCCGCGCTCCTTCTGGCCACCGTGCGGGCCGCGGGGTTCATCATCATGGCGCCACCGTTCAACTCCCCCGGGATCCCGGCCGCGGTCAAGGGCGCCCTGTCCCTGGCCTTCTCCCTGGTCGTCTTCCCCCAGCTCAGCGGGCAGATCCCGGAGGTCACGGCGGGGTTCCTGATCGTCGCGGCGCTCACCGAGGCGATCATCGGGGCGGCGCTGGGCCTCGTCGTCCAGGTGCTGTTCACCGCCGTCCAGATGGCCGGCGACATCATCGACCTGGCCGGCGGGTTCTCCCTCCAGCCGGCCTTCGACCCGCTGTCGATGACCAGCCACTCGGCGATCGGCAAGCTGCACTACCTGCTGGCCATCACGCTGCTGTTCACCAGCAACGGGCACCTGATGCTGGTGCGCGGGTTCGTCACCTCCTACCAGGGCGTCCCGGTCGGCGGGTCGATCCCCACCGACCAGATCGGGTCGGCCCTGGTGACGGCGTTCTCGATGATGTTCCTGGCGGCGCTGCAGATCGCCGGCCCGATGGTGGCCGTCCTGCTGCTCGCCGACATCGCCCTGGCCCTGCTCACCCGCGCGGCGCCGGCGCTCAACGTCTTCGCGATCGGCTTCCCGGTCAAGATCATGATCACCCTGGCCCTGCTGGGCCTGACCTTCCCCCTGCTGCCGCCCGCCCTCGACGCGCTGATGGACACCGCTGTCCAGGCGATGACCGCCTTCCGGAGCGGGTGAGATGGCCAAGGACGGACCGGGCGGTGAGAAGACAGAGAAGCCGACACCGAAGAAGCTCAAGCAGGCCCGCAAGGACGGGCAGATCCCGCGGACCCAGGAGCTGGGCACCTGGGTCGGTGCCGCGGCGGCGAGCTTCCTGCTGCCGATGCTCGTGGGCAACGCGTTCACCTCCGTCCAGGAGCTGTTCCTGCACGTGGGCACGGTGGTCGAGCGCCCCGATCCGGCCCAGCTCTCGGTGCTCCTGGGGCAGGCGCTGGGCGTCTTCCTCGCCGCGGTGCTGCCACTGGCCCTGGGCATGATGCTGGTCGGCACCGTGGCCTCCGTGGCCCAGGGCGGCGTGGTCCTGTCCGGGAAGGGCCTCAAGCCCACGCTGGGCAAGTTCAACCCGCTGCCGGGCCTGAAGCGGATGTTCGGCACGCACGGTGCCTGGGAGGCGATCAAGGCGGTCATCAAGACCGCCGCCATCGGCGTGGTCATCTACACGACGTCGGACAACGCCCAGACGCTGGTCTCCGCCTCCGGCTCGCTGCCGCTGTCGGAGATCACCCGGGTGTGCGCCGACTCGGCGGTGCTCATGTTCCGCGTGGTCGGCCTCACCGGCCTGGTCATCGCGCTGGCCGACTACCTGGTCGTCCGGCACCAGACCATGCAGAAGCTCAAGATGAGCCGCTACGAGATCGAGCAGGAGTACAAGCAGGCCGAGGGCGACCCGCACATGAAGGCCTCACGCCGGGCCACCCAGCTGGCCATGTCGCGCAACCGGATGATGGCCGAGGTCGCCGAGGCCGACGTCCTGCTCATCAACCCGACGCACGTCGCCGTCGCGCTGAAGTACGAGCCGCAGAAGGGCGCGCCGCGGGTCGTGGCCAAGGGGGCCGACGAGATCGCGACCAAGCTGCGCGAGCGGGCCCGGGAGGCCGGCGTGCCGATGGTCCAGGACATCCCGCTGGCCCGCGCGCTGCACGCCAGCTGCGAGCTCGGCCAGGAGGTGCCGGCGCAGCTGTTCACCGCCGTCGCCCGGGTGCTGGCCTTCGTCATGCAGCTGTCCTCCCGCGGCGTGCGCGGCGGCGTGCACCGCCCCGGCTTCGAGGCGCCGGACACCGCGGACCTGCCCCGCGCCGGGCGTCGCCGTCAGCCGCCGGCGTCCAACCTCGTGAGGCAACCGGAGCGCCAGTGACGGGCGGGACGACGCCCCGCTCCGCTCCCGGTGCCGACCGGTTGCCGCCCTGCCGAGAAGACCGGTACGGGGCGCTGCGTGCACCCCTGGTCACCAGCGTCACCGGCACAGGAACGAGGTCTCGTGGGCAAGCTGACGAAGGCAGCCGTCCCCATCGGGGTCGTCTCGATCGTCCTCATGCTGGTCGTGCCGCTGCCCGCGACCGTGCTGGACCTGCTGCTGGGGCTGAACATCGTCGGCTCGCTGCTGATCCTGCTGGTGTCCATGCAGATCAAGCGGCCGCTGGACTTCGCCGTCTTCCCGTCGCTGGTGCTCATCGCCACGCTGATGCGGCTGGCGCTGAACGTCTCCTCCACCCGCCTGGTGCTCACCGACGGGTACGCCGGCAAGGTCATCGAGGCGTTCGGCCACTTCGTGATCGGCGGCTCGCTGATCGTCGGCCTGGTGATCTTCGTGATCCTCACGATGATCCAGTTCGTCGTCATCACCAACGGCGCCGGCCGCGTCGCCGAGGTCGGGGCCCGCTTCACCCTCGACGCGATGCCGGGCAAGCAGATGGCCATCGACGCCGACCTGAACGCCGGGCTGATCAACGAGGCCCAGGCCCGCAAGCGGCGCAAGGAGGTCACCTCCGAGGCCGACTTCTACGGGTCGATGGACGGCGCCAGCAAGTTCGTCAAGGGCGACGCCATCGCCGCGATCATCATCACGCTGATCAACCTGATCGGCGGCTTCGCGATCGGCGTCATGCAGCTGGGCATGTCGATGACCGACGCCGTCTCCACGTACTCCGTGCTGAGCGTGGGCGACGGGCTGGTCTCGCAGATCCCCGCGCTGCTCATCTCCACCGCCACGGGCCTGATCGTCACGCGCTCGGCCTCCGAGGGCGACATGGGCAGCGACCTGATCAGCCAGCTCAGCCGCAACAAGATGCCGGTGCGCATCGCCGGTGGCGCGTCCCTGGCGCTGTGCCTGATCCCCGGCCTGCCCAAGCTGCCGTTCCTGCTGATCGGTGCCCTCTTCCTCTTCCTGTCCACGCGCTTCGAGGACACGCCGGACGAGGACCCCGACGAGGTCGCCGCCCCGCAGGCCGACGAGCCGCAGCCGGACTCCCCCGAGGAGATCGCGGACAAGATGCGCGTGGACCCGCTGGAGCTGGAGGTCGCCTTCGACCTGGTCGAGCTGGTGGACACCGCCCGCGGCGGGGACCTGCTGGACCGGGTGAAGGCGCTGCGCCGCAAGGTCGCGATGGAGACCGGCCTGGTGATCCCGCTGGTGCGCACCCGGGACAACCTCGACCTGCCGGCGTCCCAGTACGTCATCTGGCTCAACGGCGTCCCCGCGGCCAAGGGGACCTCCCCGGCCGGGACGGTGCTCGCCATCGGCGACCACCTCGACGGGCTGCCCGGCAAGCCCACCCGCGAGCCGGTGTTCGGCCTGCCCGCCAAGTGGGTGCCGGCCGAGCTCCAGCGGCAGGCCGAGATGGCCGGGGCCACCGTGGTCGACCGGTCCTCGGTCATCACCACCCACCTGGCCGAGGTCGTCCGGCAGAACGCCTCGCAGCTGCTCGGCCGGGAGGACGTGAAGGTGCTGGTGGAGATGGTCCGCCGCACCCACCCGGCCGTCGTCGACGAGCTCACCCCCACGCTGCTCAGCCTGGGCGAGGTGCAGCGCGTGCTGCACTCGCTGCTGGACGAGGGGGTGTCGATCCGCGACCTCGTGCGCATCTTCGAGGCGCTGTCCCTGCGGGCCAAGAAGTCCACCGACCTCGACGGGCTGGTGGAGGCCGCGCGGACCGCGCTCGGGGCGGCCATCAGCCACCCCTTCGTCACCCCGGACGAGCGCCTGCACGTCATCACCCTCGAGCCCTCGTTCGAGCAGCGACTGCTGGAGGCCATCCGCCCGACGGAGGCCGGCCAGGTGCTCGCCCTCGACGGCCACACCGTCGACGCCCTGGTGCGCGGCTGCACCAACCTGCTCGACGAGGCCGACCGGATGAGCCTCTCCCCCGTCCTCGTGTGCTCGCCGCAGGTCCGAGCCGCACTGTCCCGCCTGGTCCGCCAGGTCCTGCCGCGGCTGTCGGTCATCTCCTACAACGAGGTGTCCCGGACGGCCCAGATCGAGTCCCTGGGAGTGGTGAGCGGTGCCGTCGCAGTCCGTTGAGGCAGCCACGCGTGAGGAGGCCATCGAGGCCGCGCGCGAGAAGTTCGGGCCGTCGGCGCGGATCGTCGGCGTCCGCCGGATCCGCTCCGGCGGGATGCTCGGCTTCTTCGCGTCCGAGCGGTTCATCGCCGAGGTCGAGGTGAGCGCGCGGCCGGCTGCGCCCGCTCCGACCGCCGTCCGGCCCTCGCTCGACGACCGGGCGAGCGAGCTGGCCGACCTGTTCCGCAGCGACCCGGCGGACGAGCCCGCCGTCGGCCTGTACGGGCGGGCCGGCTCGAACCGGGTCGCCGTCGCCGAGCCGGCAGCCGCCCGCACCGCCCAGCCCGCCGGGTCGCTCGGCGACGCGCTGGTCGAGCGGATGTCGGCCATCCGCACCGCCGCGCCGCGCACCGGCGGCTTCCGCGCCGCGGCGGTCGCCGACCGCCCGGCGCCGTCGCGCCCGGCCTCAGCGGCGGCGCGGTCGGCTGCCTCCTCGACCACCCGGACCCCGACGGCGCACCCGGCGGCGTCCCGGACGTCGGCGGCGCGTCCGGCCGCCGCCCGGTCCTCCTCCGCCGCCCGGTCGTCCTCCGCCGCCCGCCCCGCCGCGGCACGGTCCGGGGGCGACACCGCCAAGCCGTTCACCCCGGCCCGGCACACGCTGATGCTGCCCCCGGAGGAGCTGGCCACGCCGGTGGCGGACCCCGCGGTGGAGCCGGCGCCCCCGGTGGACGCGCCGTCGCCGTTCGCGGCCGCGCTGACCCGCATGGTGACCAGCGACCAGCAGGTCCGGGCAGCGGTCGACGACGCCGCCGAGGCGGCCGCCGAGGCCGCGCGCCTGCAGGCCGAGGCCGAGGCCGCCGCGCTCGAGGCCGCCCGTCAGGAGGCCGAGCGCATCCAGGCCGCCGCCGCCGAGGCCGTCGCCGCGGAGGCTGCCCGCATCGAGGCCGAGCGCATCGAGGCGGCGCGCCGGCAGGCCGCCCGCATCGAGGCCGTCCGCCGGGAGGCCGCCCGGCTGGAGGCCGAGCGCATCCAGGCCGAGGCCGCGGCCGCGGCCCGGGCCGCCGAGGAGGCCGCCCGGCTGCAGGCCGAGGCGGAGGCCGCCGCAGCTGCCGAGGCCGCCCGCCTGCGGGCCGAGGCGGAGGCCGCCGCAGCCGCCGAGGCCGCGCGCCTGCGGGCCGAGGCGGAGGCCGCTGCAGCTGCCGAGGCCGCCCGGCTGCAGGCCGAGGCCGCCGCAGCGGCCGAGGCCGCTCGTGTCCAGGCCGAGGCCGAGGCCGCCGCCGAGGCGGAGGCAGCGCGTCTGCAGGTTGAGGCCGAGGCCGAAGCCGCCGCAGCCGCGGAGGCCGCCCGGCTGCGGGCCGCGGCGGAGGCGGCAGCCGTCGCGGAGGCCGCCCGGCTGCAGGCCGAGGCCGAGGCCGCCGCGCGCGCTGCCGCGGCCGCCGCAGCCGAAGCCGCCCGCATGGAGGCGGAGCGGCTCGAGGCCGAGCGGCTGGAGACCGAGCGCGCCGAGGCCGCCCGGGCCGAGGCCGCCCGGATCGAGGCCGCCCGGATCGAGGCCGCCCGGGCCGAGGCCGCCCGCGTCGAGGCCATCCGGCGGCAGGCCGAGGCCGCCGCCGAGGCAGCCCGGATCCAGGCCGAGGCCGAGGCCGCCGCCGAGGCGGCGCGGTTGCAGGCCGAGGCCGCGGCCGCGGAGGCCGCCCGCCTGGAGGCGGAGGCCGCTGCCGCCGAGGAGCTCGCCGCCGCCGAGGCCCTGGCCGCCGCGGAGGCGATGACCCCCGAGGAGGCGGACGAGGTCTCGCCCTCGATGGTCGAGAGTGTCCGCAACCTCGACCAGGAGCTCGCCGACCTCCTCGATGAGGTGCTCGCGGCCAACGGCAGCGGCCGGGGCCGGGGCCGGCACCGCTACCCCGAGGACCTCGCCGACGACCCGGAGGCGGTGGCCGTCGCCGAGGCGACCGCGGTCATCGCCGCCGTCGCCACCGGTGAGCTGGCCGTCCAGCCGCCCGCCCCGGCCACCGCGCTCGCGGCCGAGCAGGTGCGCGACGTCCCCGAGCCGTGGCTCTACGACGACGGCGCCCAGCAGACCGACGCCTACGGCAACGCCTACGACACCGGGACGCACGGCTGGGCCGACCCGTGGGGTCCGGCCGCCGCGGCGCCCCTCGTGGTCGACGCGGTCGTGGTCGAGGACACCCCGCTCGACCCGTTCCCGGTGACCGGCCCGGCGACCGCCGCGGCGGAGGCGGTCGTCGCCGCCTCGCTGGTGCGGACCGCCAGCGACCCCGCCCCCCTGCCGCTGGACGCCACCACGTTGCTGCCGGCGCTGTCACTGCTGCCGCCCGGCTCGGGCGGTGCGACGGGCGACCGCCCGGCAGTGCCGCCGGCCCGCCGGGGACGCCCCCCGGTCCCCGCGCCGCGACCGACCGGCCGTCTCGAGGGGAGCCGGCCCGCGCCGCTGCCGGCGGTCCCCGGGCCGGTCACCGGGGGCGGCCGGTCCGCCGAGCCGGGGACCCGGCTGGCCACGGTGACCCGGCTGGTCCCGCAGCACGCCCGGACGCTCGTGCCGATGCACCCGCACGGCCCGGACGAGCTGCTCCTGCGGCTGCTGACGCTGGGGCTGCCCGGTTTCCTGCTCGGGGACGACTTCACCGCCGACGTCGCCGCCCACGGCGTGTACGCCGCGCTGACCCGGACCCTGGCCGACCGACTGCCGCCGGCCCCGCCGGCGCCCACAGAGCCCGGCGAGGTGCTGCTGGTCGTCGGCCCCGGCGCGGAGACCCTGGCCGCGGCCCGGTCGCTGGCCGTGTCGCTGCACCTGGACCCCGAGACGGTGCAGTGGGCCTCCTCCGGCGCGCTGGCCGGTCTCGCTCCCGAGCACAGCCGGATCACCTCGCTGGAGACCGCGCTCGTCCGCCGGCGGGAGAGCACCTCGGCCGGGCGGGTCACCGTCGTCGCCGTGGACGCGCCGCTGCGCACCGCCGGGGGGCCCTGGCTGGAGCACATGCTCTCGGTCTGGGTGCCGACCGCGGTCTGGGCGCTGCTGGACTCGACGCGCAAGCCCGAGGACCTGGTGCCCTGGCTGGAGGCGATGCCGCGGGTCGACGCCGTCGTCGTCCAGGAGACCGACGCCACCGCTGACCCGGCCGCCGTGCTCAACCACGTCGGCATCCCGATCGCCCTCGTCGACGGCGCCCGGGCCACGGCCCACCGCTGGGCCTCGCTGCTGTGCGAGCGCCTGGAGGAGATGGGCGGATGATCAGCCCGCTCCGCACGGACGTGCTGCTCGTCGCCTTCGTGCTGGCGATCCCCGTCCTGCTGCTCGGGCTGCGGGGCGACATGGCACTAACGGAGGTCGTCGCGCGGCTGCCGTGGTGCCTCGGGGCCGGTTGGGCTGCGGTCGCGCTGGTGCGGTGGGCCAGCACGCCGCGGCCGCAGGCGCCGTCCCGCCGCGCGCCGGCCGAGGAAGAGCCCAGCCCCAGCGCCTGATCTCCGCTGCGCCGCCCCCCTCCGGCTCCGCCCTGCACGGTCCTCGGCCGCGTTGCTCGCGCTGCGGTGCGTGCACAGCGATGTAACCGCGTGCGATGCAGCGTCCACAGCCCAACGCCCCGTCCACAGAGTGCCGGGTCAGCCGCCAGTGGCACGGCCGCGGAGCCACGGTGGCCTCCCGCTGTGGGTGGTGCCGCTCCGTCAGGTGCACGTCACCCGTCAGCCGCCAGCACGCAGTGCTGACGAGGAGCGACTGCGATCGCACGTGGCGGGACTCGGCCCCGCCGACGTCGTCGTGGTGGGGACGATGGCCGTCACCAGCCTCGCTCGCACCGTCGTAGACCTGGCCCGTGCTCTTCCCTTCGCTCCTGCGCTTGCCGTTGCCGACGCAGCCCTGGCGAGCGGGGAGACGTCGCCGGACGCGCTGACGGCGGTGCTCACCGCGGGCCGCGGTACGCGCGGAACCCGTTCGGCTCGCCGGGTGGTGCAGGCGGCCGACGGCCGCAGCGAGAGCGTCGGCGAGAGCCGCAGTCGGGCGCTGATGATGAACGTCGGCGTGGTCCGCTCGGACCTGCAGGTGGCGGTGCGACGTCCCGACGCCGTCTCGTCGGTCGCACTGGCTTCGGCTGGCGCGACCACCGGTTGCTGGGCGGGTTCGACGGGCGGATCAAGTACGGCGGCCTGCCGAGACCCGGGCAGGATCCCGGCGATGCCGTGTTCGAGGAGAAGCGGCGGGAGGACGCCCTGCGCGATGAGGGATGGGGCATGGTGCGGTGGGTCCGGGACGAGCTGGCCACGCCGTCTGCCCTCGTGGCCCGCTGGACCCGCGCCCTCGAGCGCGGGCCGCGCTGACCCCGCATCGCACGCTCTTCATCCGCCTTGCTCGTGCCGCAGCGCGTGCAAGTGAGGACACGAGGCGTGCAGTGCGGGGAGAGCAGGCCTCAGAGCGGGAGGTCCTCCAGCATCTCGGTGACCAGGGCCGCGATCGGCGAGCGCTCCGAGCGGGTCAGCGTCACGTGCGCGAAGAGCGGATGCCCCTTCAGCGCCTCGATCACCGCGGTGACGCCGTCGTGCCGGCCGACCCGCAGGTTGTCCCGCTGCGCCACGTCGTGGGTCAGCACCACCCGCGAGTTGGTGCCCAGCCGGGACAGCACCGTGAGCAGCACCCCGCGCTCCAGTGACTGCGCCTCGTCGACGATCACGAAGGAGTCGTGCAGCGACCGGCCGCGGATGTGGGTGAGCGGCAGCACCTCGATCAGCCCGCGGGCGAGGACCTCGTCGAGCACCGCCGGGGACACCAGTGCACCGAGGGTGTCGAACACCGCCTGGGCCCAGGGCGCCATCTTCTCGCCCTCGCTGCCGGGCAGGTAGCCGAGCTCCTGGCCGCCGACCGCGTACAGCGGCCGGAAGATGACCACCTTCTTGTGCGCCCGCCGCTCCATGACCGACTCCAGGCCGGCGCACATGGCGAGCGCCGACTTGCCCGTCCCGGCCCGTCCGCCGAGCGACACGATCCCGACGTCGGGGTCGAGCAGCAGGTCCAGGGCGATCCGCTGCTCGGCCGAGCGCCCGTGCAGCCCGAAGGCCTCGCGGTCACCGCGGACCAGCCGCACGTGCTTGTCCGGGGTCACCCGGCCCAGCGCGGAGCCACGCCCGGACAGCAGCACCAGCCCGGTGTGCGTGGGCAGCTCCGCCGCGGCGGGGACGAACACCGAGCCGGTGTCGTAGAGCGCCTGGATCTCGGGCTCGTCGAGCGCGAGCTCGGCCATGCCCGTCCAGCCGGCGTCGACGACACCCGAGTCTCGGTACTCCTCGGTCGCCAGCCCGACGGCGGCGGCCTTGACCCGCAGCGGGACGTCCTTGGTGACCAGGCAGACGTCCCGGCCCTCGGATCGCAGGTTCAGCGCGACGACCATGATCCGGCTGTCGTTGCTGTCGCTGCGGAACCCGGCCGGCAGCGCCGACGGGTCGCTGTGGTTCAGCTCGACGTGCAGGGTGCCGCCCTGGTCGCCCACCGGGATGGGCGCGTCCAGCCGCCCGTGCAGCACCCGCAGGTCGTCGAGCTTGCGCAGCGTCTGCCGCGCGAACCAGCCCAGCTCGGGGTGGTCCCGCTTGGCCTCGAGCTCCCCCACCACGACCAGCGGGAGGACCACCTCGTGCTCGGCGAACCGCAGCAGCGCTCCCGGGTCGGAGAGCAGCACCGAGGTGTCGAGGACGTAGGTGCGACGGCGAGTGCTCACGAGTCGGCTCCCCTGGGGCACACGGCGCGCCCCGGCTCGAAGGTGGCCGGGTCCCGGCGCAGGGGCCGGGACCCGGCCCCTCTGGTCGACGACGCGCTCGTCACCACCACCGGGCCTCCCGTGGACGGCGAGGCGGGCTCCCCGTCCACCGCGGACGTTAAGCCCTCCCACCGACAGGAACAGCCCCTAGACACGCCAACGGGTGACACGTGGGGCGTCGTTCGCCCGCTGGACCCCTGCCGGAAACGTCGGGCCCCGCCCGGTGGCCCGGCGCGAGGGCCCGGGTTCAGCCGTCCCGGCGCGGCCGGGCGGCGACCGCGGCCCACGCGACGGGGACCAGCAGCACCGGCCACTGCACGGACAGGTCGCCGAACCGGAGCACCCCGAGGAGCAGGAAGAGGAACAGCCAGCCCGCCGTCCAGAGGCCCAGCCGACGGCGCCGCGCGGCGTCCCGCCCCCTCACGCCGGTGCGGCGGCGAGCTCGGCGCTGACGACCGCCGGGGTGAGCGGCTCGTCGAGCAGCCGCAGGAAGCGGTCGGCGACGGTCTGGTCCGCGGGGCGCGCGTCCAACCACCGGCTGAGCAGGGCGTGCCCCTCGACGTAGGTCGAGATGTAGGCACGCCACAACGGGTCGGTGAGGAAGCGCAGCTGCTGCGCGGCGCGGTCGTGGCTGACCAGCGCCCAGCGCTGCAGGTGGGCGATCACCTCGTCGGCGTCGGCGCCGCGGTCGTGCAGCAGGACGGCGGCGTCCTGGCGCACCCGGTTCAGCGGTGCGGCGGCCGCGGCGATCCGCTCCGCCAGCTCCCCGTCGAACCGCAGCCCCAGGTCGCCGAGGACCTCCGCCGACCACGCACCCCACCGGTCGCCGATGGCGGCGTCGACGCCGAGGTCGGCCAGGCCCTCGGCCATCAGGCACTCGGGGGTGTTGACCAGGAATACGGTGTGCTCGAGGTGCTGGTCGCGCTCGACCAGGCCGCGCTCCTTGCGGCAGTGCTCGGTGTGGTGACCGGGGTAGGACTCGTGCGCCACCAGGTGCGGCAGCTGGCTCAGCCGGTGCGGCAGGTCGGCGTTGATGGCCACCCGGGACCGGTAGTCGCCCTCGTAGTAGTTGAACCCCGACCACGGCTTGTCGGTGACCACCTCGTAGCGGACCGTCTCGGCCTCGGGCAGCCCGTACTGCCCGCGGACCCGGTCGCGCAGCGCCGAGGACAGCGCGTGGACGGCGACCTCCAGCCGCTGCGGTGGGCACTCCTCGCGCCGCCGGTGCCGCGCGTACCGCTCGGTGAGGGTGCCGCTGCCCGGCAGCAGCCGGCCGAGCTCCTCGTGCGCGGCGGCGTACTCGGCGGGGTCGCCGAGCTCCACCGAGACCTGGAAGTAGGCGCGCACCTCGTCGAGGTAGCCGACCGGCTCGCCGCCCATCTTGCGGGCCGTGCACTCCAGCCCGGTGAGCTGCCCGCGCAGGTAGGCGGCGCGGTCGGCGGGCAGCGCGGTCGAGTCCAGCTCGGCGAGCAGCGCGCGGGCCTGGTCGCGCAGCCGGGTCGGGGTGGGCGCCGGCTCGTCGCCGACCTGCGCCCGCAGCCGGGGGTCGCCGGTGTAGGCGTCGACGAAGCCCGGCTCGAGCCGGTCGAAGCGGAGGCCCAGCCGCACGTACTCCAGGGGGACGTCGATCGCGCCGGCTGCCATGCGCCGGAGTCTCTCAGCCGGGTCCGTCAGCCCGGTCGTCAGCCGCCGAAACGGCGGTGCCGGGCCGCGTAGTCGCGCAGTGCCCGCAGGAAGTCCACCCGCCGGAAGTCCGGCCAGTACACGTCGGTGAAGTGGAACTCCGCGTTGGCCGTCTGCCACAGCAGGAAGCCCGACAGCCGCTGCTCGCCGCTGGTGCGGATGATCAGGTCGGGGTCGGGCTGGCCGCGGGTGTACAGGTGCTGGGCGATGTGCTCGACGTCGAGGACCTCGGCCAGCTCGTCCAGCGTCGTCCCCCGCTCGGCGTGCTCGACCAGCAGCGAGCGGACGGCGTCGGCGATCTCCCGGCGGCCGCCGTAGCCGACCGCCAGGTTCACGGTGGCCCCCGGGCGGTCGCGGGTGCCCTCCTCGGCCTGCTTGAGGATGGCGGCGGTCTCGGGCGGCAGGACCTCCGGGGACCCCACCGCCCGCAGCTGCCACCGCCGGTCCGGGCCGGCCAGGTCGCAGGCGACGTCCTCGATGATCCGCAGCAGCGGCGTCAGCTCCGCCGCCGGCCGGGACAGGTTGTCGGTGGAGAGCAGGAAGATCGTGACGACCTCGACGCCGACCTCGTCGCACCACCCGAGGAAGTCCACCACCGTGACCGCACCCTTGCGGTGCCCGTCGTTGACGTCGTCCAGGCCACTGGCCCGCGCCCACCGGCGGTTGCCGTCGGCGAGGACCCCGACGTGCCGCGGGATCTCGGCTCCCACGAGCTCGCGGGCGAGGCGGCGTTCGTACAAGGTCGTGAGGACACCGCGGACCTGTGCGCGCACCCCCACGTCCTGAAGGGTAGGCGTCCGCGGGATCCCTGCCGAGTCGGGTGCACCGAGCGCGTCCGCACGGTCACGGTGCCGCACATGGCGAGCGAACCTACGGTTCCGTAACCTCGGTCCATGAGCGCTGCCGCCGACCACCGCGACAACGCCCGCGTGCGCGCGGACGGCGCCGAGCTGGAGGCGCCGCTCGACGAGGCCGTGCAGGCCGTCCGGGACGAGGGCGAACGCGTGGAGGCCGTCGAGACCGACGGGCAGTGGAGCGTCGCCGACTACGGCGACCCCGACTTCACCCACCCCGACACCCGCCCCCGGATGCGCGGGTGGCTGCACCTGTTCGCCTTCTTCGGCTCGATCGTGGCTGCGGCGGTGCTGATCCCGCTCGCCTCGGTGGAGGGGCTGCGGTCGGGGCTGTCGGTCGCCGTCTACTGCGTGACGATCTGGGGGCTGTTCGGGATCAGCGCGCTGTACCACCGGCGCCGCTGGTCGCCGCGGGCCTGGAAGCTCATGAAACGCGCCGACCACTCGATGATCTTCCTGTTCATCGCCGGCACCTACACGCCGTTCTGCCTGCTCGCCGTCCCCGAGCCGCTCGGCTGGTGGATCCTCGGCATCGTCTGGGCCGGGGCGCTCGCCGGCGTCGCGCTCAAGATGGCCTGGCCGACGGCGCCCCGCTGGGTCGGTGTGCCGATCTACCTGGCCCTGGGCTGGGTCGCCGTCTTCGTGCTCGTCGACATCATGCGGCTGGTGGGCGTCACCGTCATCGTGCTCATGGCCGCCGGCGGGCTGCTGTACAGCGCGGGCGCCATCGCCTACGCCCTCAAGCGGCCCAACCCCGTGCCCCGGGTGTTCGGCTACCACGAGGTCTTCCACGCGATGACGATCGTGGCCGCGATCTGCCACTACATCGCCGTCTACTTCGCGATCTACAACAGCCCGTACGTGTAAGAAGGACCCTCCTGCAGGGGCTCCATCAGGCGAACGGGATGCGGTCGTCCAGCCTGAGGGAGACCCGCCCGGCGAGGCGCCAGGCGCGGGCCACGAGGTCCCGGTCGGCCTCGGTGACCAGGTTGCCCATCACCCGCAGCGCCACGGTCATCAGCACCCGCGAGCGCATCCCGACCGGGCCGGCGGCCGGCAGCAGCCGCGGCACGGTGAGCAGCCCGGCCAGCCGGCGCGCGATGGAGAACGCCTCGCCGTAGTGCCGCCGCAGGGTCGCCGGCCACGCCCGGGACCAGTCGTCCACCCCGAGCAGGTCGACGACCGACCGACCGGTCTCCAGCCCGTAGTCGATGCCCTCGCCGTTGAGCGGGTTGACGCAGCCCGCCGCGTCGCCGACCAGCGCCCAGTTCCGCCCGGCCACCCCGGAGACGGCGCCGCCCATCGGCAGCAGCGCGCTGGCCGGGGCCCGCACCTCACCGTCGAGCTGCCACTCCTCGCGGCGGGCGGCCGCGTACAGCCCGAGCAGGCTGCGCAGCCGCACCTCCGCCGGCCGCCGCGCGGTCGCCAGGGTGCCGACGCCGATGTTCACCTCGCCGGCGTCCGCGCCGAGCGGGAACACCCATCCGTAGCCGGACAGCAGCTCCCCCTCGGCGCCGCGCAACTCCAGGTGGGAGGAGATCCAGCCGTCGTCGGCCCTGCCGGACCGGACGTAGCCGCGGGCGGCCACGCCGTAGGCGGTGTCCCGGTGCCACTCCCGGCCGAGGACCTTGCCCAGCGGGGAGCGCACGCCGTCGGCGACGACGAGGCGGCGGCAGCGCACCGTCGTCGTCGAGCCGTCGGGTCGGCGGAACACCACGGCCCGCACCCGGTCGCCGTCCCGCTCGACGTCGACCGCGCGGATGCCGTCCACCGGGGTCGCGCCGGCGTCCGTGGCGACGTCGCGGATCCGGGCGTCGAGCTCCGTCCGGGGCACCGCTCCCCCGTGGTCGGGCAGCGACCCGCCCGGCCAGGGCAGCAGCAGCTCCTGCCCGAACCCCGACGCCCGCAGCCCGCGGTTGCGGCCCTTGGAGCGCACCCAGTCCCCGAGGCCGAGCAGGTCCAGCTCGGCCATCGCGCGCGGCGTCAGTCCGTCCCCGCAGGTCTTGTCCCGGGGGAAGACGGCGGCGTCGGCGAGGACGACGTCGGCGCCCGAGCGGGCCGCCCAGGTGGCCGCGGCCGAGCCGGCCGGACCTGCTCCCACCACGAGGACGTCGGTCGCGGTGGGTTCCGTGGTCTCCGGCACGACGCCCAGTGTCCCTGAACCGCGGACGACCCGGCCCGGCCCTAGCCGAACAGGGGGAAGCGGGCGGCCACCGGGCCGAGGCCCATCCGGTCGGACGCGTCGAGCCGTTCCCGGCCGGTGCCGCGGCGGGCGGCGGTGACGTCGTCCCACCGGGGCGGGAGCGGGCCGCCGGCCAGGCCCTCCAGCACGCGCCGCACCTCGGCCAGCGGCTCGTCAGCCGGCCCCGGGCGGTCCAGGTGGGCGACCAGGTCGAGGTGGTGGACGGCGGCCTCGACCACGAGCGTGGACAGCAGGTCGGCCACGGTCAGCACCCGTCCCTGGGTGCGCACCCGGTCCGCGGCCCCCACCCGCCCGGCGGACACCACCACGGCCGCGGCCGTCTCGGCGTACCGCTCGGCGACCGCGGCCAGCCCACCCTGCGTGCTGGCCGCGATCCGGGTGCTCCACAGCTGCTCGTCGTCCCCCGCCGACGGGGGCCGCCACGCCGTCCAGTAGCTCACCGCGTCGGTGTCCGCGGGCTCCGCCGCCGGCGTGGCGAGCGCCACCAGCGCCCGGCGGGCGTCACCGAGCAGGTGGAAGCCGAGGTCGACCGGGGTCCAGCCGGCACATCCGGTGGGCTGCCAGCCCTCCTCGTCGGTCAGCGCGGACAGCAGGTCGGACAGGTCGCGGTAGGCGGTGCCCAGGAGACCGGTCATCGGCCCACCCTGGCACCCCGCCCGCCGATCCGGGGCCCGCCGGATCAGCCGACCTGCGGACCGCGGGCCCGGACCTCCTCGACCGACGCCATGGCCTGGCGCAGCTCGGCGAGCCAGTCGTCGGCGTGCTGCCCCACCAGACGCACCGCCCAGGCCAGCGCCTCGGAGCGGGACCGGGCCACCCCGGCGTCGACGAGGGTGTCCAGGACCAGCCGCTCGGGCTGGCGCAGCCGGGTCATGACCGGCACCGAGAGCGTGGTGAACAGCTCCCGGACGTCGCCGCAGCTGGCGCCCCAGGCGACCGACCGCCCGTAGCGGTCCTGGGCGGCGTCGGCGATGGCCATGCGCTGTCCGCGGGTCTGCTCGCGGAACCGGGCGATCCGGCCGGCTCGCGCGGCCGCCGGGTCGCCCTCCCCGGCGTCGGGTTCGGGGACGGCGCCGACGACGGTGATCTCGTCCCGGTCGATGACCAGCTCGACCGGACCGGTGAACCACTCGTCGGGCAGCCGGCCGGCGAACCAGCCGGCGACCTCGGCGCGCTCGACCGGCGGGGGCGCGTCCGCCGCGCGGCCCCGCGCACGGCCTCGGCCCATGCCCGGGAAGCCCTCGGGCGGGAAGCGGTGGTGACGGTGTCCGTGCACGGTGCCCTCCTCGGTTGCGGCGACACCATTACTGTAATCGTGTAATCAGCTGGCTGGGCCGGTCATCGCTGCGCTCAGAGCGGACACGTCGGTGACCGGTGCCGAGCAGACGAACCCGCGGCAGACGTAGGCCGCCGGCCGGCCGCCGACCACCGGCCGCTGCGCGAGCAGGGGCACACCCGGCTCGTCCGGCTCGCCGGCGACGACGACCGCCCCGGGGCTGGTCGAGGCGCGCGCGGCGGCGGCCAGCGCGTTCCGCTCCGCGCCGGCCGGCCCGCTCACCGCCACCTCCAGGGGGCCGGCGAGCAGCGCCTCCCCCACCGCGGCAGCCCAGCCGGCCGCCCGCGGCGCCTGCCCCACCAGCCGGGCCAGCGAGGCCAGCGCCTCCTCTGCGCGGGCCCGGTGGTCGGGAGCTCCGGCGAGCGCCGCGTAGCCGACGAGGGCACCGGCGGCCGCGGCGATGCCGGCCGGTGTCGGCCCGTCGGCCGGGTCGAACGGCCGGTGCACGAGGGCCTCGGCGTCGGCCGCCGTGTCGTGCCAGCGCCCGTCCGCCGCCACGAACTGGGTGGCCACGACGTCGAGCAGCTCACCCGCCCAGCTCAGCCACCGTCCCTCGGCCGTGGCGGCGTGCAGGGCGAGCAGGCCCTCGGCCAGGTCGCCGTAGTCCTCCAGCACCCCGGCGTGCGCCCCGACCGCCCCGTCCCGGGAGGCCCGCCGCAGACGCCCGTCCACCCAGTGGACGTCGTGCAGCAGCTCCGCCGCCCGCCGGGCGGCGGCGACCAGCTCGGCGTCCCCGGTGAGCGCGCCGTGGTCGGCCAGCGCGGCGATCGCCAGCCCGTTCCAGGCGGTCACCGCCTTGTCGTCCCGCGCGGGTTGCGGTCGCCGGGACCGCGCCCCGGCGAGGGCCGCGCGTACCCGGGCGAGCCGGTCGGCGTCGTCCGGGTCGCGCAGCAGCTGCAGGGTGGAGGCACCGTGCTCGAAGGTGCCGCTGCGGGTCACGGTGAACACCTCGGCGGCCCAGGCGCCGTCGTCGTCCCCGAGGACCTCGACCAGCTGCTCCGGCGTCCACACGTACGTGAGGCCCTCGACGCCGTCGGTGTCGGCGTCCAGCGCGGAGGCGAACCCGCCCTCCGGGGTGCCCAGGTCGCGGAGCAGGAAGCCGGCGGTCTCGTCGGCGACCCGGCGGGCCCAGTCCAGCCCGGTGGCGCGCCACAGGTGCGAGTAGACGCGCAGCAGCAGCGCGTTGTCGTAGAGCATCTTCTCGAAGTGCGGCACCACCCATCCGGCGTCGACCGCGTAGCGGGCGAATCCGCCGGCCAGCTGGTCGTAGATGCCGCCGCGGGCCATCGCCTCCGCGGTGTGCACCGCCATGCCCAGCGTGTTCTGGTCGCCGCGGCGGGCGTGCGCCCGCAGCAGGAACTCCAGCAGCATGGACGGCGGGAACTTGGGGGCGCCGCCGAAGCCGCCGTGCCGCCGGTCGGCGTCGTCGGCCAGCCGGGCCACCGCCTGGTCCAGGAGGTCCGCGGAGAGCGGGGTCGGCGTCCCGAGGTCGAGCCGGCTGGAGATCCCCTCGACGATCCGCGTGCCGGCGTGCTCGAGCTCCTCGCGGCGGGTGGCCCACGCCTCGCTGACCGCGGACAGCACCTGCCGGAAGGCCGGCATCTGCGGGTGCGGACGGGGTGGGAAGTAGGTGCCGCAGTAGAACGGGGCGCCGTCCGGGGTGGTGAAGACGGTCATCGGCCAGCCGCCGTGCCCGGTGAGCGCCTGCGTGGCGGTCATGTAGACGCTGTCGACGTCCGGGCGCTCCTCCCGGTCGACCTTGACGCAGACGAAACCGGCGTTCATCTGCGCCGCGGTCTCCTCGTCCTCGAAGGACTCGTGCGCCATGACGTGGCACCAGTGGCAGGCCGCGTAGCCGACCGAGACCAGCACCGGGACGCCGCGCTCCCGCGCCTCGGCGAACGCCTCCTCACCCCACTCCCACCAGTCGACCGGGTTGTCCGCGTGCTGGAGCAGGTACGGGCTCGTGGCGCCGGCGAGACGGTTCGACATGGAGCGTCCCTTCCCTCGCTGGTCCTCCCGCGAACGGATGCCGGGCGCCGGTGCGAGGGCGTTGCGACGCGGCGCAGCGTGCGAGAGGGTGGCCGTCCGCTGATCCGGAGGAGGAGCAGCCCGTGGTCCCGGAGCCGGTCGGTACAGCGCTGTCGACGTCCGGGCGGGCCCGGCGATGAGCACGACGCCCCACCCGCATCCCGACAACCCCGTCCTCGAGGCCCTGGAGTACGCGGCCGACCAGGGCCGGCAGGCACCGTCGGTGCACAACACCCAGCCCTGGACCTTCGTCCAGCTGCCTGGCCGGCTAGACGTGCGAGCCGGCCGGTGACGACCTTCGGCCCTGTCCGGCCCGCGACGCAGGAGGGTCCAACGGGGCCGTGCCGGTCGTCGTCCACGGCCCTCGGCACCGACCGCCCACCCCGCACCGGAGGTCCTCGTGAGCGTCCCCACCGTCGACGAGCAACCCGTCGGCCCGGTCGTGGTCGGGGTCGACGGCTCCCCGTCGTCCCAGCAGGCCCTGCGCTGGGCGGCCGGGCAGGCCCGGCTGACCGGTCAGGAGCTGCACGCGGTCATCTCCTTCGGCCTGCCGCTGTCCAGGGACGCGGCCGTCATCGGGGGGTCCGACTGGCGCGGGGACGCGGCCGAGGCGCTGCGGACGACGGTCGAGAGCACCCTGGGTGGACCCGGCTCCGGCCCGGTGGTCCAGCACGTGGTCGAGGGCCGTCCCGCGAAGGTGCTGCTGGACGCGGCCCGGGACGCCGGTCTGCTCGTCGTCGGCTCACGCGGCCACGGCGGCGTCACCGGCCTGCTGCTCGGCTCGGTGAGCGAGCACGTCCTCGCCCACGCCACCTGTCCGGTCGTCGTCGTCCGCGAGCGCCGCACCGCCACCGGTCGGATCGTCGTCGGGGTGGACGGATCGCACGAGTCGCAGCGCGCGCTGCGGTGGGCGGCCCGGCAGGCCCGGCTCTCCGGTTCCGCCGTGCACGCGGTCGGCGCCTGGCGCGTGCCGCTCGGCTCCGGGTTGACCGTCCGGCCCGAGGCCGACTGGGCCGGGCATACCTCCCACACCCTCGCCGCAGCCGTCGCCGGCGCGCTCGGCGAGGAGGACGCCACGGGGGTGGTGCAGGAGGTCGTCGAGGGCCATCCGGCCGACGCGCTGCTGAGCGCCGCGACCGACGCCGACCTGCTGGTCGTCGGATCCCGGGGCCGCGGTGCCTTCGCCGGCCTCCTGCTCGGCTCGGTGAGCAGGCACGTCGCCGCGCACGCGCCGTGTCCGGCGGTCGTCCACCACGACCGTTCGTCGACCCCATGAGCACCCCCCGCGACCAGGGCGCACCCTGACCCGCGACCACCACCCCCGTCCGCCGAACGGCCACCTCGTGCGCTGGAGACGTGCCGGGAGGGCGGCTCACGGACTCCCGGCGGCCGGACGGAGAGCCACCCGGCCAGTGACCAGATCGACGTCGAGGAGGCCGTCCCGCTGGGCCGCAGCGACCACCCGCAAGGTGAACCGGTGCCGCCGGAGCGTGTGGACCGTCGTGACCGGCCGCAGGGACAGGAAGTCCACCAGTTCACCCTGGGAGCGACCGCGGAGGGCGCGGACGGTGTTGCCCGCCCCCCGCCCATCGCCCGCATCGCGCCCGACCACCCGGCAGGAACCGTGCCGACGACACGGGACCTCCTCCCCGACCTGCGGGACGAAGGTCGGGGCCTCGTAGGCGAGGACGGCGCCGCAGCACAACCTCGCCGCGTAGGCGCGACGGGCTCCCTTCCCTGGACCAGCCGTCGGCATGGGGCTCTCCTCTCCTGATCCGCGCCGGCCCCGCGTGACGACCCGTCCCCACCGCTCCGCGCCGTCAGCGGCGGAGTTGCCTCGTCACACGAGCCCATTGACACCGCTCCTCCGGATCCATACCTTAATTAACAGTCATTAGGGAACGCCAGAGAGGGGCAGCAGGTGCGGCGAACCGCTCTCCTGATCGGAGCCGGCCACATGGGCCGGAGCGCGCTGGGGATCCTGCTCCGGCGGCTCCCCGAGCTCACCGTCACCGTGGTCGACCGCGACCCGGGCGCGGTGGCCGCTGCCCAGGCCCTGGATCCGCTGCGGGTGGCCGGCGTGGTCGGCGACGTGACGGCGGAGGACTTCCCCCTGCCTGGCGCCGACCTCGTGCTGAACCTCGCCGGCCCCTTCTTCGCCGGGTCGGACCGGGCAGCCCGGCACGCCATCGCCAGCGGGGCCGCGTACGTCGACATCGCCGACGACGTCGAGGCCACCACGGCGATCCTCGAACTGGACGACGAGGCACAGCGCGCCGGGGTGCCGGTCCTCACGGGGGCGGGGAACTCCCCCGGCGTGTCGAACTGGCTCGCCGCTGACCTCATCGAGCAGTACAGCGAGGTCGACGGCATCCAGGTCGTCTGGGTCACGCACGAGCCCGACCCCGGCGGCCTCGCCCCCTTGCGCCACATGCTGCACATGGCGGTCACGCCGTGCCCCATCTGGCGGGACGGACGCATGCAGCAGTCCCCCGGCTTCGTGCCGGCGACCGCGGCCACGTACGACCTGCCGGCGCCGGTCGGCCCCACCGAGGCCTACGACACCACGCATCCGGAGCCCTTCACCCTGCCGCGCCGCTTCCCGCACCTCCGGTACGTCGGGTGCAAGGGGGCCCTGGCACCGGCCTGGGCGAACGCGGCGTTCAGCACGCTGGGCCGGATCGGGTTCGGCTACACCGACGTCCGGCTCGAGTACGGCGACCAGAGCATCGAGCCGGCCGAGTTCCTGTGGCGCCTGCTGTGGCAACGCCACGATCGGCGCGAACGACCCCCCGCCGAGGCGACCACGATGATCCACGTCATGGGTCTCGACGGCGACCGGCCGGTTGCCGCGCACACCATCTGGGACCCCGCCCCCATGTACCGCGGGACCGGCCTGGGCGCCGCCGTGGCGGCCCTGACGCTGCTGGAGAGCGGGGCGCCCGCCGGTGCGGCCGGCGTGGAGGTCCTGCCGCACCGCAAGGCGCTCGATCTCTTCTTCGAGCTCGCCGATCGGGACGGGGGCTTCCCCGCGGGCCTCATCACCACGATCTTCTGACCACACGCGCCCCCGTGCCACGCGGGCGGCGCACCACCCGTGGGCGCACCCCTCCCACCCTCGGACGGAGACGACATGACCACCACGACCCCCGTGGACCTCAGCGCTCTCACCCCGCTGATCGGCGGTGAGCCCTACCGACCCGGCGACGACCACGACGTGATCGAGCCCGCGACCGGGAACCGGCTGACCGGCCTGCCCGAGACCGATCGCGCCGGCATCGACGCCGCCGTGTCCGCCGCCCGCAGGGCGCTGCCTGGCTGGGCCGGGCTGCCGCCCCGGGACCGCGCGTCGCACCTGCTGCGTCTCGCCGACGCCTTCGAGGCAGCGACGCTCGAGATGGGTGAGCTCGAGGCCCGCGACGTGGGCAAGCCGCTGGCCGACGCCCGGGCCGAGATGGGATCGGCCGCGGACAAGTACCGCTTCTTCGCCGGAGCCGCGCGCACCATGACCGCCGCCGCGACCGGCGAGTACAAGCCGGGCCTGACCAGCCTGGTGCGCCGGGAGCCGATCGGGGTCGTCGCCGCGCTCACCCCCTGGAACTACCCCATGGGCCTGACGAGCTGGAAGATCGGGCCTGCCCTGGCCGCGGGCAACACCGTGGTCCTCAAGCCGCCGCTGGAGGCCTCGCTCACCTCGCTGCTGCTGGCCCGGATCGCCCAGGACGTCCTCCCGCCCGGCGTGCTCAACGTCATCACCGGCTCCGGGCCGGGGACCGGGGCCACCCTGGCGGCTCACCCCGGCGTCGACATGGTCTCCCTGACCGGGGGCACGGAGACCGGCAAGGCCGTCATGCGGCTGGCCGCGGACTGCATGAAGCGGGTCCACCTCGAGCTCGGGGGCAAGGCCCCGGTCGTCGTGTTCGACGACGCCGACCTGGAGAAGTTCGCGCGGGTCGTCAAGGGCGCGGTGTTCCGCAACTCCGGACAGGACTGCACGGCCGCGACCCGGGTCTACGTCAGCGAGGCCAGGCGCGACGACGTCCTGGACGTGCTGCGGGACGTCGCCGAGAGCATGGTGGTCGGCAACGGCTTCCTCGACCCGCAGGTCGACATGGGCCCCGTGGTCAGCCACCGCCACCGCGACCGCATCGCCGGCTTCGTGGAAGGCGCCGTCCGTTCCAGCGGCGCGACCGTCGTCACCGGGGCGACCGTCCCGGACTCCCCCGGCGCCTTCTACGCCCCGACCGTCCTGACCGGCGTCCAGCAGGGCGACGAGATCGTGCAGACCGAGCTGTTCGGCCCCGTGGTGACCGTGTCGACGTTCTCCGGCGAGGACGACGCCGTCGCCCAGGCCAACGACGTCCGGTACGGACTGGCCGCCTCGGTGTGGACGCGGGACATCGACCGCGCGATGGCCGTCTCGGCCCAGCTGCAGGCCGGCACGGTGTGGGTGAACGAGCACGGGCCGACGGCCGCGGAGATGCCGTTCGGCGGCTACAAGCAGTCCGGGGTCGGCCGGGACCTCTCCATCCACGCGGTCGAGCAGCACACGAACCTCAAGCACGTCGCCATCGGGCACGGCCGGTCGTGGTGACGCGCACCGCCCCGGGCCGCACCGCCGTGCGCTTCGTCTACGCCGAGGACGTGCCGGATCCGGTCCGCCGGCAGGTCGAGGACCTCATGGCGGAGTGGACGCACCTGGACCTCCGCGACGAGGTCCACGTCCGCCGGCTGGCCGGCGGCGCCAGCAACGTCAACCTGGCGCTGCAGACCGACGACGCCGCCTACGCCCTGCGCCTGTGCATGCCGGAGAGCGCCCGCTGGGGCGTCGACCGTGCCGCGTCGATCCAGGCGCAGCGGGACGCGGCTGCGCTCGGGCTGGCCCCGGAGGTGCTCGCCACCCGTCTGCCCGAGGGGCACTACCTGTCCCGCTTCGTGGAGGGTCCGGTGCTCACGCACGAGGCGCTGCGCCGGGACGGCGCCATCCCGGTCGTGGCCCGGACCCTGCGGCGGCTGAACACGGGCTCGACGAGCGGCCGCCGGTTCTCGCCGTTCGACGACCTCCGCACGTTCGCCGAGTTCGGGTTCGCCGAGCAGGCGGACTATCCCCCGGACACCGACGACCTGCTGGCGAAGGTCCTCCGGATCGAGGCCATGTTCCGCACCCGGCAGGCGCCCGAGGGCTTCTGCCACAGCGACTGCGTGCCCGGCAACTTCCTCCGGTCCAGCGCGGAGTACTTCACCCTGGTCGACTTCGACTACGCGGGTGTCGGCTGGGTCGCCTTCGAGCTGGCGTCCTTCGCCTGCCAGCTCGCCCTTGACGCCACCGAGACCGAGGAGCTGGTGACCTCCTACGACCCCGGGGCGGACGCCGGGCAGCGCGCCCGGCTCGAGCTCATGCGCTTCGTCGCCGGCGTGCGCGAGGCCATGTGGGCCTACATGGCCGAGCCCATCCTGGGAGCGCACACGGCCCCGGCAGACGGGTGGACCTACCGCGGCTACGCCGCCCAGAACCTCGACCAGGCCCGGCGGGCAGTCGACTGCGACTTCGACGAGCTGATGCACACGGCGCGCACGATCCGTGAGGGGGCGCTGTTCTGATGACCGATCTCCCCTCGTCGGTGCCCGCCGCGCTGGAGCACTGGGCGGTCACGACGCCGGACGCCGCGGCGCTGACCGGCGACTGGGGCGCCGACTCCTACCGCGAGCTCCGGGAGCAGGTGCTGCGCGCGGTGTCCAGGCTCCACCGCGCCGGGGTCCGCCGCGGGGACCGGGTCGTCGTCGCCGGCGGCAACACCCGCTGGTGGGTGTACGCGCACCTGGCGACCCTGCGGCTGGGCGCGGTCTCCGTCCCGACCAACACCCGGCTGAGCCCGGCCCAGTTCGGCGAGCACGCCGCCGCCCTCGGGGCGTCCGTCGTCCTCGTCGACGAGGAACGCCGCCGGCTCGCCGCGGAGGTCAGGACGGCGCCCGTCCTGGACCTGGCCGGCGCCGACGACGGGCCCGTGGCCGCCGAGCTCCCACCGATCGCCGAGGTCTGCGCACCCGACGCGCCTGCGCTGATCAGCTCCACCTCGGGGACGACAGGCCGCCCGAAGGGTGCCGTGATCTCGCACGGCGCACTGTGGGCCTGCGCCCGCACCTTCGCCGAGCAGCTCGGCCTGGGCGCCGACGACTCGACGCGGGTCCTGGTCCCGCTGTTCCACAACACGGGTTTCGTCGACCAGCTGGCCACGATGCTGGCGGTGGGCGGCCGCACGGACCTGCTCGAGGAGTTCCACACCCGCGACGCCGTGGCCGCCTTCGAGGAACTCGGCTCGACGTACCTCACCGCCGTGCCGAGCATCATCCGCCTGCTGATGGTCGCCGACGGCGCGGACGCCGTCTTCTCGGGCGTGCGCACGGTCCTCTACGGCGGCTCGCCGATGCCGGCCGCCTGGTCGGCCGAGCTGCGCCGGCGGTGGCCGCGGATGCGCCTGGTGCACGGCTACGGGCTGACGGAGTTCACGTCCGTCGTCACGCTGCTGCCGCCGGACCAGGTCGAGGCCCGCGGCGAGTCGATCGGCCGGCCCGTCCCCGACGTCGACGTCCGGATCGTCGACGACGGCGGCGCGGAGGTCGACCCGGGCCGGGTCGGCGAGCTGTGGGTCCGCGGCGCCACCCGCATGACCGGTTACTGGGACGACCCCGAGGCGACCGCGGCCAAGCTGTCGGGTGGGTGGTTGCGCACCGGCGACCTGGCCCGCTGCGACGCCGAGGGCTGGCTCCACGTCGAGGGCCGCCTCGACGACGTCATCAACCGCGGCGGCGAGAAGGTGCTACCCGCCTCCGTCGAGTCGGTGCTCGCCACCTGCCCGGAGGTCGCGCAGGCCAGCGTCTTCGCCCTCCCCCACCCGATCCTCCAGCACCGCGTCCTCGCCGCGCTGGAGGTCCGCCCCGGCCGAGAGTTCGACGAGCGGTCCACCCGAGCACGCCTCGGGGCCCGGCTGCCCGACTACGCCATCCCCGAGGAGTTCATCGTGATGCAGCACCTGCCCAGGACCGCCTCGGGGAAGGTCGACCGGCGCGCCGTCGCCGCCGCCGTCCGCGCCGCTGCCGGAGCCGACCGGTGAGCCGGCGGCACGACGTCGTCGTCATCGGCGCCGGCGGCTCGCAGGCCCAGGCCATGCTCGTCGGCGCCTCCCGCGGGGCCGACCTGAGCAGCTGGCTGGCGGTGGACCGGCTGTGGCGACCGGGAGCCGAGGCGGCCACCCGGGCCCTGGGTCTCGACACGGCGACCCTGGACGTCCTCGACAAACCCGGGCCGCTGCGGGAACTGCTCAGCCGCGCCCGCCTCGTGGTCAACCTGGCCGGCCCCTACTACCGGACGGGGGCGGTGGTCCTCGACGCGGCCATCGAGTCCGGCACGGACTACCTGGACATCTGCGACGACGCCGACGTCACCATCCCCATGCTCGACCGGACGGCCGCCGCCGAGAGAGCCGGGGTCCGGGCGCTGATCGGCATGGGCTCGTCCCCGGGGACGACCAACGTGCTCATCCGCGCCGCCGTCGACGCGCTCGGGGAGGCAGGCGACGTCGACATCAGCTGGACGGTGGACATCGGGGACATGACCGACGCCGCCGTCCGCCACTTCTGGCACTGCTTCACCCTCGTGGCGCCGGATGGCTCGGTCACGCCCGTGGCCGGCTGGGGGGAGATGGACCGGCGGATCGTCGAGTTCCCGGGCACGGTCGGCCGCCAGGAGGTCCTCCGGCTGGCCCACCCGGAGCCGATCACCGTCCCCCGGTTCCTGCCGGTGGCGCGCAGCAGCAACTTCGGCGCCATCACACCGGCCGACGCCCTGCTCATCGCCTGGGGTCTGGCCTACAGCGTCGACCCCGGCCGGCCGGACGGCGTGCACGACCTGCCGGCGACCACCGACGCCGCCGTGCAGGTGTTCAGCCGGTACCGGGACTCCCGTCCGCCGGCACCGCGGATCGGCAGCGGCCTGCAGATCGACGTGCACACCGACGGGGACGGGCTGCGGTTCTCCTCGGGCGCCGACACCGAGATGGCGGAGGCCACCGGTGTCCCCGCCGCCGCGGGGACGTTGCTCCTGCTGGAGGGGCTGACGCCGGAGGCCGGGGTCTTCGCCCCGGAGCTGCTCCGCCCGGTCGACTTCTTCACGGCGCTGCGCCGGGTGAGCCGGGGCGGCGGGGGGCTGGAGCTGCACCGCCTCCGGGGCGGCCAGCGCGCCGAACGGGTCCGGATCCGGGACCTGGTCGCCGGTCAGCTCGACCCGGTCGGAGCGCGCTGAGATGGAGCGGATGAACGGCCAGGTGGCCGTGGTGACCGGTGGCGGACGCGGCATCGGCCTGGCCATCGCCGCGCACCTGCTGCGCGAGGGAGCGCACGTGGTCGTCACGGGGCGGAACAAGGCCACCCTCGACGCCGCCGTCGAGCAGCTCGGGTCCAGCCGGGTCAGCGCCGCGGTCGCCGACGTCACGCAGGAGGACGACGTCGAGGACCTGTTCCGCGGCGTCGTGGACCAGCACGGCCGTCTCGACGTGCTCGTCAACAACGCCGGCATCGCGGAGGAGGCCGCCTTCCTCGACATCTCGCTCGAGTCGTGGGAGCGGGTGCTCGCCGTCAACCTCACCGGCGTCTTCCTCACCACCCAGCGGGCCGCTCGCCGCATGACCGCGGGTGGGTCGGTCGTGACCATCGCCTCGATCGACGCCCACGGCGCCGACGGCCCGTTCGCCAGCTACACCGCCGCCAAGACCGGCCTGCTGGGCATGACCCGCGCCGCGGCCGCGGAGCTCGGGCCGCGCGGCATCCGCATCAACACGGTCAGCCCCGGCTGGACCCTGACCGACATGGCCGTCGAGGCCACCAGCCCGGCCGAGCTCGAGCGGATGAAGACCGCCTTCGACCGGGTCCCGCTCCGCCGGATGGTCACCGTCGACGAGGTCGCCGCCGCAGTGACGTTCCTGGCCTCCCCGGCAGCCGCCGGCATCACCGGGACCGACCTCGTCGTCGACGGCGGCACCGTCTCCAACCTGTACATCCTCGAGACCCTCGCCCAGCCCCACGCGACCCCCGGAGGAACCCCGTGAGCGCCCCCCGCATCGCTGTCATCGGCGCCGGTGTGGCCGGTTGCGGCGCCGCGCTGCGCGCCGCGCAGCTCGGTGCCGACGAGATCACCCTCATCGAGGCCGGGCACCCCGGCGGGGGCTCGTCGGGGCTGTCCGCCGGCGTCTACAACATCCAGACCGTCGATCCCCTGGACATCGAGATCCGCATCCGGGCCCGCGAGCTGCTGTTCCGGCTCGAGGCCGCCGGCACCCTCCACCTCGCGCGGATCGGCAACGTCCGCGTCGCCTACACCGACGCCGACATGGCCCGGCTGGCGGCGGCCCGGCAGGTCCAGCGGGACCTCGGCGCCACGGACTCCCTGCTGCTGGACCGCGCCGCGCTGCAGGAGCTGGTTCCCGACCTGGTGACCTCGGACCTCGCCGGCGGCCTCCACGGGCCGGACGACGGGCACCTGGACGGGCACCTGCTCTGCTCCGCGCTCCTCGACGAGGCACGGGCATCCGGCGTCCGGCTGCTCACCCGCACCCAGGTCGTCGGGCACGAACGGACGCCGGGAGGGCACCGGCTGAGGACGACGGAGGGCGACGTCGCCGCCGACGTGGTGATCAACGCAGCCGGCGCCTGGGGCAGCAGGGTCGGTGAGCTGCTCGGCGTCCGGGTGCCCCTCGTGCCGCAGGTCCACGAGGTCGTGCAGGTGCAGCTGCGACGGCCGCTGCCGTACGTGGTCCCGATGACCAACCTCTACATGCCCGGCATGACCGGCGAGGGGCTGTACTTCCGCCAGGACGGTCCGGACTCGCTGATCGCCGGGATGCACACCTACGTCGTCCAGGACGAGGGTGGGGTCGCCGACCCGGACGACTACCGCCGCCGGGGCTCCGACGCCTACCTCGAGCAGGTCGCCGAGGCGCTCACCGAGCGCTTCCTCGTCGAGGACCTCGGCTTCAAGCCCGGCTGGACCGGCCTGTACCCGCTCAGCCCGGACGGCCGGTTCATCCTCGGGCCCCACGAGCAGGACCCCACCGTGATCAGCTGCACCGGCCTCGGCGGGGTCGGCGTCACGATGGGCTCGATCGCCGGCTTCACGGCCGCCGAGTGGGCCGTCACCGGCCGACCGACCACCGTTCCCGGCGCCGAGGTGCTCCGCCCGGACCGGGCCACGCTCACCGACCTCGTGGGAGGCCGACCGTGAAGGTCCTCCTCACCAACGACGACGGTTACCGGTCGGCGGGCTTCACCGCTGCCCGGGCCGCGCTCATCGCCGCGGGGCACCGGGTGCTGGCCGTCGCGCCGGACGGTCCCCGGAGCGGCACCTCGCGGAGCGCCACCTTCCGGCGCCCCGTGAACGTGGCCCTCGCCGAGGACGACCCGGAGAACCCGGTGTACCGCTGCGACGGCACGCCCGTCGACTGCGTCCGCGTGGCCCTGCTCAGCTCCCTCGGGGAGCACGTGGACGTCGTCGTCTCCGGCATCAACGAGGGGGCCAACCTCGGCGACGACACCACCTACTCCTCCACGGTGGGCTCCGCCGTGGAGGGGGCGCTGCTCGGGCTCCCGGCCATCGCCGTCTCCCAGCAGTCCAGCGACGGCCGGTTCCGGTTGGTCGACCGCAGCGGCTACGACTGGACCTGGTCCGCCTGGGGCGCCGTGCAGCTCGTCGAGTTGATCGCCGAGGCGGCGTTGCCACCGCGCACGCTGGTCAACCTCAACGCCCCCGGCTCGGTGGACGGCGCACCAGGAGCGCGCGCCACCCGGCTCGGGGAACGGCCGTGGCGACGCGGTGGCCTGGTCCGAGGGCACACCGACGAGCACGGGGAGGGCTGGTACACCTTCGGCGTCGATCGCGACGAGGACCCCCCGCGCACCAGTGATCCGGACACCGACTTCGCCGCGATCGCCGACGGCGAGCTCTCCCTGACCGGGATCACCCTGAAGTACGACACGGACGACCACGTCGCACTGCACCGGTGGACCGAGCAGGCCGCCACCGAGATCGCCCGCCGGGCAGCAGCCGTCCCGAGGGGGACGTCGGCGTGAGCGACCTCGTCGTCGTCACCGGCGCCGCGGGCGAGCTGGGGCGCGCGCTCGTCGGCCACTACCTGTCCCTGGGTTGCCGGGTGGCGGCCCTGGACCGCACGGAGGACCAGGCCGCGTCCGTGGCGGGGGCGGCCGACCACCAGGCGGACCGCCTGCGCGTCTTCGCCGCCGACCAGACCCGGCCGGAGGACGTCGACCGGGCCTGGACGGCCATCGCCGGGTGGGGGGTCCCGCGGGCGCTGATCGCCAATGCCGGGTACGCCAAGTTCGGCGGTTTCCTCGACATGCCGGCGGCCACGTTCCGCCGGCACGTCGACGTGAACCTGACGGGGACGTTCCTGACCTGCCAGGCCGCCGCGCGGCTGATGGCCCGCGGACGCAGCGGCGGCTCGATCGTCGTGGTCGCCTCCAACCTGGCCGAGAACCACGCCGACCAGGTCGGCGCGTACTGCGTCACCAAGGCGGCCCTGCTGCCCCTGGTCCGCACCATGGCGGCGGAGCTCGGCGTGTACCGCATCAGGGCCAACGCCCTGCTCCCCGGGGTCGTCGACACGGCGATGACCGCGCCGATGCTGAGCGCCGAGGGCGTGCGGGACGAGCTCGTCGGGCTCACTCCCGCCGGCCGACTGGGGACGCCGTCCGACGTCGCGCACGCAGCCGCCTTCCTGACCTCGGAGGAGGCAGGGTGGATCACCGGCGCCGCGCTCACCGTGGACGGCGGGCAGGGCATCTACGGACAGCCACGCTGGATCGCGCAGGACCGCTCGGTCCCCTTCGAGCCGACCTGGGGCCCCGGCCTGGGGGCCGACCACCAGCCCACCTGACCCCCGGCCAGCCGGACCCCGGCCGGGTCAGCCCGCCGCGTTCCCGACGTAGTAGCCGGCCGTCGAGCCGCCGTCGACGCGGTACACCATCCCGTTGCTGTAGCTGGCCTCCGCGCTCAGCAGGTGGACGATCGCGCTCGCGACCTCCTCCGGACGGGCGAACCGGCCCAGCGGCACGGCCCTGCGGTAGAAGTCCCGCTCGCCCGGGTCGCTGTCGGCGAAGATGCGCTCGGCCATCGGGGTCTCCACGAAGGCCGGGCACACGACGTTGGACCGGACGCCGGCCGGGCCGTGGTCGAGGGCCATGCAGCGGACGAGACCCACCACCGCGTGCTTCGAGGCGGCGTAGGCCGCGTACCCCTGGGCCCCGGTGACGCCCGCGTCGGAGGCGACCGCCACGAACGCCCCGCGCGTCTCCACCAGGAACGGGACGGTCGCCCGCGCCAACCGGAGGACGCCGCCGGCGTTGACGTCGAGCGCACGGTTCCAGGCCTGGTCGCTGAGGGATGCCACGTCCCCGAGCACCTCGATCCCGGCGCAGGCCGCGACCGCGTCGATCCGTCCCCATCGGCGGCCCACGTCGGACACCGCGGCCTCGACATCGGCCGTGTCCGTGACGTCGCAGACGTACGCCCGCGCGTCCGTCCCCTGGTCCGTGAGCGCCCGGGCCAGGGCCGAGGCGCCCGGGCCGTCGCGGTCCAGCAGCGCGACCCGGTGCCCCCGCACCGCGAGTGCGGTGGCAGTGGCCCGGCCGATCCCGGACGCGGCGCCCGTGACCACCGCCACCGGTCCGTTCGATGCCGCACCGCCGTCCACGGGGTCCCTGCTCATGCGACCTCCTGTCTGAGTTCCGCGCCGACCATGCGCAGCGCCAGGTCCACGTACAGGTCGACGACCGCGTCGACGGACAGCGCCCCTTCCGGGTTGAACCAGGTGTGCACGTACTCGCAGAGGCTGATCACGGCGAAGGCGGTCGTGCGCAGGTCGGCGAAGTCGAACACCCCGTCCTCCCTTCCGCGCGCGAGGATCGTGCGCCACTCCTCGAGGTAGGACCGCTGCATCTGCAGGATGCGGTCCCGCTGCTCGGGCGAGAGGCTGGCCGCCAGTTGGCGCATGCCCATCGTCTGGGCGTACACCCCGGCCTCCTCGCGCCGCTCCAGCTGCCAGCGGACGTGCGCCGCCACCAGCTCGCGGAACCGCGGGAGCGGCTCGGGTGCCCGCAGGGTCCCGCGCACGGCGTCCAGGAAGTCGTCGAGCATCTGCTCGACGGCCGCGTGGTAGATCTCGTCCTTGGACTCGAAGTGCCAGTACAGCGCCGGCGTGGACACCCCGACCTGGCCGGCGATGGCCTTCAGGCTGGTGCCGTCGTAGCCGTGGCGCGCGAAGAGCCCCAGCGCGGACCGGAGGATGCGCGCCCGGCTGTCGCTGCGGCCCGTCCCCGCACCGGACCGGTCCTCCGGCGCACCGACGGGTGCGCCGGAGGGACGGATCGTCGTCACCGCGTGGCTCCGGTCCCCGGCCGGCGCCTCAGCCGAGCGCCACGAGCGCGCTGCCGTCCCCGTTGAACTCATGGGTGTCGGGCAGGCCCATCAGGGCTCGGGCCTCCTCCGGGGTCGCGATGTCGCGGCCCGTGACCTCGGCGATCTTCTGCGCCAGCTGCAGCGCCTCGAGGTTGGAGGTCAGGATGTCGTCCCGGTGCGGCCACTTGTAGTAGGTGTCCTCCATGCCCACCCGGATGTGCAGACCCATGAGGGCCGCCTGCGTGGCCAGGTGGGTGGACGCGCGTCCGGCCGCGCAGACCATGATCAGGCCCTCGGGGTCCACGTCGCGGATGGACGAGACGATCCTGGTCAGCCCCTCGATCATCTGCCGCGTGTTGTCCATGGGACTGCCACCGGGGAGGGCGGGCAGCACGAGCCACAGGGCCGGCGTCTCGATGAGGCCGCTCGAGATGAGGAAGCGCTTGGCGATCGCGACGTCGGCATCCGTGTAGACGGCGATCTCCGGCGTGGACCCGTGCTGGTTGATGAGCCGGGTCTTCTCCATGATGACGGGTGCCGGCTTCACGAACAGCGAGTCGCCGATGTAGGTGGCGGTGGCGTTGATCGGCGCGGCGTCCAGCAGCTTGGACGCCATCACCGCCTCCATCGTCTCCCACTCCCCCGCGAGCGCCGGCACCAGGCAGCCGTCGATCGGCATGGTGGGGAACTCCTTGTGCAGTGGAGCGATCACCTCGTGGAACCGGCGGGGGGACAGGACGTTGTAGCCCCGGTCGTCGCGGACGTGGATGTGCAGCGCGCTCGCCCCGGCCAGCGCGACCTCGCGCGCGGACTCGCGGATCTCCTCGGGGGTGATGGGCTGGTTCGGGTTCTGCTTGTGCTGGAAGAAGGCCCCGGTGATGGCGACCGAGACGATCATCTTCTGCGGCACGTCCCAGGGCTCGGAGATCTGGCCGTCGTGGAACGCCGACGTCTCGAGGTTCATGATCTCCGGAGCGCCGTAGGGGCGCCAGATCATCTTGTGCTTCTCACGATCCAGACCTGCCTGGACGCGCTCCCAGTCGATGTTCGTCATCGCGGCACTGCCTCTCTCCGAGCCGACCTCGTCCACATCAGTCTACTTAACGTTAATTCAGGACGCTAGAGCCGCACGGGTCCCGCTCGAGCCATTCGCCCCTGGACCGCTCGACCGGTGCTGCGGCCACACGCACGGCAGCCCCCGGTACCGACCCACGAGAGGTCGGCACCGGGGGCTGCGGCAGGTCAGATGTCCTGCCGCCCGATGCGGCGGTACACGTCCGGGCGCCGCGACCGCAGCACCAACGCGACGACCACCCCGAGGACCAGCAGCCCGAGGAACAGCCCGATGAGGAAGTCGGCCATCCCCTGGCTGCCGCCGATCATCGCCGCCACGTTCTGGGTGGCGAGGACGAACGCCACCAGGAGGCCGGCCGAGGCGAGCGACGGCGCCACCAGCGAACGCCACAGGGTGACCTCGGGATCGCCGGTCCGGCGGAAGTAGGCGACGACCGACAGGCTCGTCAGCAGCAGGAGGAGGATGAGCGAGTAACCACCGATGCCGACCAGGACGGCGTACAGCGTGGTCGCCTCCCCCTTGCCCACGATGCACCCGGCCAGCGCCACGAGGCTGATCACGGACGTGGCGATCGAGGCGCGGTGCGGGGAGACCTCCGTCTTGTGCACCACGCTGAGCGCCTTGGGGAAGATCCGGTCGACGCTGAGCGAGTAGATGTAGCGGCCGGTGACGTTGTGGGTGGCCAGGTTGGCCGCGAAGATGCTCGTGCAGAGCAGCACGGTGATGACGTCGAGGCTGATCGTGCCCAGGTAGACGGCGACGGTGCCGAGGGCCGTGCCGGTGGGGTCGGCAGCCGAGTCGGCGACGATGGTGTCCGTGCCGATGCCGATGACCATGGCCCAGCTGGACAGGGCGTAGAGGCCGGCCATCAGCGCGATGGCCAGGTAGGTCGCCCGCGGGATGGTCCGCTCGGGGTCACGAGCCTCCTCGCGGAACACCGCGGTGGCCTCGAAGCCGGAGAAGCAGACGATGCCGAAGAGCACGGCGAGACCGATGGAACCGGAGACGATGTTCGAGGGGGCGAACGACTCGAGGTTGACACCGCTCACGCCGCCCCGGCCCAGCACCACCAGGTCGTAGGCCACGATCGCGACGATCTCGAAGCACATGAAGACGGTGAGGATCCGCGCGGACAACTGGATGCGGAAGTAGCCGAGGACACCGACGATCACCATCACGAGGCCGGTGTAGAGGTACCAGGGCAGGTCCGGCCCACCCAGGACGTCGCGGACGAGGGCCTGCCAGGAGAGCCCACCGAACGCGTACCCGCCGACGAGGATGAAGAGGTAGGAGACGAGCGCGACGAAGGCCGCCCCCAGGCCGAGGGGGCGCCCCAGGCCCGCTGTGATGTAGGCGTAGAAGGCGCCCGGGTTGGGCAGGCGCCGGCTCATCGCCGTGAACCCCACGGCGAACAGCATCATGAGGAGCCCGGCGCCGAGGTAGGTGACCGGCACGCCGAGACCGTTGCCGAAGCCGATGATCACGGTGATGAACCCGACGAAGACCGAGAGCGGCGCATTGAACGCGAGGACGGTGAAGACGATGTCGAAGACACCCATGTGTCCGCGGAGCCGCGTCGCACCTCCCTCGTCGGCCGTCTGCCCTGAGCGGGCCACCACCGGGTTGACGCTGAGCGCGATGTCGCTGTCCTGAGCCATCTGTGGCTTCCTTTGCCGTTCCGAGCGGGCGGGATGGGCGGGACCGGCCACGTGAGCCGGCACAGCGGTGCATGCCTCCGCGGTTGCCGCTGCGCAGCCGACGAGGGCGGCGGACCGCGCCCAGCAGCCATGTGTCGGCCACGGAGCGACCGGGACGCTGGGTGTGCGCCTCGACGGACCGCTTACTTACCGTTCATTAAGGCGGAGTGTGAGGTAACGCACTCGGGCGTGTCAAGGGGTCCGTCCGGGCAGCCCGACGGGTCGCCGACGACCACGCCGGCCGGTCGGCGTCCGCGGGACGACCGGCCGGACGTGCCCAGGGGGGAGCAACCCCTCGCTACCCGTCGACGCCGGGTCGAGCGCCCACCATCTGCAGGACCAGGGCCTCGTAGTGAGCGGCGACGCCGTCGACCGTCAGCGATCCGGCGGGGTTGAACCAGGTGTGGACGTACTCGCAGACGGTGGTGATCGCGAAGGCCGTCACCTTGAGGTCGTCGAACCGGAACAGCCCCCGGCGGTCCCCCTCGGCCAGGATCGAGCGCAGCTCGTCGACGTACTCGCGTTCGATCGCGACGATGGCCCTGGCGCGGTCCTCGGGGAGCTCGCTGGCCAGCTGGCGCATGGTCATGTTGACGTCGAAGGTGCGCGCGACGTCCGACTGGTTCAGCTGCCACGAGACGTGGGCACGCACGAGCTGGCCGAGCCGGCCGACCGGGTCCTCGTCCGTGAGCGAGTCCCTGACCGAGGACCAGAAGTCGGCGACGGCCATCTCGATGACGCTGGCGAAGATCTCCTCCTTGGAGGGGAAGTACCAGTACAGCGCCGGGGCGGAGACGCCCAGGTCGTTCGCGATGGCCTTCATGCTCGTGCCGGCGTACCCGTGCTGGAGGAAGAGCTGCAGGGCGGTGCGCAGGACCTTGTCCCGTCCGACGACCTCGTCCGGCCGGGACGAGCGTGCCGCAGCACCAGCCCCCGACCTCCGCGTAGCCACCATGCGCTCCCGACGCTCGACGGACCTGCCGTCCCGATCCTGACAGGTCCATCCCGCACGGCCCTCATCAAGAACCCTCCGACCCGAGGACCGCCTGGCAGCGCCACGGACGGACATCCCGTGCGTGCCCTGCGTCAGGACGCGCGGCTTCCACTACAGATCTGACAGTCGATGCGATGCGGTTCATAGCTTGTGGTCGTGGCCGACATCTGGTATCGGCCCGGCGTGTCCACGGATGCTCTGGGTGGTTCGCATCACACCTGGAGGAACCCGTGAACCGACCCCGCCCCCGCTCCACCCTGATGGTCGTCCTGACCGCGGTCGCCGCGGTCCTGGCCGGCCTGGTGACCCCGGCCGCCGCGGCTGCGCCCTACTGCGGCATCACCTGGGGCTCGCTCGCCGAGGTCGGCACCGGCACCGACTCGGAGGTCCTCACCGGCGTCCGCGCCGGCCGCCACGACTGCTTCGACCGCCTGGTGATCGACCTGAACGGGCAGGACATCTCGTTCCGCTCCTACGACGTGCGCTACGTCGGTCGGGTGGTCGAGGACGGCTCCGGCCGCGTGGTGCCGCTCCGTGGCGGCGCCGACCTGCAGATCGTCGTCCGGGCGCCCGCCCACGACCAGTACGGCAACCCGACCTACACGCCCGGCAACCGCGCCGAGCTGGTGGACGTCGGCGGCTGGACGACCTTCCGCCAGGTCGCGTGGGCGGGCTCGTTCGAGGGCCAGACCACCGTCGGGCTCGGCGTCCGCGCGCGGCTCCCCTTCCGGGTGCTCACGCTGGACGGCGTGCCCCGCTCCGGCGAGGGCCCGCGCCTCGTCATCGACGTGGCCCACCGCTGGTGACCCCAACCCGGCCCCCGGGCCGGTGCGCCACAGGACCTGCCGGTCACGGGGCCGGCAGGTCCTGCGCGCGCTCAGTCCGTCGTCGACCGGGGGTGGCCCGGCGTCCCGGGCTGGTCGTCGCGGGGCGGCTCGATGGCCAGGGGCGCGCGGCGGAGGGTGTCCAGCAGCTCCTGCCCAGGGGCCGGCTGCTCCAGCAGCTCCGCAGGGCTGTCCGGCACCTGGTCGGCCGGGTCGAAGCTGGCGGGCACCTTCTTCAGGTGCCGGCCCATCGACCGGCCCAGCAGCAGGACGGCGATGAGCAGCAGCACGATCAGCAGCAGCCCGAAGGGGCCGCCCTTGCCGACGTCCTCGGGGAGCTGCTCCTCGGCGGCGGCCAGCACGGCCACCCAGGCGCCGGTCACGCCGCACGCTCCGCGGTCCGCAGCCCGGCGAACAGGTCGTCCTCGGGCACGGTCGCCTCGATCACGGACCGGGCCAGCTCGTAGTCCTCGGTCGGCCAGGTCTGGGTCTGCAGGTCGAGCGGCACGGAGAACCACCGGCCGGTCGGGTCGATCTGGGTGGCGTGCGCGACCAGCGCGGCGTCACGCACCGGGAAGTACTCCGCGCAGGGCACCTGGGTGGTGACCCGGTGGCTGATGTCGTGGGCCGGGTCCCAGTTGGCCAGCCACTCCGTGTAGGGCGACTCCGCGCCGGTGGCCAGCATCGCCTCGTGCAGCGCCTTGGTGCGCGGCAGCGTGAAGCCCATGTGGTAGTAGAGCTTGCTCGGCTGCCAGGGCTCGCCCAGATGGGGGTAGCGGTCCGGGTCACCGGCGGCGTCCCAGGCGTGCACGGTGATCTCGTGCACCTTGACGTGGTCCGGGTGCGGGTACCCGCCCCGCTCGTCGTAGGTCGTGATCACGTGCGGCTTGAACCTGCGGATCAGCTCGACCAGCGGCGCGGCGGCCTCCTCGGTGGGGAGCAGCGCGAAGCAGCCCTCCGGCAGCGGCGGGAGGGGGTCGCCCTCCGGCAGCCCGGAGTCCACGAAGCCGAGGAACTCCTGCTCGACGCCGAGGATCTCGCGGGCGTGGGCCATCTCCTGTTCGCGGATCTCCGCGATCCGCTCCCACACCTCGGGGCGGTCCATGGCCGGGTTGAGCACCGAGCCCCGCTCCCCACCGGTGCAGGTGGCCACGAGCACGCGGTGGCCCTCGGCCACGTACTTGGCCATGGTGGCCGCACCCTTGCTGGACTCGTCGTCGGGATGCGCGTGCACCGCGAGCAGGCGCAACTGGTCCGGTTGGGTCACGCGGCCATTGTCCCCCGAGCCCGCGCGAGCGTCGAAGGGCCTGGAGTGGGACCGGCCACTGCCCCGGCTGCACCCGCCCGGCCGGGGTACCGATCGATGCGACCCCCTCGGGATGGGTGTTAGGTTGCCCGGATTGACCAAACCGGCGGCTAGTTACCGCCGGCCACGCAAAGAGCACTGGGAGTCATCCGTGTCCACCCCCACTGACGAGCAGGACCAGGGCGTCTGGCTGACGCAGGAGGCCCACGACCGGCTGAAGGCCGAGCTCGAGCAGCTGGTGGCGAACCGTCCGGCCATGGCTGCCGAGATCAACGCCCGGCGTGAGGAGGGCGACCTCAAGGAGAACGGCGGGTACCACGCGGCCCGCGAGGAGCAGGGCAAGCAGGAGGGCCGGATCCGGCAGCTCACCGACCTGCTGCGCAAGGCGCGCGTCGGCGAGCCGCCCACGACGGCGTCCCGCGCCGCGGTCGGCACCGTCATCACGATCGCGTTCGACGACGACGAGGACGACACCGAGAAGTTCCTGCTCGGGTCCCGGGAGATCGCCGGCACGACGCAGCTGACCGTCTACTCCCCGGAGTCCGCTCTCGGCGCGGCCATCATCGGTGCCGACCCGGGCGCGACGGTCACGTACACGGCGCCCAACGGCAAGGACATCTCCGTGAAGGTCCTCGCCGTCGAGCCGTTCGTCCCCTGAGCGCCGCGGGAACCGGCGTGCGCGCCCGCTCCCGCCGGGCCGAGAACACCGGTTTCGTCTGCGTGCACTGCCAGGCCCCGGTACCGGCGAACACCGACGGGCACTACCGCAACCACTGCCCCCGGTGCCTGTGGTCGCTGCACGTCGACGACGAGCCGGGCGACCGGGCGAGCGACTGCCGCCAGCCGATGGAGCCCATCGGCCTGGTGGAGAAGTCGGGCAAGGGCTGGCAGGTGGTGCACCGCTGCACGCGGTGCGGCCACCGCCAGCCCAACCGGCTGGTGCGGGACGGCGAGGCCCCGGACGACCTGGACCAGGTGTTGTCGCTGCCCTGGCTGTGACCATCGCGGTCCCCGTTGATCATCGGCGAATGGCTGCTCGACACTCCGGTCGGGCGGACCATCCGCCGGTGATCCACTCCCGATGAGGCCGGTCAGACCGAACGGGCGAGGCCGCGGCGGCGGAGCAGCGGGCCGGTGTCGGCGTCCCGGCCGCGGACGGCACGGAAGGCGCCCAGCGGGTCGACCGAGCCGCCACGGGAGAGCAGCCGGCCACGGAAGACGTCGCCGTTCTCCCGCCGCAGGCCGCCGTTCTCCTTGAACCACTCCACGGTGTCGGCGTCGAGCACCTCCGACCAGATGTAGGAGTAGTACCCGGCCGAGTACCCGCCGGCGAAGACGTGCTGGAAGTACGTCGTCCGGTAGCGCGGCGGCACGAGGTCATGGGCGACGCCGGCGGCCTGCAGCGCCTCGGCCTCGAACGCCTGAGGGTCGGGGACGACGGTGTCCGGGCCGATCCGGTGCCATGCCTGGTCGAGCAGGGTCGCGGCCAGGTACTCGAGCGTGGCAAAACCCTCGCCCCACAGCGCCGCCGCCTCGATGGCCTGCACCGTCTCGGCGGCCAGCGGCTGGCCCGTCTCGACGTGGGTCGCGTAGCGCGTGAGGACCTCCGGCCACAGCGCCCACATCTCGTTGACCTGGCTGGGGTACTCGACGAAGTCGCGCGGCACGCTGGTGCCGGAGAACCGGGGGTAGGTCACCGCCGAGAACAGCCCGTGCAGCGCGTGCCCGAACTCGTGGAACAGCGTGGTCACCTCGTAGAGCGTGAGCAGCGTCGGCTGCCCGGCCGCCGGGCGGGTGACGTTGAGGTTGGTGAAGACCACCGGCCGGGTGCCCAGCAGCGCCGACTGGCTGACGAAGGAGCTCATCCACGCGCCGCCGCGCTTGCCCTCCCGCGCGTAGAAGTCGCCGAGGTACAGGCCCACCGGCTCCCCGTCCGGCCCGCTGACCTCCCAGACCCGGGTGTCCGGGTGGTAGCCGACGAGGTCCGGCCGGGGGCTGAAGGTGTAGCCGTAGAGCAGCTCCGCGGCCCGGAACACCCCGTCGACCAGCACCCGGTCCAGCTCGAACCACGGCCGCAGCGCGGCGCTGTCGACCGCGTAGCGCTCGGCGCGGACCCGCTCGGAGTAGTACGCCCAGTCCCAGGCGGCCAGCTCGACGCCGTCGGCAGACGCCAGCCCGGCGAGGACCTCCGCCTCGGCGTTCGCGTTGGCCACGGCCGGGGGCACGAGCTCGGCGAGCAGCGCGTCGACGGCGGCCGAGCTCCTCGCGGTCTGGTCGGCGGCGATCAGGTCCGCGTGGGTGTCGAACCCGAGCAGCCGGGCCCGGACCGCCCGGAGGTGGGCGATCTCGACGGCCACCGGGCCGTTGTCGTGCTCACCGGCCGACGCGCGGGTCACCGAGGCCTCGAACAGCCGCCGGCGGACGTCCCGGTCGCGGAGCTTGGCCAGCGCCGGCTGCCCGGTGGGCAGCACCAGGGTGAGCAGGTACGCGCCCTCGTGCCCCCGCTCCGCCGCCCCGCCGGCGGCCGCGGCCACCTCCGCCTCGGACAACCCGTCGAGGTCGGCGGCGTCGCGCACGAGCACGGCGGCCGCCTCGGTGGCCAGCTGCAGGTTCTGGTCGAAGGTGGTGTCCAGCTCGGCCAGGCGCTGGTTGAGCTCCCGCAGCCGGTCCCGGCCGGTGCGGTCCAGGCCGGCGCCGGAGAGCACGAAGTCCAGGTGGTAACGCTCCACCAGGCGCAGCGACTCCTCGTCCAGCCCCGCCCCGGCGCGCCCGGCGTGGACGGCGTCGACCCGGGCGAACAGGGCCGGGTCGAGCCGCAACGCGTCGGAGTGCGCGGCGGCCAGCGGCGCGTACTCCCGCTCGATCTCCCGGATCCGCTCGGTCGAGACCGCGGAGGTCATGTTCGCGAAGACCCGCGCGGCGCGGCCGAGCAGCTCGCCGGACCGCTCCAGGGCCACCACCGTGTTCTCGAAGCTCGGCTCGGCCGGGTCGGCGACGATCGCGGCGACCTCCTCCCGCTGCCGGGCCATCCCGGCCAGCAGCGCCTCGCGCACGTGCTCGGGCGTGATCTCGGCGAACGGCGGGAGCTGGTACGGCAGCTGCGACGGGGCCGCCAGCGGATTCGACGCGGACAGGGGCGCGGAGGCCGGCGCGGAGGCCGGGGCAGCGGTGCTCATCACCGCCATCCTCGTCCTGCCCCGCCGGCCTCCACCGCCGGGTCCTCGGGTCGCCGTCAGCGGGTCGAGGTGCGCACGTACAGCCGCACCGACAGGGGGACGAACACGATGAGGATCACCACGGCCCACAGCAGGCTGTAGAGCACCGGGTTCTGCAGCGACCAGGCCTCCGCCGGCGGAGCGCCGGCCGGCACGTTGCCGAACAGCTCCCGGGCGCCCTGCACCACCGTGGACACCGGGTTCCACTCGGCGAAGGTGCGCAGGACCGACGGGAAGCTCTCCAGCGGCACGAAGGCGTTGGACACGAACGTCAGCGGGAAGATGACCATGAAGCTGGCGTTGTTCACCACCTCCGGGGTCCGCACCAGCAGCCCCACCACCGCCATCAGCCAGCTGACCGCGTAGGCGAAGGCGAGGAGCAGGACGAAGCCGCCGACCGCCTCCCCGAATGAGGTGTTGATCCGCCAGCCCACCAGCAGGCCGGTCAGCGCCATCACGACGATCGAGATCGCGTTGAGTCCGAGGTCGGCGACGGTGCGCCCGATCAGCACCGCCGACCGGCTCATCGGCAGGGACCGGAAGCGGTCGATCAAGCCCTTCTGCAGGTCCTCGGCGATGCTCGCCCCGGTGATCGTGCTCCCGAAGACCACCGTCTGGGCGAAGATCCCGGGGAGCAGGAACTCGGCATAGCTGACGTCGCCCGGCACGTCGATCGCGCCGCCGAAGACGTAGCGGAACAGCAGCACGAACATGATCGGCGACAGCGTCGCGAAGACGATCAGGTCGGGCACCCGCTTGACCTTGATCAGGTTGCGGCGGGTGATCGTGACGCTGTCGGAGACGGTCTCCGCCAGGGTGGTCATCGGTTCGCTCCTGCACTGACGGTGGTGGCGGGCTCGTCCTGCTCGCCGGGCGGCTCGGCGCCCTCGGCGGCGTGCCCGGTGAGGGTGAGGAAGACGTCGTCGAGGTCGGGCCGGCGCAACCCGATGTCGAGGACCCCGGCGCTGTGGCCGCCGAGCCGGCGCAGCGCCTCGGCCAGCGCGTCGACGCCCCCGCTGACCGGCACGGAGAGCCGGCGGGTCTGCGGGTCCAGGCGCGGCTCGCCGTGGGTCAGCGGCCGCAGCGCCTCGGCGACCGCGCCCAGCTGCCCGGCGTCGGCGAGGGTCATCTCCAGCCGCTCGCCGCCGACCTGGGCCTTGAGCTCGTCGGCGGTGCCGCGGGCGATCACCCGGCCGTGGTCGATGACGACCATGCGGTCGGCGAGCCGGTCGGCCTCCTCCAGGTACTGGGTGGTGAGCAGGATCGTCGTCCCCTCCCCCACCAGGTCGGCGATGAACTCCCACATCCCCTGCCGGCTGCGCGGGTCGAGCCCGGTGGTGGGCTCGTCGAGGAACAGCACCCGGGGCCGGGCGATGAGCGAGGCCCCGATGTCGAGCCGCCGGCGCATGCCCCCGGAGTAGGTCTTGGCCGGCCGGTTGGCGGCATCGGTGAGCTCGAAGCGCTCGAGCAGCTGCTCCGCCCGCTGGCGTGCCTCCCGCGCGCCGAGCCGGTACAGCCGCCCGACCATCTCCAGGTTCTCCCGGCCGGTCAGGTACTCGTCGACCGCGGCGTACTGGCCGGTGAGCCCGATCATCGAGCGCACCTGGGTCGCCTGGGTGACCACGTCGAGACCGGCGACCTCGGCCCGCCCGCCGTCGGGCAGCAGCAGCGTGCTGAGCACCCGGACGATCGTGGTCTTGCCGGCTCCGTTGGGGCCGAGCAGACCCAGGACGGTGCCCTCGGACACGGTGAGGTCGACCCCGCCCAGCGCGGTGGTCGCACCGAACCGCTTGACGAGCCCCTCGACGACGACGGCGTGGTTCATGCCGGCGACCGTAGGCCGGGAGTCCGACAGTTCCGACCGCTTTTCCGCGATCCACCCGGCAGCCGACAGGACCCGCCACCCATGCGCTCACCCTCCGTCGTACCCGGTCCGCGCACCGTGAGGACCGGGGCGGCTCACCGGTCCAGACGAGCCGGGAGAGCGGAACTCATCGGCCCGGCGGTCAGTCCGTCCGCACGGGGTAGCCCGCGGCGACCAGCGCCGCCACCACCGCGCGGGCGTGGTCGGGGCCGCGGGTCTCCAGGTGCACCGCGATCTCCACCTCGCCGAGGTCCAGCTGTGCCGTCGTCCGCTCGTGCTCGACCGTGAGCACGTTGGCCTGCAGTCCCGCCAGCTCGTGCAGCAGGGCGGCCAGCGAGCCCGGCCGGTCGGGCACGTGCACCCGCAGGTTGAGGTAGCGGCCAGCCGCCGCCATGCCGTGCTGGACCACCTTGAGCATCAGCAGCGGGTCGATGTTGCCGCCGGAGACCACCGCGACCACCGGGGGTGCGAACGCCGCGGGGTCGGCGAGCACGGCGGCCACCGCGGCCACCCCGGCCGGCTCGACGACGAGCTTGGCCCGCTCCAGGCAGAACAGCAGTGCCCGGGAGAGGTCGGCCTCGCTGACGGTGCGCACCTCGTCGACCAGACCGGCCACGTGGGCCAGGGTGAGGTCCCCGGGCGCGGCGACGGCGATGCCGTCGGCCATCGTGCTCATCGCGGTGAGCGGCACCGGGTGGCCGGCCGCCAGCGACGCCGGGAACGCGGCCGCCGAGGCCGCCTGGACGGCGACGACCCGGACGTCGGGACGGCGGGCCCGCACCGCCGCCGCGATCCCCGAGACGAGCCCTCCGCCGCCGGTGCAGACCACGACGGTGGCCACGTCCGGGCACTGGTCGAGCACCTCGAGGCCCACCGTGCCCTGCCCGGCGATCACGTCGGGGTGGTCGAAGGGGTGGATGAAGACCTTCCCGGTGCCGGCGGCGAAGTCGACCGCGGCGGCGAGCGCCTCGGTGAGCGTCGCGCCGCCGAGCCGGGCGTCGGCACCGTAGCCGCGGGTGGCGGCGACCTTCGGCAGCGGCGCGGACTCCGGCATGAACACGGTGGCCGCGGTGCCGAGCTCGCGAGCGGCCAGCGCCACCCCCTGGGCGTGGTTGCCGGCGCTCGCCGCGACCACCCCGCGGGCCCGCTCCTCGGCGCCCAGCCGGGAGATCCGGGTGTACGCCCCACGGATCTTGAACGAGCCCCCGCGCTGGAGGTTCTCGCACTTGAGCCACACCGGGCCCCCGACCCGCTCGGCCAGCGCCCGCGAGTGCTCCAGCGGGGTCCGCCGCACGACGCCCTCGAGCAACCGGGCGGCAGCCTCGACGTCCGCACCGCTCACCAGGGGGACCGCACCCACCTCATCGACGTCCGACACGTCTCGATCCTCGCAGTCGGGAGGGACGACGGGAGGACACCCGGCCGTCGCACCCCCGTCGTACCGTGGTCGAGGTGACGGACGCCGCACCGCTGGGGACCGCTCCGGCCCCTGCTCCCCCCGCATCCACGACCCTCGGCGAGCTCCGCGAGGGCGGGGTCGCCTTCCGGCCGGTCAAGGCCGAGCTCCGCGACAACCTGCTCGCCCGCCTGGCCGCCGGGCAGCCCTCGCTCCCGGGCATCGTCGGGTTCGACGACACGGTGGTGCCCGAGGTCGAGCGCGCCCTCATCGCCGGCCACGACCTCGTCCTGCTGGGCGAGCGCGGGCAGGGCAAGACCCGGCTCATCCGCACCCTGGTCGGCCTGCTCGACGAGTGGACGCCGGTGCTCGTCGGCAGCGAGCTCAACGAGCACCCGCTGCACCCGATCAGCGTCTGGGCGCACCGGCAGATCGCCGAGCACGGCGACGGCACCCCGGTCGGCTGGCTGCACCGCAGCGAGCGGTTCGGCGAGAAGCTGGCCACCCCCGACACCAGCGTCGGCGACCTCATCGGCGACGTCGATCCGATCAAGGTCGCCGAGGGCCGCACGCTGGGCGATCCGGAGACGGTGCACTACGGGCTGGTGCCGCGCACCAACCGCGGCATCTTCAGCGTCAACGAGCTGCCGGACCTCGCCGAGCGCATCCAGGTCGCGCTGCTCAACGTGCTCGAGGAGCGCGACATCCAGATCCGCGGCTACCGGGTGCGGCTGCCGCTGGACCTGTTCCTGGTGGCCAGCGCGAACCCCGAGGACTACACCAACCGGGGCCGGATCATCACCCCGCTCAAGGACCGGTTCGGCGCCGAGGTGCGCACCCACTACCCGCTCGAGCTGGCCGACGAGCTGCGGTTGCTGCGCCAGGAGGCGCACACGACCTGGCTCGGGGGCGAGGGCTTCGACGCCCCGATCGTGCCGGAGCACCTGGTCGAGATCATCGCCCGCTTCACCCGACTGGTCCGCGAGTCCAGCCACGTCGACCAGCGCTCGGGCGTCAGCGCCCGGTTCGGCATCGCCGGGCTGGAGACCGCGGCCGCCTCCGCCGTGCGCCGCGCCGCGGTGGCCGGCGAGAGCCGGCCGGTGGCCCGGGTGGTCGACCTGCCCAGCATCGTCCCGGCCAGCCGGGGCAAGGTGGAGTTCGCCGACTCCGGCAGCGACCCCGACGACGACCGGGAACTGGAGGTGCTCGAGCACCTGCTGCGCCAGGCGACCGCGCAGACCTTCCGCGCCCGCTGCGGCGGGCTGGACCTCACCGGCCTGCAGGAGCACTTCACCAGCGGTGACACGGTCGAGTCCGGCGAGCTGGTGCCGGCCGCTGCGCTGCTCGGACAGCTGGGCACCGTGCCCAACCTGGCCCAGCTGCTGGGCCGGCTGGGCGTGCCCGAGGGCGAGGAGTCCGCCGAGCAGGCCGCGGCCGCGGTGGAGTTCGCGCTCGAGGGGCTGTGGCTGACCCGGCGGCTGGCCAAGGACAGCGACGGCACCCGCACGGTGTACGGGGCCTGACGATGGCCCGCGGACGCCCGGGCCGGGGGTACCGGTACGGGAAGTGGCACGGCGGCCCGGACCCGCTCGCGCCGCCGTACGACGTGGCCGCCGCCGTCGACGAGATCGGCGACCAGGTGCTGTCCGGCAGCGGGGTCCGTGAGGCGCTGCGCGACCTGCTCCGCCGCGGCCTGGACGGGCGCCGGGGCCTGGACGCGCTGCGCCGGTCGGTGCGCGACCGGCTCCGCCAGGCGCGGCAGGCCGGGCGGATGGACGGGACGCTGGAGCGGGTCCGGGAGCTGCTGGACCAGGCGGTGGAGGCGGAACGGCGGGCGCTGTTCCCCGATCCGGACGACGCCGCCCGGCTGGCCGAGGCCGAGCTCGACGCGCTGCCGCAGGACACCGCCGGCGCGGTGCGGGCGCTCAAGGACCACCAGTGGCGGTCCCCGGAGGGCGAGGCCGCCTACCGGCAGATCGAGGACCTGCTCCGCCAGGAGGTCCTGGACAGCTCGTTCCAGGGCATGAAGCAGGCGCTGCAGGCTCTGGCGCAGCAGGACGGCAGTCCTGCCGCCGAAGCCGCCATGCAGGCCGTCAAGGACATGGTCGCCGACCTGTCCGCGCTGGTCGACGCGCACAACCGGGGCGAGGACACCGAGCAGCAGTTCCGCGAGTTCATGGAGAAGCACGGGCAGTTCTTCCCCGACGACCCCCAGTCCGTCGAGGAGCTGATCGACTCCCTCGCCCGCCGGGCCGCCGCCCAGGAGCGGATGCTCGCCGGGATGTCGCCGGAGCAGCGTGCGGAGCTGCAGGACCTCATGGGCCAGGTGATGGACGACCTGGGCCTGCAGAGCGAGATGGCGCACCTGAACGACGCGCTGCGCCGGGCTCGCCCCGACCTGCCGTGGGGGCAGCGGGGCCCGGTGCCCGACGGGGAGCAGTCCCTCGGGATGGGCGACGCGACCACCGCGGTCGCCGAGCTGGCGGACCTCGAGGCGCTGTCCCAGCAGCTGTCCCAGGGCTACGCCGGGGCCTCGCTGGCCGACGTCGACGAGGAGCTGCTGGAGCAGGCGCTGGGCCGCTCCGCCGTCGACGACCTGGCCGCCCTGCGCCAGCTGGAGCGCGAGCTGGAGCGGCAGGGCTACCTGCAGCGGTCCGACGGCAGGATGCAGCTGTCCCCCAAGGCGGTGCGGCGGCTGGGCGCCACCGCGCTGCGCCGGGTGTTCGCGAAGCTGTCGGCCACCGGCCGGGGCGAGCACGACGTGGCCGACGCCGGCGCGGCCGGGGAGCTCACCGGCGCGTCCCGGACGTGGCTGTTCGGCGACGAGCAGCCGCTGGACGTCGTCCGGACGGTCCGGAACGCGGTGCTGCGCACCGCCGGCCAGCCACGCCCGGAGCACCAGCGGCGGGTACGGATCGCGGTCGAGGACTTCGAGGTCGTGGAGACCGAGCGGCGCACCGGCGCCGCGGTGGCGCTGCTGGTCGACCTGTCCTACTCGATGGCGCTGCGCGGCACCTGGGGTGCGGCCAAGTCGACGGCGATGGCCCTGCACTCGCTGGTGACCACCCGCTTCCCGCAGGACGCGATCGAGATCATCGGCTTCTCCTCCACCGCGCAGGTGCTGCGTCCCGAGACCCTGGCCGAGCTCAGCGTGGACACCCTGCAGGGCACCAACCTGCAGCACGGGCTGATGCTGGCCCGGCGCTTCCTCGCCCGGCACCGCGACGCCGAGCCGGTGGTGCTGGTGGTCACCGACGGGGAGCCGACCGCGCACCTGGAGGACGACGGCACGCCCTACTTCTGCTGGCCGCCGATGCCGGAGACGATCGCCCGCACCGTCGCCGAGGTGGAGCGGGTGGCCCGCTCGGGCGCCGTCCTGAACGTGTTCGCCCTCGACCCGGAGCCGGGGCTGGTCGAGTTCGTGCACGAGATCACCCAGCGGGCCGGCGGCCGGGTCTTCCAGCCCGACAGCGAGCGGCTCGGCGAGTACGTGGTGGCCGACTACCTGCGCCTCCGGCGGGGCCCCCGGCGCCGCTGATCGCCAGGACACCGGGTGACCTGATCACCGGCTGTCCTCCCGCAGCAGTGCTGGTGCAGGAGGACAGCGCTGGATCAGGTCACCTGATCGAAGCCACGCTGCACGGTCGGGGAGACTGGGCCGGTGAGCACGGAAGCCGGCCGGGCCCTGCAGACGGGCACCATCACCATCGAGCAGGTCGACGCGGCGGTCACCTACGAGCTGCGTGCGCAGGAGCTCCGCGAGGGACGGGCGGCGGAGATCGAGGAGGACGACGCCCGGTACACCTTGCACCTGGCCGCGCGCCTCGACGGCGGCGAGATCGTCGGCGTGGTCCGGTTCCACCCGCGCGACTGCCCCTGGGTGGGCGCGGCCGAGGCGCCGTGGCAGCTGCGCGGCATGGCCACCGACCCGCGGGTGCGCGGGCACGGCGCCGGCCGAGCGCTGGTCGCCGAGGGCCTGTCCCGGGTGGCCGCGCGCGGCGGAGACCTGGTGTGGTGCGACGCGCGCGCCTCGGCGGTCGGCTTCTACGCGAAGCTGGGCTTCACGATCGTCACCGACGAGTACGACCTGCGGCCGGTCGGCCCGCACCGGGGGATGGTCATCGAGCTGCCGATCCGCTGACCGGGTGGGCCCCGCTGGAGCTGATCCCGGGGACCAGACCGGCCCGGAAGGCGTCGACGAACAGCCGGTGGTCCTCCTGGGTCCGCCGCGCGTAGGAGTGCGCGAACCGCACCAGGTCCTCGACGAACTCCTCCCGCCGCGCGCCGAGGAGTGCGGTGATCGCCTCCTCGGTCTGGAAGGGCACCAGCGTGTGGTCGCTGTCCGCGTCGCCGACGCAGTGCAGCTTCGCGGTCGCCCGGCCGAGCTGGGCCAGCACCGGGCGGATCTCGTCCGGCTCGTTCAGCTCCTCCCAGTCCAGGTCGCGCTCATAGGGCGAGAGCTCCTGCACCACGAACCCGACCCCGTCGATCTCGGTGTGCCCGAGGAACTGGGAGGCGTTGGCCTGCAGCGCCCGCTGGCTCACCGCGGTCCGGTGGCCGTGGTGCTCGAAGTACCCGCTCACCTCCGGGTCGTCGACCACCCGGCTGGGCGCGGCGACGTTGCCCTGCTTCAGCGACAGGACGACGTCGTTCTCCAGCGCCTGGTCGTAACCCTCGATCAGCACGCTGTACGCGGGCAGGCCGGCGCTGCCGATGCCGAAGCCACCGGTGCCGACGACGTCCTTGACGTCGTAGGCCACGTCCCGCTGGCGCCGCGGCGGGTACACCGTGTGCCGCCAGCGGTCCAGCGCCTGCAGCACCTCGGCCCGCTCGTCGTCCGCCAGCCGGCGGTTGCGCGGCAGGTCGGCGAAACGACGCTCGTAGCCCTCCACCACGGTGAGCCGGTCCAGCAGACCCACCCGGGTGCGGGCCGTCGTCCCCAGGATCAGCTGGTGCACCGCCCCCTCGGTGTTGTCCCGGGTGAGGGCGAAGGAACGGTCCTCGTCCGACCGCGTGAACGCGTCCACCTGCTCGAGGTAGCTGCCCAGGTACACCCGCAGCAGGTCGCCGATGACGTCGTCGCCGAGCGCCTTGCGCCAGGCGAGCAGCGCGAAGCTGGCGCAGAACCGCCGCAGGTCCCAGCTCACGTGCCCGACGTAGGCCTCGTCGAAGTCGTTGACGTCGAAGACGATGCGCCCCTGCCCGTCCATGTAGGTGCCGAAGTTCTCGGCGTGCAGGTCACCCTGGATCCACACGCGCGACGTCCGCTCGTCGGACCAGGGATCGTCCGCTGCCGCCACATCGGCGTAGAACAGGCAGGCCGAGCCGCGGTAGAAGGCGAACGGGTCGGCCGCCATCTTGCGGAACTTGCTCCGGAAGGCATCGGCGTCGGCAGCCATCAGCTCGGCGAAGGCGTCGACGAGGACGTCGACGATCTGCTGCTGACGCTGCGCGTCGTCCGTCGGGGTGAGGTCTGCTCGGGCGGCCACGGCCCCACGCTAGGGGGTGGTTAGCCTGACGATCAGCGGCTCCGCTGTGGGTTCGCGGACGAGGCGGGAGGACGAGCCGGGTGACGCGTGCGAGCAGGGCGCGGCGACTGGCCGCGGGCGCCTTCTACGGAGGCGGAGGCCTGGGCCTGGCCGGTGCCGGGCTGGTGACCCTGCTGCGGCACGAGGCCCGGTCGGCTCGACGCCGGGTCGTCTCCCGCACCCCGAAGGCCGACCCGCCCACCGGCAACGGCCGCTACGGCCGGGGCCGCGGCAAGCCGATCGTCTTCGCCGTGCTGGGCGACTCCAGCGCCGTGGGACTGGGCGTGCACTCGGCCAACGAGACCCCCGGGGTGCTCGTCGCCGCGGCGCTGGCCGAGCTGGCCGAGCGCCCGGTGCGGCTGGTCCGGCTGGCGGTCTCCGGCGCCCAGTCCAAGGACCTCGCCGCCCAGGTCGAGCAGGCGCTCCCGGAACGGCCGGACGTCGTGATGATCATGATCGGCGGGAACGACGTCACCAGCCGCACCCGGCCGGCCACCTCCGTGCGCCACCTCGCCGAGGCGGTCCGCGCGCTGGTCGGCGCCGGCTGCCACGTGGTCGTCGGCACCTGCCCGGACCTGGGCACGATCCGGCCCATCGCCCAGCCACTGCGCCTGGTGGCCCGGCGCTGGAGCCGCAACCTCGCGGCGGCGCAGACGATCGCCGTCGTGGCGGAGGGCGGCCGCACCGTGTCGCTGGGCTCGGTGCTCGGCCCCAGCTTCGCCAGCGACCACGGCCTGTTCAGCCCGGACGAGTTCCACCCCTCGGCCCCCGGCTACGCCGCCGCGGCCGCGGTCATGCTGCCGTCGGTCGCCGACAGCATCGGGGTCTGGCCGGCCGCCGCCGACCGTGGTCTGCGGCTGCGCCGGGACACCGTGCGGCCGATCGCGAAGGCCGCCGCCCGGGCCGCCGGCCACACCGGCACCGAGGTGCAGCCCACCGAGGTGCGCGGCCAGGAGAGCGGGCGGCGGGGGCCGTGGGCGCGGCTGCGTCGCCGCCGTCCGCCGGAGATCCTCACCCCCAGCCAGGCCGACCAGGCGGCCCGGGCCGGCGCCGAGACCTGAGCCGCGGTGCGCGGGCGGGTCGGCTACCCGGGGGTAGGTTCGGAGCCGATCCGTCGACCGCCGCCGTCCCGCCGGTGGCGTCCCTCACCGTGGAGGACCGCATGCCCGAAGCCGTCATCGTCGCCGCCGCCCGCTCGCCGATCGGCCGCGCGTTCAAGGGCTCCCTGAAGGACCTGCGACCCGACGACCTGACCGCGACGATCGTCCGGGCGGCGCTCGACCAGGTGCCCGCGCTCGACCCGACCGACATCGACGACCTCATGCTCGGCTGCGGCCTGCCCGGCGGGGAGCAGGGCTACAACATGGGCCGCATCGTCGCCGTCCTGCTCGGGATGGACCACCTGCCCGCCACGACGATCACCCGCTACTGCTCCTCGTCGCTGCAGACCAGCCGGATGGCGATGCACGCGATCAAGGCCGGCGAGGGCGACGTGTTCATCTCCGCCGGGGTGGAGATGGTGTCCCGGTTCGTGAAGGGCAACTCCGACTCCCACCCGGACACGCAGAACGCGCGCTTCGACGCCGCCCAGGCCGAGGCCGCCAAGGCCGCCGAGAGCGGCGCCGACTCCTGGCGCGATCCGCGGGAGGACGGCGAGCTCCCCGACGCGTACGTCGCCATGGGGCAGACGGCGGAGAACTTGGCGCTCCTCAAGGACGTCTCCCGCCAGGAGATGGACGAGTTCGCGGTGCGCAGCCAGAACCTCGCCGAGCAGGCCCACGCCGACGGCTTCTGGGAGCGGGAGATCACCCCGGTGACGCTCCCCGACGGCACCGTCGTCAGCCAGGACGACAGCCCGCGGTCAGGCACCACGCTGGAGGGCATCGCCGGGCTCAAGCCGGTCTTCCGGCCCGACGGACGGGTGACCGCCGGCAACGCCTGTCCGCTCAACGACGGTGCCGCGGCCCTGGTGGTCATGAGCGACCGCAAGGCGGCGGAGCTCGGCGTTGCGCCGCTGGCCCGGATCGTCTCCACCGGGGTCACCGGCCTGTCGCCGGAGATCATGGGCTACGGCCCGGTCGAGGCCTCGAAGCAGGCGCTGGCCCGGGCGGGGATGACGATCGACGACATGGACCTGGTGGAGATCAACGAGGCGTTCGCCGCCCAGGTGATCCCCAGCTACCGGGACCTCGGCGTCGACATCGACAAGCTGAACGTGCACGGCGGCGCCATCGCCGTGGGCCACCCGTTCGGCATGACCGGCGCCCGGATCACCGGCACCCTGATGAACGGCCTGCGTGCCCGGGACGGCCAGTTCGGCCTGGAGACGATGTGCGTGGGCGGCGGCCAGGGCATGGCGATGGTCATCGAGCGGCTGTCCTGAGGGGCAGACCCCGCGGAACGACGAAGGCCCGGCCCCCCGCGGGGGACCGGGCCTTCATCCGTTCAGGAGCTCACTCGCGGAAGTAGCTCAGCAGCCGCAGGATCTCCAGGTACAGCCAGACCACCGTGACCAGCAGGCCGAAGGCGATGTACCAGGCGAACTTCGGCGCGACGCCGCGGCGGATCGCCTCGTCGGCCATGTCGAAGTCCAGCAGCAGCGAGAACGCCGCGACACCGATGACGACGAGGCTGAAGACGATGGCCAGCGCGCCGCCGTCACGGAGCCCCAGGCCGCCCGGGGTGAAGAAGGAGGCGACCAGGTTGACCAGCATCAGGGTCAGGACGCCGAACATCGCGCCGACGACCCAGCGGGTCAGCTTCGGGGTGACCCGGATGGCGCCGGTCTTGTAGACGACCAGCATCCCGAAGAACACACCGAAGGTGCCGATCACCGCCTGCATGACGATGTTGCCGCCGAAGTAGTTGGCGTACAGCTCGCTGAGCGCGCCGACCGCGACACCCTGCAGCGCCGCGTAGGACAGCGTCGCCGCCGGGTTGGCGATCTGCTTGAACGAGATCACCAGGCCCAGGACCAGCGCCGCGATGACCGCGGGGAACACCAGGCCGATGCCGGTGTTCCCCGGCAGCGCCCAGGTCAGGGCGGCGGCCAGCACGGTCACCAGGAAGGTGACGCCGGTCTTGGTGACGACGTCGTCCATCGTCATGTAGGCGCGGCCGGTCGCCGCGTACGGCGACGGCGCGGCGTAGGGGTCGTGCTGGGCGGGCGCCCCGCCGTACGTCTGCTGCGGGCCCTGGCCCCAGCTCGCGTACTGGCCGGGGCCCGCCGCCGGGAACCCACGGCTGAAGGCGGGGTTGCTGCTGGGCATCGTCATCTCCTCGAGGTGACTTGTCGGTCCGTGGGGTACAGCCTCGTACACCCCACGCTGTCTGGTCCAACGCCGGCAGCCCTCGGGTAGTTCCACAGGTCGCGGCACCACCCGGACGGGTGCCCCCGGTCGGGTTCGAACCGACACTGGGACCCTTTTAAGGGGCCTGCCTCTGCCGATTGGGCTACGGGGGCCGGGCCGGACCCTAGCCGCCGGCGGCGGCCAGCTCGCGCGCCCGGGCCAGCACGGCGTCCAGCATCGGCTCGGTGAGCCTGCCGGTGAAGGTGTTCTGCTGGCTGACGTGGTAGCTGCCCAGCAGGGTCAGCGGTCCGCGCGGGCCCGCGAGGGTCACCTCCACACCGTGCCCGAACGCGGGCCGGGGGCGCGGCAGCGCGTAGCCGGCGGCACCGAGCACCGGCCACAGCGCCGTCCAGCCGAAACCCCCGAGGACGACGACCACCCGCAGCCGCGGCAGCAGCGACAGCTCGCGGGCCAGCCACGGCGAGCAGGTGTCCCGCTCCTCGGGGGTCGGGGCGTTCGCCGGCGGCGCGCACCGCACCGCGGCGCAGACCCGCACGTCGGTGAGCTCGAGCCCGTCGTCCTTGCGCACCGAGGTCGGCTGGTTGGCCAGGCCGGCCCGCCACAGCGCGGCGAAGATCCAGTCGCCGCTGCGGTCGCCGGTGAAGACCCGCCCGGTGCGGTTCCCGCCGTGGGCGGCGGGCGCCAGTCCGACGACGGCGATGCGGGAGTCCGCCGGCCCCAGCCCGGGCACCGGCCGGCCCCAGTACTCCTCGGACCGGAACGACGCCCGCTTGACCCGGGCCACCTCCTCGCGCCAGGCGACCAGCCGGGGGCAGGCGCGGCAGCCGGAGATCCACTCGTCCAGGACCGGCAGCTCCCGCGTGCCCCGCGCCGCCCGCGCGACACCCGCCGCGCTGCGGGTGACCGGGAAGCCGTCTGCGTCACGTGCCACGGCGGTCAGCAGACCACGACGGCCCACCCGGTCCGCGCGGGCCCCCGGCGGCAGGCATGATCGCGGCATGGCTACGACGAGGACGAGGACGACGAGGCAGCCGGTGCGGGCGCGGGACACGACGGCCACGAGCAAGCCGGCGAAGGTGAAGGCACCGCTGCTCTACAAGCTGCTCGGCCCGGCGATGGCCATCCCCTCCGGGATCGTGGTCAAGAAGGCCGCGGACACGGCGTGGCTCAAGGTCCGGGGCTACCCGCCGCCGAAGAACCCGGCGGCCCCGGGCGTCACCTGGCCCGATGCGCTGGCCTGGGCAGCCGTCTCCGGCGTGCTGTACGCGTCGGGCCGGCTGGTCGCCGCCCGCGGCGCCGCGGCGGTGTACACGAAGCTGACCGGGCACGTCCCGCCGGGCGCCAACGCCGCCAGCGCCGCCTGATCAAGGCCCCCTGCCCCCTCGGGGGGCCGCCGGTCAGCGGGCGAGGCGGAGGGCGATGCCGTCGAGGATGTCGTGCTCGCTCACGACGACCTCGTCGAGGCCGAAACCGTCCATGATCTCGCGGAGCACGAGCGCGCCCGCGCCGATCACGTCGACCCGGCCGGGGTGCATCACCGCGTACGCCGCGCGCCGCGCGCGGGTGTCGGTCAGCAGGGCGGCGGTCACCGCCCGGACGGCGTCCACCCGGATCCGCGACCCGTGGATCGCCTCCGGGTCGTAGGCGGGCAGCTCGAGCGCGATCGCGGCGACCGTCGTGACCGAGCCGGCCAGGCCCACCAGGCTGGCCGCCTGCTCGACCGGCACCACCGCGCGCACCAGGTCCAGCCCGGCGCGGATGTCGGCCTCGGCGGCCCGCACCTCGGCGGGCAGCGGCGGGTCGCCGTGCAGCCGGCGCTCGGTGAGCCGCACGCAGCCGACGTCCACCGAGGAGGCCGCCCGGACGCCGCCGGCGTCGCCGAGCACGAACTCCGTCGACCCGCCGCCGATGTCGACCACCAGGAACGGCGGCCGCGGCGCCGGCGAGCCGTGCGCCCGGGCTGCGGCGGCGAGCGAGGCCGTGGCGCCCAGGTAGGACAGCTCGGCCTCCTCCACGCCGGTCACCACGTCGGGGAGCCCGCCCAGCGTGGCCAGCACCATCTCCTCGAAGTCCGCCCGGTTGGCGGCGTCCCGGGTGGCGCTGGTGGCGACCATCCGCACCCGCTCGGCACCGAGGTCGCGGGCCTGCTGCACGTACTCCGCGAGCACGGCCCGGGTGCGCTCGATCGCCTCGGGCGCCAGCCGACCGGTGGCGTCGACGCCCTGGCCGAGCCGGACGACCTCCATCCGGCGGAGCAGGTCGGTGTGCGGCCCCTCCGGCGGCACGTCGGCGACCAGCAGGCGGATGGAGTTCGTGCCGCAGTCGACGGCGGCGACGCGGCTCATCGGACGTCCTCCGGGTCCTCGGGGGACGGCTGGGCGCAGGGACCGGCGGCCCACCACTCCCCCATCCCGGCGACCGCGCGGTCGCCGATCGGGTTCACGCCGGGGCCGGCGGCCAGGGCGTGCCCCGCCAGCGCGTGCAGGCACTTGACCCGGTCGGGCATCCCGCCGGCGGTGGTGCGGGTCGGCAGGACCCCGCGGTCGTCGCGGGTGGCGAGGTAGGACTCGTGGGCGGCCCGGTAGGCCGCCGCGAGCTCGGGGTCGGTCCCCAGCTCGGCCTGCCACTCCTTCATCCGGCCGCCGGACTCCAGCCGGCTCGCGGCCGCCGACGCCCGGGGGCAGGTCAGGTAGTACAGCGTCGGGAACGGCGTGCCGTCCTCGAGCCGCGGGGAGGTCTCCACCACGTCCGGCTGGCCGCACGGGCAGCGGTGCGCGACCCCGACGAGGGCCCGGGGCGGACGGCCGAGCTGGCGCGCCACGACCGCGCGCTCCTCCGGGGTCACCGGCGGTGAGAGCGGGGTGACGACGGGGTCGACCGGGTTGTCCACCCGTCGAGTCTGCGGGAGCCGCTCCCCCGCCCGACGCCGGGGGTCGTCAGCCGTCGGCCGCGGCCAGCGAGCCGAGCAGCCCCTCGTACCAGGGGACCTCCGCGTCGGCAGCACCCTCGCCGGGCGGGGGGTCGGCGGTGTCGCCCGGGTCGCCGGCGTCGCCGACGACGACCAGCCGGTCCCCGGGCAGCACGTAGGTGAGCCGCTCACGAGCCCGCTGGGCGACGTAGGCGGGGTCGGACTGCCGGTCCAGCTGGGCCTGCAGCTCGGCCGCTCGGCGTGACAGGTCCTCCCGCTCGGCGGCGAGCTCGGCCAGCTCCTGCCGGCCGGCGACGTACTGCCGCACCGGGCCGGCCAGGGTCAGCGCGAGCAGCAGCACCAGCACGCCGAGGACCACCGCCCGCCCGCTGAACCGGGGACCCCGCTTCGTCGCGGTGGACCGGGACGCGCTGCGGGTGGTGCGCCGGCCCGGCCGGCTGTCGGCCGCGGCACGCGCGCCCGCCCGCACCGGCCGCGAGGTGGTCCGGCGGCGTGGGCCACCGGACCGGCCGCGGCGGGTGCGGGCGGTGCTCATGCGACGCCGGTCAGCCGCGGGCGAGGCGCGGGAAGGCGGCGGCGCCGGCGTAGCGCGCGGCGTCGTCCAGCTCCTCCTCGATCCGCAGCAGCTGGTTGTACTTGGCCACCCGCTCGCTGCGGGCCGGGGCACCGGTCTTGATCTGCCCGCAGTCGGTGGCGACGGCGAGGTCGGCGATCGTGGTGTCCTCGGTCTCGCCCGAGCGGTGGCTCATCATCGAGCGGTAGCCGCTGCGGTGGGCCAGGTTGACCGCGTCCAGGGTCTCGGTCAGCGTGCCGATCTGGTTGACCTTGACCAGCAGCGCGTTGGCCGCGCCGCGCTCGATGCCGTCGGCCAGCCGGGTCGGGTTGGTGACGAACAGGTCGTCGCCGACGATCTGCACCCGGTCCCCGAGGGCCTCGGTGAGCGCCACCCAGCCGTCCCAGTCCTCCTCCGAGAGCGGGTCCTCGATCGAGACGATCGGGTAGGCGTCGACCAGGCCGCGGTAGTACTCGGTCAGGTCGGCGGAGCTGAGGGTCTTGCCCTCGAACGCGTAGCCCGCCTCGCTGTGGAACTCGGTGGCCGCGACGTCCAGGGCGAAGGCGATGTCGGTGCCGACGGTGTACCCGGCCTTCCCGACCGCCTCGGTGATCAGGTCGAGCGCGTCCCGGTTGCTCGGCAGGGAGGGGGCGAAGCCGCCCTCGTCGCCCAGCCCGGTGGCCAGCCCGCGCTTCTTCAGCACGGACTTCAGCGCGTGGTAGGTCTCCGCGCCGACCGCCAGCGCCTCGGCGAAGCTGGCCGCGCCGATCGGCGCGATCATGAACTCCTGCACGTCGACGTTGCTGTCGGCGTGGGCGCCGCCGTTGAGGATGTTCATCATCGGCACCGGCAGCAGGTGGGCCGACGGGCCGCCGACGTAGCGGAACAGCGGCAGTCCGGCGGACTCGGCGGCGGCCTTGGCCACGGCCAGGCTCACCCCCAGGATCGCGTTCGCGCCGAGCCGGGACTTGTCCGGGGTGCCGTCGAGGTCGATCAGCCGCTGGTCGACCAGCCGCTGCTCGGCGGCGTCGTACCCGACGAGCTCGGGGCCGATGACGTCCAGGACGCCGTCGACGGCCTGGGTCACCCCCTTCCCGCCGTAGCGCTCGCCGCCGTCGCGCAGCTCCACGGCCTCGAAGGCGCCGGTGGAGGCGCCGCTGGGGACCGCCGCGCGGGTGATCGTGCCGTCGTCGAGGGCGACCTCGACCTCCACGGTGGGGTTGCCGCGCGAGTCGAGGATCTCCCGGGCACCTACTGCATCGATGCTGGCCACGGCGAGCAGCCTAGTCAGCCCGGCGGGCCGACCGGGACCCCCGCACCGCACCCCGGTCGCGCGTCGTCCGGTACCCCCGCGCGGGCCTGGGACGATGACCCGCGATGACGACGCCGACCGCACCCCGCCCGCACCGCCGGGCCGTCCGCCAGCTGCTGCTGGGGCTGGTCCCGGTGCTGGTGGTGGGGCTGGTCGCGCTGGGTGTGCTGGGCACCCGGCTGCCCGCGCTGCGGGCCCCGCTGGCCGCCGCGTCGGCCACCGCCTCCGCGACGGTCACCGAGGTGGGCGGCCCACCGGACGGCCGCGGCCTGACCGTCTCCTTCGCCGACGGAGCGGGGCGCGAGCGCACCGGGCGGCTGGAGCTGCCCGGTGACCTGGCCGTCCCGGTCGGCGCGCAGGTGACGGTGCGGTACGACCCGGGTGCCGCGCCGGGCGGGACGACGACGGTCCACGCGGACGGCGACGCCGCCTCCGCCGCCGTTGCGGACGTCGTCTTCGGGCTGGTCGCGGTGCTGCTCGTGCTGCTCGTGGTCGCCGGCGCCACGCTGGCCCGGCTGGCCGGCCGGCCCCGGCTCCGGCGCCGGCCGGCGACCCGGGCGACGGCCACGCACGTCGTCGTGCGGCGCGGTCTGCTGGTGCGCAGCTGGCTGGAGCTGGCCACCCCCGCCGGCCCGCGCCGGCTGCCGGTGTACTGGGCGCCCGAGGTGGACCGGCTCGCACCCGGCACGGTGGTGGAGCTGCGCGGCGACCCCGCCCGCGACCGGCTGGTGCTGCCGGTGCTCGACGGCGCGGAGGTGTGGCCGTCCGGGCGGGTGCGCCGGGAGGAGCCGGCCGGCGAGGTGCGCCAGGCGCCGGTCGACCCCGCGGCGGCCGAGGTCGGCCTGCGCCACCAGGTCCGCGCCGACGGCGTCCTGCCGTTCCTCGCCCCGGTCTTCGGGCTGCTGTGGGCCTACGTCGACGGCACCGGGGTGGGCGGCTTCGCGACGGCGACGGCGCTGTCGGCCGCCGTCCTGTTCTGGCTGCCGCAGCTGCTGGGCTCCGACCCGCACGCCACCCGGGACTGAGTCAGCGAGGACCCCGGGCGTGCGCGGCGGCGTCCAGCTCCCCGGCGTAGCGCCGCACGGCCTCGCGCAGCGCGTCCTCGACGTCCCAGCCGCGCTGCTCGGCCGCGACGACGACGCCGAGCAACCGCTCACCGAGCGCCTCCGGGCTGTCGACGGCCAGCTCCCCGGGCGGCGGCGTGGGCAACCCGGCGCGCGCCGCCCGGCGGGCGAGCGCCGCGCCCCAGGACGCGGCCGGCTGCGACCGGGAGACGCCCTCGGTCGGCGACCGGCGCTGCTTCTCGGCCTTCTTGATCTCCTCCCAGCCCGCCTCGACCTGCGCCACGTCCCGCGGGCCGGCCTCGCCGAAGACGTGCGGGTGCCGGCGGACCAGCTTGTCGACCAGGTCCCCGGCCACGTCGTCGACGTCGAAGCCCACGCCGGGCGCGGCCTCGGCGGCGACGCAGGCGTGGAAGACCACTTGCAGCAGGACGTCGCCGAGCTCCTCGCGCATCGCCACCGGGTCCTCGTCGACGATCGCGTCGTAGGCCTCGTGCGCCTCCTCCAGCAGGTAGCCGCGCAGCGAGGAGTGGGTCTGCTCGGCGTCCCAGGGGCAGCCGCCGGGTGAGCGCAGCCGGTCCATCACGGCCACGACGTCGAGCAGCCGGGCGCCGGGCGGCTCGGGGGCGCCGTCCACCCGGGGCACGTCGGCGAGGCCGGCGGCCTCCTCGGCGGTGGCCAGCAGCACCGCCTCCGGCACCGGCGCGGCGGCCGCGGCCGCCTCCGCGGGGTCGGCGACGTCGGTGACCGGCGCACCCGCCTCCCGCAGCGCGGCCGCGGCGCGCGCGGCACCCGGCAGGGCGAGGACCAGCGGGGCGTCGGCGACCGCGCGCCAGCCGGCGGGCGCGAGGAGGCCGGGGAGCCGGGGGCTGACGGTGACGAGGAGCGCGACGGGCACCCGGTCAGTCTCCCCTGCGGCCCGCGCGGTGATCAGGTCACCTGATCGAGAATGGGGTCAGGAGGCGGCGGCCAGCGGTTGCTCGAGCACCGCGGACAGCAGCGCGTGCAGCTTCTCCAGCAGGGCGACGTCCCGCAGCGGCGTCCGCCGGTCGGGGCCCACCGGCACCTTGAGCGACACCGTGCGCACCGCGGGCTTGTAGGTCGCGCCGTCCGCCAGCCGGTCGAGCTTCATCTGCTGGGACTCGCGCAGCTCGACCGGGCTCACCCGGACCGCCCTGCCCTGCATCGACACCTCGGTGACCCCGAGCCGGCGCATCGCCACCCGGAACCGGGCGACCGCGAGCAGGTTGAGCACCGGCGCCGGCGGGGCTCCGTAGCGGTCGGTCAGCTCGTCGAGGACGGCCTGCCCCTGGTCCTCGTCCTGCACGGAGGCCACCTTGCGGTAGGCCTCCATCCGCAGCCGCTCCCCCGGCACGTAGTCGTGCGGCAGGTGCGCGTCGACCGGCAGGTCCACCCGCACCTCGACCGGCTCGGCGGGGGCCTCCTCGCCGGACAGCTGCGCCCGGTAGTCGGTGACCGCCTCGCCGACCAGGCGCACGTAGAGGTCGAAGCCGACCCCGGCGATGTGCCCGGACTGCTCGCCGCCGAGCAGGTTGCCCGAGCCGCGGATCTCCAGGTCCTTCATCGCCACGGCCATGCCCGCGCCGAGGTCGGTGTTGTGCGCGATCGTGGTGAGCCGGTCGACCGAGGTCTCGGTCAGCGGCCGCGACGGGTCGTAGGTGAAGTAGGCGTAGGCGCGCTCCCGGCCACGGCCGACCCGGCCGCGGATCTGGTGCAGCTGGGAGAGCCCGAAGGTGTCGGCCCGGTCGACGATCAGGGTGTTGGCGTTCGGGATGTCCAGGCCGGACTCGACGATCGTGGTGGCGACCAGGACGTCGTACTCCTTCTCCCAGAAGCCGACCATGATCCGCTCGAGCTCGTGCTCCCTCATCTGCCCGTGGCCCACCGCCACCCGGGCCTCGGGCACCAGGTTGCGGATCTTCGCCGCCGCCTTGTCGATCGACTGAACCCGGTTGTGGATCACGAACACCTGGCCGTCGCGCAGCAGCTCGCGGCGGATCGCGGCGGCCATCTGCTTGTCGTCCCAGGCGCCCACGTAGGTCAGCACCGGGTGCCGCTCCTCCGGGGGCGTGAGGATCGTCGACATCTCCCGGATGCCGGTGAGGCTCATCTCCAGCGTGCGCGGGATCGGGGTGGCCGACATCGACAGCACGTCCACCGCCGTACGCATCGTCTTCAGGTACTCCTTGTGCTCGACGCCGAAGCGCTGCTCCTCGTCGACGATCACCAGCCCCAGGTCCTTGAACCGGGTGGTCGGCTGCAGCAGCCGGTGGGTGCCGACCAGGACGTCGATCTCGCCGTCGGCCAGCTTGCGCAGCGTCTCGGCGCTCTCGCCCGCCGACTGGAACCGGGAGAGCACCGCCACGGTGACCGGGAACTGCGCCATCCGCTCGGAGAAGGTCTTGAAGTGCTGGTTGGCCAGCAGCGTCGTCGGCACCAGGACGGCGACCTGCTTGCCGTCCTGCACCGCCTTGAACGCGGCTCGGATCGCGATCTCCGTCTTCCCGTAGCCGACGTCGCCGCAGATGATCCGGTCCATCGGCACCGGCTGGGACATGTCGGCCTTGACCTCGTCGATCGCGGCCAGCTGGTCCGGCGTCTCGTGGAACGGGAAGGCGTCCTCCAGCTCGCGCTGCCAGACGGTGTCCGGCCCGAACGCGTGCCCCCTGCTCGCCATCCGGGCCGAGTACAGCCGGATCAGCTCGGCGGCGATCTGCTTGACCGCCTTGCGCGCCTGGTTCTTGGTCTTGGTCCAGTCCGCGCCGCCGAGCTTGGACAGCGCCGGCGCCTCGCCGCCGACGTAGCGGGTGAGCTGGTCGAGGGAGTCGGTGGGCACGAACAGCCGGTCCGCCGGCTGGTTCCGCTTGGACGGCGCGTACTCGACGATCAGGTAGTCGCGCTGGCCGCCGTTCACGGTGCGGCTGACCATCTCCACGTACCGGCCGATGCCGTGCTGCTCGTGCACCACCAGGTCGCCGGGCTGCAGCTGCACCAGGTCGACGGCGTTGCGGCGGCGGGCCGGCATCTTGGTCGCGTCGCGCATGCTGGTGCCGCGCTGGCCGGTGAGGTCGTGCTCGGTGACCAGCGCCAGCCCGACGCCGGGGAAGGCGAACCCCTCCTCCAGGGCGCCCTGGGTCACCAGCACCGGCCCGGCCTCCGGCGCGGACTCCACGCCGGGCACCAGGCGGGCGCCGAGGTCGGCCTCGGCGAGCTGGTCGGCGGCGCGCTGGGCGGGACCGGGGCCGGCGAAGGTGAGCACGACCCGCCAGCCGTCCCGGCCCCAGCCGCGGAACTGGTCGAAGGCCCGCCCCTGGTCACCGTGGAAGCGCTCGACGCCGGTGGCGTCCAGGGTCACGTGCTCGGCGTCGTCCTCGACGGCGAGGGTGAAGGCGCCGGTCGTCCACCAGGGCAGCCCGCGGCCGCGGGCGGTGGACTCGACGTCCTCGAGCGCGCGGAAGGACGACGCTCCCAGGTCGATCGGGGCCTGCCCGGCCTCGGCGGCCGTCGACCACGACGCCGCGAGGAACTCCTCCGCGGTGCGCACCAGGTCCGCGGCCCGGCTGCGCACCCGCTCCGGGTCGCAGACCAGCACGTGCGTGCCCCGCGGCACCAGGTCGGTGAGCAGCTCCATCTGCTGCCCGCCGATGAGCGCGGGGATCAGCGACTCCATGCCCTCCACGGCGATGCCCTCGGCGAGCTTGCCGGCCACCTCCGCCAGCTCCGGGTGGTCGACGGCGAGCTGGGCGGCGCGGGCGCGCACCTCCCCGCTGAGCAGCAGCTCCCGGCAGGGCGGTGCCCACAGCCGCTCGGGTCGCTCGTCGAGCGAGCGCTGGTCGGCGGCGGAGAAGTACCGCAGCTCGTCGACCTCGTCGCCCCAGAACTCCACGCGCACCGGGTGCGGCTCGGTGGGCGGGAAGACGTCGAGCAGGCCACCGCGGACGGCGAACTCCCCGCGCTTCTCGACCAGCTCGACCCGGGTGTAGGCGGCGTCGACCAGCGCCCGCGCGACGTCCTCGAGGTCCGCCTCCTGCCCCGGCGCCAGCTCCACCGGCGTCAGCTCACCCAGGCCCGGCGACAACGGCTGCAGCACGCTGCGCACCGGCGCCACCAGCACGTCGATCCCGGCGCCCTCGGCCGGGTGCGCCAGGTCGCGCAGCACGGCGAGCCGGCGGCCGACGGTGTCCGCGCGGGGGCTGAGCCGCTCGTGCGGCAGCGTCTCCCAGGCCGGGAACACCTCGACCCGCTTGCCGGGGACGAAGCAGCGCAGCAGGGTGGCCAGCGCGTCGGCGTCCCGCTCCCCCGCCGTCACCACGAGGACCGGCACCCCGGCACCCGGCCGGTCGGCGGCGAGGGCGGCGGCGACCAGCGGCTGCACCGGCGGAGGTGCGGTGACCGCCAGCTCGGCGGAGCCGGCCTTGTCCACCACCGCGGTCAGGCCGGGGTCGGTCAGGACGACGTCGAGCACGCCGCGCAAGCTCACGGTTGAGGTCCACTCCCGGATCGGTGGCCGCGCACGACGCGCCGGGTGCGCGCGGGGGCCGCACCCCAGGTTAGCCCGGCCGCAGGTCACCCGCGCCGCTCGCCCGGGCGCCGCCGACCGCTTCCCCGACCGTCCCCCGGCCCGGCCGATCGCCCCGAACGGGGGAATCACCCCCGGCCCGCTCACCCGTCGTGGTGGTCAGCAGGCGACACAGGGTCACCACCGTTCCTAGCTTCCTGTGGACGAACTGATCGACTACGGGGGAACACCAGGTGAACAACCGACCATTGCACGTCCTGCACGTGGGTCCCGACGTGGACAGCACGGGTGGGATGGCGTCGGTCATCGGCCTGCTCTGCGGTGCCCCCGGCACCGACGTCCGGAGCTCGTCCGCGACCACCTGGAGCCCGGCGTCCCGCACCCGCGGGCTCCTCCCGACGGCCCGCCTGCTCGGCCGGCTGGCCTTCGGTCCCCGCGCCGCCCGGCCCGACTGGGTGCACGCGCACCTGAGCGAGGGCGGCTCCTTCGTCCGCGAGGGCGCGGTGCTGGTGGTCGCCCGGCTGCTGGGCATCGGGACGGCCGCGACCCTGCACGGCGCGCAGTTCATCGTCTTCTCCCGGCGCCACCCGCGCCTGGTGCGGGGCGTGCTCGCCGGCTGCCGCACGGTGTTCCCGCTCGGCCCGCACGCGGCGGCCCGGGTCGCGGAGCTGTCCCCGGCGACGCCGGTGCGCCCGGTGCTCAACCCGCTGGACCTGCGTGAGCTGGCCGGGGTCCCGGCCAGCTCGCGCGCCGCGGACGTCGTCTTCGGCGGTGAGGTGGGCCGGCGCAAGGGCGTCGACCGCCTCGTCGCCGCATGGCCCGAGGTCCGTCGCGCGCACCCGGAGGCCACGTGCGTGCTGTGCGGCCCGCCCGGCGACGTCCCGGTGACCGACCTGCCCGAGGGCATGACCTACCTCGGGGCGCTGCCCCGCACCGAGCTGCTCGGCGTGCTCAAGGCGGCCCGGGTCGCCTGCCTGCCGTCGCGGGACGAGGCGCTGCCGATGTTCGTGCTGGAGAGCCTCGGGCTCGGCGTCCCCGTCGTCACCACCCCCGTCGGGGAGATCGACCAGCTCGGCGAGGCGCAGGGGGTGGCCCTCACCGACGGCGACCCGGCCCACCTCGCGGCCCGGCTGGTCGCGCTCCTCGGCGAGCCCGACGAGCGCGCCCGCTGGGGCGGCCGCGGCGCCGGCTGGGTCCGGGAGAACTGCAGCGTGGAGTCCGTCACCCGGGTGCTCGCCGACTCCTACCGGGCGGCCTGAGATGAGCCAGACACCCCGCGCCGGCCTCCTGCAGGACTGGACGGCGAACCGCGGACGCCCCGGCATCCAGGTCGTCCTCGCCCTCTTCCGCACCGCCCAGCTCGCCCGGGGCGCGGGCGGCGCGGTGCGGAAGCTGGCCAGCGCGCCGGTCCTGCTCCTCTACCGGATCGTCGCGCTCCGCCTGTTCGGCATCGACATCCCGGTCTCCACGCAGGTGGGCCCGGGCCTGGCGATCCACCACGGCATGGGGCTCGTGGTGAACCGCGCGACCCGGATCGGCGACTCCGTCACCCTCCGGCACAGCACGACCCTGGGCGCCCGCCGCGCCGACGACGACTGCCCGGTCCTCGGCTCCGGCGTCGACGTCGGACCCAACAGCGTCCTGCTCGGCCCCATCGAGATCGGCGCACACGCCCGCATCGGCGCGGGGAGCGTGCTGCTCCGCGACGTCCCACCGGCGGCCACCGCCGCCGGCAACCCGGCCCGCGTCCTGCACACCCCAGGAGACACCCCATGCTGACCCTGTCGACCTCCCTCCCGCAGACCCGGGTCGCCGCGTTCTGGCGCGCGTGCCAGGAGGAGGGACGCCTGGCCCGCACGCTGGACGACGTCTTCGCCACGCCGTTCGAGTACCGGCCGGTGCGCGTGCAGACGGTCAACCTGCAGCACGTGCACCAGATCGTCACCTCCGACGTCGCGGTCGAGGCCGCCCTGCGGGCCGACCTGATCACCGCCGACGGCTGGCCGCTGGCCGTGCTGGCCGGGCAGACCGGCGAGCACTGCGAGCGGGTCACCGGCCGGCAGGTCGTCGACGCCCTCCTGCGGGACCGGCGGCACGACGGTCGCCGGGTCGCGCTGCTGGGCTCCCGCCCCGACGTGGCCGCCACCTTCGGCCGGATGCTGACCCGCAACGGCGTGACGCTGGCCTACGGCCGGCACGGTGACGCGCGCACCTGGGACGTCGAGGAGATCGCCGCCGAGATCGACCGGCTGGAGTGCGACGTCGTCCTCATCGCCCTGGGCGCCCCCAAGGGCGAGGTGCTGGGCAACGTGCTGGCCGGTCACCTGTCCCGCGGCCTGGTCGTCGGTGTCGGCGGTGCCGTGGAGATGGCGACCGACGACATGCCCGCGGCGCCCGAGTGGGTCGGGAAGAGCGGACTGGAGTGGGCGTACCGGCTGCTGCACGAGCCGCGGCGGCTGGGCCGGCGCTACCTGGTGGAGAGCCCCCTGGCGCTGCTCGCGCTCGTGCTGGTGCTGACCCGGGTCTGGCGGTGACCGCTCCGGCGGAGGCCCGCCCGCGGATCGGGGCGCTCTGGCCGCTGGTCCCCGGGGTCGTCGTCATCGCCGTCGTGGCGGGCGCGCTGACCAGCCCGCTGCTGACCGCGGTCGGCGCGCTCGGCCTGGGCGTGCTGGCGGTCAGCGTGCGCTGGCCGCTGGCCACCGGCATCGCCTTCCTGATCGCCGGCCCGATGTACCTGTCGGAGTTCGAGGTCGGCCCGATGACGCTGGACAACGTCGCGGTGCTGTACGGATCGGCGCTGGCCGTCGCCTGGCTGCTCGGCCGCACCTGGCAGGTGCCCCCGGTCGCGGCGTGGCCGATCGCCCTCGCACTCGCCGCCACCGTCGCCGCGGTGGCCAACGGGGGCGCCGGCGCCGCCGGGATCGTCCGGTTCGCGTCCCTCGCGGTCACCGCCGTCGTCGTCGCCAACGCCGGGCCGCACGCCCGCCGCACGGCCGCGGCCGGGCTGGAGGCGGCGGTGACGCTGGGCGCGCTCGTCCTGCTGGCACAGCCGCTGACCGGCTTCCCGGACCCCTACCAGACCTGGGGTGAGGGCGTCGGCCTGCGCTACGGCGGGCTGTTCGGCCACCCGAACTTCGCCGCCTACACGGTGAGCCTGGTGCTGCTGTACCAGCTCTACACCCGGCGGTTCACCGCATGGCGCGCCGCGTCGGCGGTGTGCCTGCTGCTCGCCCTCGTGCTCACCGGCAGCCGGGCCGCGCTGCTGGTGTTCGCGCTGCTGATGGTGCCCGCCCTGTGGCTGCGCGCCCGGCGGTTCTTCCTGCTCCTGGTGCCCGCGGTCCTGGCGCTGCCCTTCGTCGGCGAGACGATCATCACCCGGTTCGAGGTCATCAGCCAGACCGGCGGGCTGTCCGGCAGCAACGCGTCGGGCTGGCGCTTCGGGCAGTGGGCCGACGCCCTGGCGGCGACGCGCGGGCACGAGTTCTTCGGCATCGGCTGGGGTCAGACCCGGGAGGTGCTCACCGACAACCTGGGCGCCCACAGCACCTACATCCAGATCTGGCTCGAGGTGGGCCGGGTCGGCGCCGCCCTGGCCGCGGTCGGGCTGGTCCTGCTGATCCGGTCGGCCCGCTCGCACGTCGCCCGGATCCTGGTCGCCTACGCCGTCCTGACCGGGATCTCCGACCCGGTCCTGGTCTACCCGTGCTGCGCGACCGCGCTGCTGGTCCTCCTCGCCGCCCTGCACACGCCGGCCGGCGACGAGGAGGCCTCCGCCCCGGACGGCGCGGCGACCCCCGCGCCGGGCACGCCGACGCCGTCCGTCCCCGCTCGCCGACCGGAGGTCCTGTCCCGATGAGCCTGACCTGGGACGTCCTGATCCCGGCGTACAACGCGGAGGCCGGCATCGGCACCGCCGTGGCGTCGGCGCTCGCCCAGCCGGTGCCGCCGCAGCGGGTCCTGGTGTACGACGACGGCAGCTCCGACCGGACCGTCGACGCGGCCCGGGCGGCCGGCGCCGAGGTCCTCGTCGGCCCGGAGAACCGCGGGGTCGGCCACGCCCGGCAGGAGCTGCTGGAGGCCGCGCAGGCACCCTGGGTGCACATGCTGGACGCCGACGACCGGCTCCTCCCCGGGGCCTACCGGCTCTTCGAGCAGGCCGACGCCACCCACCCCGGCGCCTGGCTGCACGGCTTCGGCGAGGTGCCGGCGACGGGGTCGGGGGCGGCCGCCGGCGGGCTGCTGGGCGACCGGCCGGTCGACGTGCTGCAGCTGTGGCTGCGCAACCGGTTCATCACCTCCTCGACGCTCATCCGCCGCGCCGCGGCGCTGGAGGTCGGCGGCTTCCCCCGCACCCGCCAGGTGGAGGACTACGCCCTCTGGCTGACCCTGGCGGCCGCCCCGGGCGCGCGTGGGCGGCTGTGGACCTACGACTCGCCGGTCACTGCCCGGGCCTACGACGGCGGCTCGCTGACCGGGGACGTCACCGGTGCGGTCCGGGCCGAGCGGCAGCTCCTCCCGCAGCACGCGGCCGGCGCCCTGGCCGGTGTGCCCGGCGTCCTGCGCCCGGCGCTGACCACCGCGCGGCTGAGCACGCTGTGGTGGCGCGGGCTGTCCCGGCACACCGACTACGGGCGGCCCGCGTCGTCCTACCTGCCGGCGCGCGAGGTGGTGCCGGGCACGGTCCTCCCGGCGGTCCTCGGGCTCGTCGGCTCAGGGCCCGCACGCCGGTGGGTCCGGGCGGCGGCCGGCCTCGCGCGGTAGCGCGGACCAGCACCTCCCCCTTTGGGCTGAGCCCCGCCCCGGCGCACCGGGGCGGGGCCCCCGGCCCGGTTAGTGTTCGGAATGGACCAGTCCGGTCACGGTGAGTGACCACTGCCGCCGCCGCCTGCGCGGCTCCTGCCGTCGGTCCGCGGCGCGGATCGGAGGACCGATGACAGACATGGTGCGGAACGCCGTCGCCCCCGGCGGGCCGACGGCGCCCGATCGTCCCGAGCCGCACCCCGTGCTGGCCCGCGCCTTCCGGGCACTGGACCACGGCGGGGTCGCCTGGGCCCTGGTGCGCGGAACGGACGACCTGGCCCGGCCCACGGGTGACGTGGACCTGCTCGTCGACGCCGGGAGCCTGCCGCTCCTCGACGGCCTGCTCGCGCCCGCGGGCCTGCGCCGGCTCGGGGTCCGCGGTCACGGCAGCCACCGCTTCTACTTCGCCTACGACCCGGCCGCCGACCTGTGGATCAAGCTCGACGTCGTGACGGTCGTCGCCTTCGGCCGCCACCAGCAGCTGCACTCGCCGCTGGCGGCCGGCTGCTTGAGCCGCCGCCGGCGCGAGGGCTCCCTCTGGCGGCTGGCGCCGGTCGACGAGGCGTGGCTGCTCCTCCTGCACCTGCTGCTGGACAAGGGGCACATCGCCCCGGCCCGCCGGGACCTCGCCCGGGCCGCCGCCGGGCACGCACGGCTGGACGCGCCCGTCGCCCGCGCCCTGGACGAGGTGGCCGGGCCCGGGTCCGCCGCACTGGTCCTGGCGGCCGTCGACGGCGACGGGGTGGCCGCCGGTCAGCAGCTGTTCCGGAACTGGGTGCGGCGGTCCCCCGCACCCGTCGCCGCCCGGTACGCCGCCCGACGGCTGGCCCGCCGGCTCGCCGTCGCGGCACCGGGCCACCCGGCGGGTCTCGTCGTCGCCGTCGTCGGCCCGGACGGGGCGGGGAAGAGCACGCTGACCGACGCCGTCCGCGGCACCTTCCCCACACCCGCCGAGACCGTCTACATGGGCCTGTGGCAGGAGAGCCCCTGGGACGCCCGCCTCCGGCACCTGCCCGCGGCCCGGGTGGCCACCCGGATCGGCCGGGCGCTGCGCGCCAGCGCCACCGCCCACCTGCACCGGCGGCGCCGGCGCCTGGTGCTCCTCGACCGCGCTCCGCAGGACGCGCTGCTCCCGGGCGCCCCCACGCCGGGACGCGGCGGCCGGATCGTGTCCGCGCTGGCCCTGCGGCTGGGCCCCCAGCCGGACCTCGCGCTGGTGCTGGACGCGCCCGGCGAGGTGATGTTCGCCCGCAAGGGCGAGCACTCCGTCGAGGTCCTGGAGGCCCGGCGGCACGACTACCTCGCCCTGGCCCCGGCCTTCCGCCACAGCGCCGTGCTGGACGCGACCCGGCCGGCGGACCAGGTCCGGAGCCGGGCGCTCGCCGCGATCTGGGACGCGCTCACCGGCCCCGGGCCGGCGCCGGCGACCCGCGGCGGATCGCAGTGACCGCTCCGACCGGAGCCCGCACCGCCACGGCCGAAACGCCGTCGCCCACCGGTGAGACGCCGCTGCGCGCCTGGCACCGGCTGGACTGGCGGTTCCTGCTCCCGGAGTGCGAACCGCAGGTGATCGCCTGCGCCGGCGCCCTGGACGACGACCTGGTGTCCGGCCTGCCGTTGATCGCCCCGACGGTCCACACCGTGACCTCCCCGGCGGGATGGGCCGCCCTCGCCGGGACCTGCGACCTGGTCGTGCTGGCCTCCCCCGCTCCGGCGGACCTCCGCCCGGCCGCGGCGGCGCTGCGCCCCGGCGGCTGGTTGTACGCGGAGGTCCGGCGCGGCCGGCCGTCGACCCGGGCACCGTGGACGGTGCGCGGGTGGCAGCGGGCTCTGCGGCGGGCCGGACTGGCCGAGGTCGCGGCCCACTGGCACGTCCCCACCATCGCGACGTCCTCCCGGGTCATCGCCCTCGACGCGCGGGTCGTCCTCCGGGACGTCCTGCTGCGCACGCGGCGCCGGCGGTTCGGGACGGCGCTGTCGCTGGCGGCCCGGGCGGCGCTGCGGCTGGGGCTCGTCCCGGTCCTCGTGCCGGAGGGCAGCGTCGTCGGCCGGCGCGCCGAGGAGCCGCGGTGAACCTGATCGAGCGGGTGCTCCACGAGCGGTACGACGAGCTGGGCCTGGCCGCGGTCGGGATCCCCCGGCGGATGCAGACCGCGCTGCTCACCCCGCGGTTCCCCGCCTCGCGCCACGTCGTCGCCCTGGTCTTCAGCCCCGGTGACCCCCGGCCGCGGGCGGTCGCCAAGCTGCCCCGGCGGCCCGGCGACAACCTCGGCGTGCTCCTCGAGGCCGACGTGCTGCGCCGGGTGGCGGAGCTCGCACCGGGCGCCGGCGCCGCCGTCCCGGTCGTCCTGGGCACCGTTCCCGTCGGCCGGCAGGTGCTGCTGGTCGAGACCGCCGTCGACGGCGTCGAGCTCGACCCGCCGGCCGTCCGGCGGGACCGGGACGCGGCCGTGCGGGCGGGCAGCGCCTTCATCGACGGTCTGCCGGTGATGACCGCTGCCGAGCAGAACCGGAACTGGTACGACGCGGCCCTCACCCGGCCCTTGGACGCCCTCGCCCGGGCGGTGCCGCTCGGCGGGGAGACCGCCGACCTCGTCGCCCGGACCCACGCCGTCCTCGCGCCGCTGCGCGACGTCGCCCTCCCCGCGGTCTTCGAGCACGGGGACCTGAGCCACCCGAACCTGTTCCTCGGCGCCGAGGGCGGTCTGCGCGTCATCGACTGGGAACGCGCGACCGCGGCCGGCGTGCCGGGCCACGACCTGGTCTTCTTCCTCCAGTACATCAGCGAGTCCAGCCGCTCGGCCGTCGACCGCGGCGCCCAGCGCGCGGCCCTCGACGCCGATCTCGGGGCGCCGGACGGCTGGGCCCGCGCGGTCCTCGCCGCCCACCTCGAGCGGCGCGGCGTCCCGGTGGAGCTGCTCGACGCGCTCGTCGTCGGCAGCTGGGCCCGGACGGCGGCCGGCCTCGTCGCCCGTCTCGTCCCCGAGGACGACGAGCCCGGGGACGGCGAACCGCTCAGCCCGGCGGCGCTCGCCGCGACCGTGCGGGAGAGCCGCGACGTCGACCTGTGGTGGCACGTCCTGCGCCGGGCCGAGGAGCGGGCCGCCCGGAGCTGACCTCGGGGCCGGACCACGGACGAACGACGGGACCCCCGGACGGCGGCGCCGTCCGGGGGTCCTGTGCGTGCGTGCTACTCCGGCCGGGACGCCGCGGCCGGCTCCGGCGACGGAGCGGTCCGGCGGCGGGCCACCACGTCGCGGAGCTGGCGCACCAGGGACGGGCTCACCAGGGAGAGGACGGCCACCGCGGTCGCGGCGCCGCCGGCGACCACCACGGCGAGCGCGGCGGCCGGGGGCAGCGGCAGCCGGGACAGCAGCAGGCCGACGACCACGATCGCCGCCCCGGTGGGGAGCGCGGGGGCGATCGCGGCAGCGATGTCCCGCCAGCGCAGCTCCAGGACGTGCGCCGCCACGCCCTGCATGAGCAGGGCGAAGGCGAACGACGTGGCCACCTGGGCCCAGGCCACGCCCTCCATCCCCCACCACCGGGCCGCCAGCAGCAGTGCCGGGACGAGCACGGCGAGCCGGATGAGCGAGAGGTACACCGACACGCTCGGCCGGCCCAGCGCCTTGTAGATCTCGGTCGCGCCGCCACCACCGACCGCGCGCAGCGCGGTGTAGATGGACAGGGCGACGAGCGGGACCACCGCGGCGTCCCACTGGTCGCCGAAGAGGACCGGGACGACCAGGGGGGCCGCCACCGCGAGCCCGGCGCCGGCGCACACGCCGTAGAGCGAGAACACGCGGACGCTGAACAGGTAGCCCTCGCGGAGCCGGGCCGGGTCGTCCCGCATCCGGCTGTAGAGCGGGAAGACCACGGCGGTCAGCACGTAGAAGACGTTGAGGATCACCAGCTCGGGCAGCCGGAAGGCCAGCGTGTAGTAGCCCAGTGCCACGGCGCCGGCGATCCGGCCGACCACCAGGTAGTCGATGTCGAAGATCAGCCGGGCCAGCAGCGAGCTGCCGGCCACGGGGAGCCCGTAGCCGAGGACCGCGCGCACGTCCTGCCGCGTCGTGCGCCAGAGGGCGAGGTCCGGCCGGTCGTCCAGCAGCAGCCAGCCGGCGACGGCGTAGGTGGCGCTGCCCGCGACGGTCCCCCAGGCCAGGGCCCACGCGCCGTGCCCGGCGAAGGCCAGGCTGACCGAGACGAGGCCCGTGGCGAGGGTCCGGAGCACGGTGGCCACCGACACGCGGTGGAACAGCAGCTCGCGCCGGAGGAGCGCCTCGGGGACGGCGCCGAGGGACGCCGTCAGCAACGAGAAGGCCAGCAGCCGGACCAGCGGGGTCATGTCCGGCCGGCCGAAGAAGGAGGCGATGAGCGGGGCGCCGGCCACCACGACCGTCACCAGCAGCAGGCCGGCGACGAGGGAGCACAGCATCGCGGCGCGGGCCACCGCCCGCGAGCGCGGCAGGTAGATCAGCGCCTGGGCGACCCCCGCGTCGGCCACGGCCTCGGCGTACACGATGAGCACCAGCGACAGGGCCACCAGGCCGAACTCCTCCGGCGCGAGCAGCCGCGCGAGGACGATCGTGGTGAGCGCGACCGTCAGCTTGCTCAGCACCTGGGACATGCCCAGCCAGGCCGCGCCCCGGGCTCCGGCGCGGAGCAGGCCGGATGTCGCGCCGGTCCGCGCCGGGGGTGGCACCGGGGTGCCGACCGGGGGCGGGGTCGCCGCCGTCTGGTCGACCGTCATGCCCGCCCGACCTCGTCCCACCGACCGTCCGGACGACCCGGGACAGCCGCGCATGGGCGGGAACGTGCAGGTGAGCAGCCCATGGAACCGACCCTACGCAGCCCACCGGCCGAACGGTCGGCCCGCGGCGGAGCGGTCACCCGTCGGGATGACGCCCCTCGAGGAGCCCGGATCCGCGTCGGTCAGCGGTCCGCCGTCAGCGGGCCGGCACGTACCGGGGACCGGCCACCCGGGGGCAGCAGCGGCGTGTGCGGGCCGGGGCGGTCCCAGCTGCAGGTGAAGCTCCCGCGCACGTACCCCTCGGCCAGGCCGAGCCGCTGCACCGGCACGTGGTGCACCCGGCCGAACCCGCCGCAGCGGCAGAGGACGACCCGGTCCGCGTCCCGGCGGACGGCGTCCAGCACCTCGACCGCGTCCAGGTGGATCGCACCGTCCATGAGGTCACTCCCAGTGATCGCAAGCTCCGTACGGCCGGACCGATCGACCGGCTCCACTACGGACGGTAGGGGCTGCAACCGGTTCCACGGCGTCCGCTCCACCGTTCGGAGGACGTCGTCCGCCCCGGATCCGGCGGGTTCACGCGCCGGGGTGACCGGCGGCGCTCAGAGGACCGACACCCCGCCCGGGGGGACCGGTCGTCCGGTGGCGGCGAGCAGCAGCGGACCGGCCCGGCCGTCGGCCACCGCGAGGTCGGCGACCAGCCGCAGCGCCTGCGCCGCCGCGGTCGCGGGGACGTCCAGCGGTGCCCCCAGCGCGGTGGCCAGGTCGGCGGTGTGGACGACCAGCTCGAAGGTGCGCGTGGGCAGGTAGTCCGACAGCCGCATGCCGCCGGCGATGGTGGTCAGCAGCTCGCTGCCGGTCCGGGCGTCGACGAGCGGGAGCACCCGCCCGGCGATCTCCGCCACGGCCCGCGCGGGCTCCGCGCCCAGCGCGGCCCCGGCCTCCCGTCCGCGCGCCGCGACGGCAGCGCCGGCGGCGGCCTCCCGGGTCACCCGGAAGTACTCCCCGGCCGAGGGGACCTCCACGGCGGCGGCGGGGCGGTCCAGGTAGGCCTCGACCGTGAGCAGGGAACGGCTGGTGTGGCCGACCAGCGCGCGCACGTCCCACTCGCCCAGGCCGGGCTGCTGCCACCGGTCGCCGACCTGCGACGTCGTCCGCACGAACCACCCCGCGGCGTCGGCGAACGCCCGGCGCGAGTCGTCCCACGGGGAGGGCATGCGCGGAGGCTAGCCCGGTCGGCTCAGCCGGCGGAGGGGAGCCGGGCGCCGACGTCGGCCGCCCAGGCCCGCAGCACCGGGTGCAGGTACCGCTCGATGGCCGAGACGACGTCCTCGTGCACCTCCGGCGACCCGTTGATCGGGTCGGGGACGTCGTCGGCCTCGTCGCTGCGGCGCCGGGTCCGGGCCGCGGCCAGCCGCCGGGCCAGCGGCTGGTCCGGCGCCGGGGGGTCCTCGAGCAGGCCGACCAGCTCCGCCGCCTCGGCCAGGGTGAAGGTGCGGGCGAGCGCCCGCGGGTCCACGCCGAGGACCAGCCGGCGGTGCTCGCGGGTCATCGTCAGCACCAGGTCGGCCTCGGCCACCATGGGCCGGGTCAGCCGCCGGGCCGCGTAGCCGTCGACCTGACCGCCCAGCCGCCGCACGACCGCGGCGCTGTGCGGGTGGACGGGCGCGCCGACGACCGCACGGGTGCCGGCGCTGTGCACCTGCACCCGGTCGGCGGCGTCCCCGAGGAGCTCGGCCAGCTCGCGCCGGGCCAGCCGCTCGGCCGCCGCGGAGCGGCAGATGTTGCCGGTGCAGACGAACAGCAGCCGGCCGGCCGGCGTGCTGCCGGGATCGGCGCGGGTCACGGCAGCAGCCCCCCGCGCGTCGCGCCGAGGGGCTGCTGCCGTGGGCTGGGGACCGTCATCCCGCCGGCGCCGCGGTGGGCTCCGCGGCGTAGTCGTCGTCGTAGCCGTAGGTCGAGCTGATCTCGTCCCGGGGCGGGACGATGTTCAGCACCGTGCCGAAGGTCTTGGCGCCGACCCGCTCCAGGGTGGCCCGCGTCTGCTTCAGCTGGTCCTGGGTCGTGCTGCCGTGCCGGACGACCAGGAGGACGCCGTCGGTCAGCAGGGCCAGGCCGGTGGAGTCGGCGACCGGCAGCAGCGGCGGCGCGTCGACGATCACGTAGTCGTAGTCGGTCCGCAGCTTCGCCAGCAGCGAGGCCATGCTCGCCGAGGCCAGCAGCTGCGCCGGGTTGGGCGCGGCCGGCCCGGCGCCGATGACGGTCAGGGCGCCGTCCCCGAAGGGCTGCAGGACGTCGTCGAGGTCGGCCTGCCCGGTGAGCACGTGGGTGAGACCGACGCCGGCCACCAGGCCGAGGTAGCTGGTCACCCGCGGGCGCCGCAGGTCGGCCTCCACGATCGCCACGCGCTGACCGGCCTCGGCCAGGGTGATCGCGAGGTTCACCGCGACGGTCGTCTTGCCCTCCCCGGCCACCGAGCTGGAGACCATCAGCACCCGCGGCGGCTGGTCGACGTCGAGGAACTGCAGGTTGGTCTGCAGCTGGCGGTAGGCCTCCGCGGCCCGGGAGCTGCTGTGCGGCTCGATGTGGTGCTGGTCCTTGAGCTCCTCGTCCTTGAGGACGACGGCGATCACCGGGGCGCCGCTGAGCGCCGCGGCGTCCTCGGGCTCCTTGACCGACCGGTCCAGCCGTGCGCGCAGGACAGCGGTGCCCGCCCCGAGGAGCAGGCCGAGGACCGCGCCGACCGCGGCGTTGACCAGCGGCTGCGGGGCGCTCGGGGAGCCCGGCAGGTCAGGGGCCCCGAACACGGTCACCTTGACCGGCGAGACGGTCGACCCGGCCGGGGTCTCGAGCTCCTGCACGAGGTCGATGAACTCCTGGCCGACGGCCTGGGCGATCGCCTGGGCGCGCTCGGGAGAGGGGTCGGTGACGCTCACGTCCAGCACGACCGTGCCGGCCACCGGGGTGGCCTCGATCCCGCCGGCCAGCGCCCCGGGCGTCAGGTCCAGGCGCAGCCGGTCGACGACCCGGCCGGCCAGCTCGTCGCTGGTCAGCAGCTCGGCGTACGAGGCGATCCGCTTCTCCGCGAACTGGTTGCCCTGGTACACGTCCGACGTCGAGGACGAGTCCGTCGTCGACACGAACAGCTGCGTGTGCGACGTGTACACCGGGGTCGCCGAGAGCGTGACCGCCGACGCGGCGGCGGCCCCCAGCACCAGGCCGAGCACCGGCAACCACCAGGCGAGCCGCAGGGCCCGCGTCATCTGCTTGAAGTCCATCTCACGTCCTCGATCGTTCCCATGGCAGCCGGCGGACGAGCAGTCGCGCCGGGCCTCGCACCGTTCCGGACGATAGGGGCGCGGAGCGTCCCGGCCTCCGCCGTCCGGCCGGGTTGTCCTCCCATGGGGTGGTCTTGGGCCGCAGAGGACTCCCCTGGTGGGAGGCGCGCCTTCCCTGGGTCGTCGCCCGTTGCGAGCATCGCCGGGCGGTGCGTGCCACGGGGACGCTCCGCCTCCCGGCCGCCTGCGCGGACGGTCCCGTGTCGTCTCTCCCCGGATTGGGTGTCCATGAAGATCACCGTTGCCGGTCCCGACCTCCTCGGGCGGGCCGTCTGATGCGGCTCCGGTTGCCCGGGAGCCGGCCGCCCACGTGGGCCGTGGTCGCGCTGGTCGGCTGCCTGGTCGCCCTCGCGGTGCTGCTGCCGCTGGCGCTGCGCACCCCGGCGGCCCCGGTGGCGGCCGCCGCCGCGGCGACGGCCGCACCGGCCACGACCGCACCGGCCGTGCCCGCCGCCGCGACGCCGGGCGACGTGCCGGTCGTCCGGCCGACCGACCGGCCGCTGCGGGTCCTCTTCGTCGGCGACTCGCTCATGTGGGGCTCCTTCGCCAGCGACGAGAGCCTCACCTACCGGGAGCGGATCTCCACCGCCCTCGGCGCCGGTGGGCCGGTGGACGCCGTGTCGGTGGCCCGCCCGGGTCTGCGGGCGGCGAAGGCAGCCGTGGCGCTGCAGAAGCAGCAGGGACCCTTCGACCTGGTGTTCGTCGAGATCGGCGCGAACGACTCGGTCTCGATCACGCCGGCGCAGTTCGGTGCCGACTACGCGGACCTGCTCGACCAGGTGCGCCTGCTCGCCCCGCAGGCCGGGCTGGTCTGCGTCGGGGTGTGGAACGGGATCGACGAGGCGACCCCGTTCGACCGCGAGCTGCGGCCGGTGTGCGCCGAGCACCAGGGCGTCGTCGTGCCGATGACCGGGCTCTACACCGACGAGACGCTCCGCGGTCCCGAGGGGTCGGTGCTGCCCGACGGCACCGTCCGCGACCAGTTCCACCCCAACGACCTCGGGCACGAGGCGATCGCCGCGGCCGTCCTGGACGTCGTCGATCACTGACCGTCACCCGAGTGGGTGCGTGACCTGCACGAACGGGTCCCCTCACCCTCCGTGGGGACGAGCCGGTGACTCTCGGTCGCCTAGCGTCGACGTGATCCGGCATCCGGGGACGCGACGTCACACGACGTCCCGCACGGGGCCGGCTGGAACGGGGAGTTCAGTAACAGTGGGTGTGCTGCGCAGGTTCGTCGTCACCGTCATCGTGACCCTCCTGGCCGGAGGTGCGGTCGTGGGAGCCGGAGCGGCCTCGGCTGCGACCGGCGACCACGGCCACCAGGGCCCGTCCTACAGCGGCGCGACGTACGTGCCGACCTCGGACAAGCCGCAGAGCAAGCTCTGGCACGCCCACGGCTCCTGGTACGGGGTCATGTTCGACACCGTCTCCAAGACCTGGCACGTCTTCCGGCTGGACCGGTCGACCCAGAAGTGGACCGACACCGGCGTGCAGGTCGACGACCGGCGCGACACCCTCGCCGACGTGCTCTGGGACGGCACCCACCTGTACGTCGCGTCGCACGTGGTGACCATCTCCAGCGACACCGGCGGCAGCGCCTCACGGTCCAACAGCCCCGCCCGGCTGTACCGCTACAGCTCCTCCGGCGGCACGTACACGCTCGACGCCGGGTTCCCGGTCGCCATCAACGACCACTCGAGCGAGTCCCTGACGCTCGACAAGGACAGCACCGGCACCCTCTGGGCGACCTGGACCAAGGTCACCGCCAACGACTCCGGCGGGTTCAGCAGCGCGGTCTACGCGAACAACACGGTGGGCAGCGACGCCACCTGGGGCACCCCCTTCGTGCTGCCGGTCCCCGGCGCAGCCGTGACGCAGGACGACATCTCCAGCGTCGTCGCCTTCGGCGCGAACAAGATCGGCATCCTCTGGAGCAACCAGCTCGACGGCAGCGTCTACTGGGCGGTCCACAACGACGGTGCGGCGCGCGACACCTGGCGCGGCAGCTCGGCGATCCGGGGCAACAAGGCCGCCGACGACCACCTCAACATCAAGGCGGTCCAGTCCGACGCGTCCGGCCGGGTCTTCGCCGTGGTGAAGACCAGCCTGGACGGCGCCGCGGGATCCCTCCCCACGGACCCGCAGCTGCGCCTGCTCAGCTTCAAGCCCGGCACCGGCTCGTGGTCCGCCTCGACCGTGGGCACCCTGGCGGACTGCCACACCCGGCCGCTGCTGATGCTCGACGAGGAGCACCAGTCCGTGCACGTCCTCGCCACCGCGCCGACCAGCGGCTCCTGCGCCTACCCGGGCGTGCCGGGGACGATCTACGACAAGACGGCCTCGATGGCCGACCCGGTCTTCGCCGCCGGCCGCGGCACCCCGGTGATCCGCGACGTGGCCAACCCCACGATGAACGACGTCACCTCCACCAAGCAGAGCGTCTCCGCCGCCACCGGCCTGGTGGTCCTGGCCAGCGAGAAGACCACGCAGCGGTACTGGCACGCCGACATCCCGCTCACCGGGGCACCCGTGGTGGCCCCCACGGCGAGCTTCACCGCGTCGCCGGCCAGCGGCACCGCTCCCCTGCCGGTGCAGTTCGGTGACACCTCGACCGGCGGTGCGAAGTCCTGGGCCTGGGACTTCGGCGACGGCACGACGTCCACCACGCAGAACCCCACGCACACCTACACCGCGCCCGGCACGTACACGGTGACCCTCACGGCGAGCAACGCCGCGGGCGCCAGTGCCCCGTTCTCGCAGACGGTGACCGTGACCGCGGCGCCGACCCCCTCCGGGGCGATCTCGGCGGGCGCCTCCAGCACCGCTCTGAGCCTCACCGCGGTGACCGAGGTGACGATCCCGCACCCGGCCGGCGTCCGGGCCGGTGACGTGCTCGTCGCACAGGTCACCGCCGACAACAACCCCACCATGGCCACCGTGCCGAGCGGGTGGACCGCCGTCCTCACTGCACCGCTGAGCGCCGGCGCCGCCCGGGTCTTCGTCTACTCCCACGTGGTCACCGACCCGGCGGCCGAGCCGGCGAGCACCACCTGGCAGCTGTCCGCGGCGCAGAAGTGGGGCGCGGGCATGACCGCCTTCTCGGGGGTGGATCCTGCCGCGCCGTTCGACACGGCCGCCCGCACCAAGGTCGACCTCAGCTACGCGAGCACGACCCTGACCGTCCCGGGCACCACGACGGTCACCGACGGCGCGATGCTGATCGGCGGCCTGGGTCTGGACAACATCGCGAACGCGGTCACCGCGCCGGCCGGCTGGGCCGAGGCGTGGGAGAGCAGTGGCGCCCAGGTGTCCGAGCTGGCGCACCGCCAGACCGGCACCGCCGGCCCGACCGGCGACGTCTCCTGGACGCTGAGCAAGGCGACCGCCGCGGCCGGTTGGATCCGTGCGCTGAAGCCGCTCGCGGGGGCCGCGCCCGTCGCCGCGCCGACGTCGTCGTTCACCTCGTCGGCCACCACCGGCCAGGTGCCGCTGCCGGTGCAGTTCACCGACACCTCCACGGAGTCCCCGACCTCGTGGACGTGGGACTTCGGTGACGGCACCTCGTCCAACCAACAGCACCCGACGCACACCTACAGCACCGCGGGCACGTACACCGTGTCGCTCGTCGCCGGCAACCGCGCGGGCACGGGCGCCACGGTGACGGGGACCATCACCGCGACCCCGGCCGCGGTGGCGCCGACGGCGGCGTTCACCCCGTCGGTGACCACCGGGCAGGCACCGCTGCCGGTCCAGTTCACCGACGCCTCCACCGGCAACCCGACGGCGTGGGCCTGGGACCTCGGTGACGGCACGACGAGCAGCGCACAGCACCCGTCGCACACCTACACCGCCGCCGGCACCTATCAGGTGACCCTGACCGCGACCAACGCCACCGGCAGCAGCACCCCGGCCCGGCAGACCGTCACGGTCACCGCCGCGACCACGCCGCCCACCACCCCGCCGGCCGGCGCCGGGATCACCACCGGGGCGTCGACCACCGCGGTCTCGGCCACCGCCGTCCAGGGCGTCACCATCGCCCGCCCGGCCGGCCTGAGCGCCGGGGACGTGCTGATCACCCAGATCACCGCCGACAACGCACCCACCCTGAGCACCGTGCCCACCGGCTGGACCTCGGCGCTCACCGCACCGGTCTCCATCGGCGGCGCCCGGCTGTTCGTCTACTCCCACGTGGTCACCGACCCCGCGGCCGAGCCGGCGAACTACGCATGGCAGCTGTCGGCGGCCCAGAAGTGGGGCGCGCTGACCACCGCCTACTCCGGCGTGGACACCGGCACCGTCTTCGACACCGCGGCCACCACCCTGGTCGACAAGACCTACGCCACCACCAAGATCACCCTGCCCGGCGTCACCACCACCACCGACGGTGCGGTGCTCATCGGCGGGATCGGCATGGACAGCGGCTCGGCCGGGGTCACCGCCCCGACCGGCTGGACCGAGACCGCCGAGATCAGCGGCGGGCAGACCACCCAGCACGCCGCCAAGACCCAGCCCACCGCCGGGCCCAGCGGCACCGCCACCTGGACCCTGCCCAAGGCCACCGCCGCCGGCGGCTGGCTCCGCGCCCTCCGCCCGGCACCCGGTGGCGGCACCACGCCGGTCCCGGTGGACCCGGGTCCGGGCACGCCGACCCCGTCGGCGCCGACGGCGGCGTTCACCCCGTCGGTGACCACCGGGCAGGCACCGCTGCCGGTCCAGTTCACCGACGCCTCCACCGGCAACCCGACGGCGTGGGCCTGGGACCTCGGTGACGGCACGACGAGCAGCGCACAGCACCCGTCGCACACCTACACCGCCGCCGGCACCTATCAGGTGACCCTGACCGCGACCAACGCCACCGGCAGCAGCACCCCGGCCCGGCAGACCGTCACGGTCACCGCCGCGACCACGCCGCCCACCACCCCGCCGGCCGGCGCCGGGATCACCACCGGGGCGTCGACCACCGCGGTCTCGGCCACCGCCGTCCAGGGCGTCACCATCGCCCGCCCGGCCGGCCTGAGCGCCGGGGACGTGCTGATCACCCAGATCACCGCCGACAACGCACCCACCCTGAGCACCGTGCCCACCGGCTGGACCTCGGCGCTCACCGCACCGGTCTCCATCGGCGGCGCCCGGCTGTTCGTCTACTCCCACGTGGTCACCGACCCCGCGGCCGAGCCGGCGAACTACGCATGGCAGCTGTCGGCGGCCCAGAAGTGGGGCGCGCTGACCACCGCCTACTCCGGCGTGGACACCGGCACCGTCTTCGACACCGCGGCCACCACCCTGGTCGACAAGACCTACGCCACCACCAAGATCACCCTGCCCGGCGTCACCACCACCACCGACGGTGCGGTGCTCATCGGCGGGATCGGCATGGACAGCGGCTCGGCCGGGGTCACCGCCCCGACCGGCTGGACCGAGACCGCCGAGATCAGCGGCGGGCAGACCACCCAGCACGCCGCCAAGACCCAGCCCACCGCCGGGCCCAGCGGCACCGCCACCTGGACCCTGCCCAAGGCCACCGCCGCCGGCGGCTGGCTCCGCGCCCTCCGCCCGGCCGCCTGACGCACGATCCACACCCCCGGGGCCCGCTCCCCGTTCCCGCCCTCCGGCGGGGACGGGGGGCGGGCCCCGCTCGTGTGCCGGGTGCTCGCCGAGGGCGGCGCACCGCACGCGTTGCCCCCGCACTGCTCGTGCTGCAGCACGTGCGATGCGGACGAGGAGCGTGCAACCAGGGCCGGTGCTGAAGCGCACCGATAGCGCACCGCCCGGTGACGGCCCCGGCGGACGAGCGGCCGCCTACGCCTGGCGTCGTCCTGGGAGGCCCCGCTCGCCTCGTGATGGCGTCGGACGCGCTCCGAGCGGACCTCACGCTCGGACCGTGTCCGCCGTTCGTCGCGCGGACGGGGGACCATCCGCCTCGGCTGAGCCCCATTGCACGCGTTGGGTCCGCACTGCTCGTGCTGCAGCGCGCGCGATGCGGACGAGGAGCGTGCGATCAGGTGACGCGGCGCCGGGTCAGCGGGCGGCAGCCGCCGGTGAGCCGGTCGAGGCCGGCGAGTCGACGGCACCCCGGCGGCCCAGCCACCGGTCGGCCAGCCGGACGGTGACCACCGGGACCAGGGCGATGGTGACGAAGACGGCGGCGGTGCCGGCGCCCACACCCAGCCACTGCGCGGGGCCGAACCCGGTGGTCGCGCCGATCTCCGCGCCGGCCACGCCGACGGCGGGCACGCACAGGAACAGGGCCCCGGCCACGGGCAGCAGCCAGCGCGCCCGGTGCGTGGTGAGCCCGGCCACCGCCCCGCCGGGGACCATCGCCAGCACGTAGATCAGCACGATGGAGAAGGTCCCGCTGACGGTGAAGGAGCTCGGCCCGCCCGACGCGAGAGCCACGAGCGCCATGAGCAGGCGGGAGGCCGCCCCCAGCGCCGTCCCGGCGAGCACCGCCGCCGCCACCCCCGCACCCAGCCTGACGAGCACCCCACGCCCCTTCCCCGGTCGGATCGCGGCGGGACGATACCGGCGTCGCGCCGGCAACGGGGCGAGGACGACGACGGGGCGGCGCCGGCAGTTCGCCGACGCCGCCCCGGGGACGGTGGGATCAGTACGCGCCGCGGGACGCCAGCACGGCGGAGACGGTCTTGCGGAGGATCGACAGGTCCAGCGCCAGCGACCAGTTCTCCACGTACCGCAGGTCCAGCCGCACGGCCTCCTCCCAGGGCAGGTCGCTGCGGCCGGAGATCTGCCACAGCCCCGTCAGCCCCGGCTTCACCAGCAGCCGGCGGCTCACCGAGCGCTCGTACTGGGCGACCTCACGCGGCAGCGGAGGCCGCGGACCGACCAGCGACATCGTGCCGTTGAGCACGTTCACCAGCTGCGGGAGCTCGTCCAGCGACAGCCGGCGCAGCACCCGGCCGACCCGGGTGACGCGCGGGTCCTGCCGCATCTTGAACAGCAGGCCGTCGGAGATGTTGGCGTCCTGGATCGCGGCCAGCCGCTGCTCGGCGTCCACGACCATGCTGCGGAACTTGAGCATCGTGAAGTGCTTGCCGTTCAGCCCCACGCGCTCCTGGCGGTAGAGGACCGGGCCGGGGCTGTCGAGCCGGACGGCGAGCGCGATGCCCAGCAGCACCGGCGAGAGGACGAGGAGGGCGCCGGCCGCCGCGAGGCGGTCGAAACCGCCCTTGACGACCCGCCGCCAGCCCTCGAAGTGCGGCTCCTCGACCGAGAGCAGCGGCAGGCCCTCGAACGGCCGGATGTGCAGCCGCGGACCGGCCACCTCGATCAGCCCGGGCGCCACCAGGAGCTCCAGGCCGGAGCCCTCCAGCTCCCAGGACAGCTCGCGGAGGTACTGCGCCGCCGTCTCGCTGGAGGAGGTCACCGCGATGGTGTCCGCACCGACGCGGCGGGCCATGTCCAGGACGCCGTCCAGCCCGCCGACCGGCAGGCCGGTGATCTCCCCGACGCGGACCCGGTCTGGCTCGGTGACACAGGTGGCGACGACCTGCAGCCCGGCGGGCTGCTCGGTCTGCAGCCGGTCGACCAGGCCCAGCACCGCGCCGCCGCGTCCGACCACGACGACCCGCTTCTGGCAGTGCCCCCTGCGGCGCAGCGCCCGCAGCGCGGAACGCGCGGCGACGCGGACGCCGAGGGTGGTGAGCACCAGGCCGGGGATGCCGAAGACGACGAAGAAGCGGCTCAGCTCCAGCTCCGCGGCGTAGGACACGAAGCTGAACAGCGCGAGCACCACGACACCGGCCCGCACGACGCGGCGGAACTCGTCGCTGCCGGCGCCGATGACCCGCTCGGCGTAGGCCCCGGTGGCGGCGAGCAGCGCCGGCCACAGCGGCACCAGCGTCAGGCAGGCCGCGATGAGGACGGGCGTCGCCACGCTGGACTGGCCGTCCCGGGTGGCGAGGACCGCGACCCCGGCCAGGGCAGCGGCGATCGTCTCGAGCGCGACCAGAGCGGCGACGAAGCGCCGGGTCCACGCCGTTCCGCTCCGCCGGACCGGATCGGCGCCGGCCGGCTCGCCCGGACCCGCCCCCGAAGGCAGTACGACAGAAGCGCCAGCGGTGTCCAGCACGGCGCGTCCCCCCTCATCAGTTCTCCATGTCCGCTGCCGGCAGGTCCCGGCGTCCACCCGCACGCGGTGGTGGGGCGGGCTGAGCAGCGGGACCTCGACGGCTCGGAACAACGATCACGCTCGGTCACGGCATTCCTCAAGCGGCTGCCGGTTCGCTTCACCCGATGGGGAGGTCCGATCACCCACGGGTGGGACCCCGGTCAACTCCGCGGGTGGACGACGTTCTGCGCCGCCTCGAGCCCCTGCGCGAGCAGCAGCTCGGTGGCGTCGGCCGCCTCGCCGACCAGCAGGTCGAGGGTCTTCCGCTCGGTGGCGGAGAAGTCCTTGAGCACGAAGTCGGCCGGGTCCTGACGTCCGGGCGGGCGGCCGATGCCGACCCGCACGCGCAGGTAGTCCTTGGTGCCGGTGGTCCGGCTGATCGAACGCAGGCCGTTGTGGCCACCCTCTCCCCCGCCGCGCTTGAGCCGGACGGCCTCGAAGGGGATGTCCAGCTCGTCGTGCAGGACCACCAGGTCGGCGACGGGGAGGTGGTGGTAGTCCAGCAGCCCGCGCACCGGTCCGCCCGACTCGTTCATGTAGGTCAGCGGCTGGGCCAGCACGACGCGGCGGCCCGCGAGCCGCCCCTCACCGGACAGCGCCCGGGCCCGCGGGCCCTTGCCGGCGGACAGCTTCACCCCGGCGCGGGCCGCCAGCTCGGCCAGCACCATCGCGCCGACGTTGTGCCGGTTGCCGGCGTAGCCGGGCCCGGGGTTGCCCAGGCCGACGACGAGGAACGGCCCCTCGGACACGGGCGCAGGAGACGCCGCAGGGGCGCCGGCGGTGCCGGCGCCCCTGCGGGTCGGGCTGTCGGTCAGTTGTCGGCGGACTTCTCGGCCGAGTCCATCGACTCGCCGCTGCCCTGGTCCTGCGGCTCGGGGACGACGTCCCCATCGGCGTCGGACGCCTCGCGCTCGATGCCGGCCTCGGCCTCGGCCTCCTCCAGCTCCGCCTCGAGCTGCTCGGCCGTCGGCGCGCCCAGGAAGCCGATCACGAGCGCCTCCGGGTCGGTGACCAGCGTGGCGCCGGCCGGCAGCGTCAGGTCGCCGGCGGTGATGTGGTTGCCCGCGGTGCGGCCGGTGACGTCGACCTCGATGGACTCCGGCAGGTTCGTGGCGTCGGCCTCGAGCGAGATGGTGTTCAGCTGGTGGTTGGCGATGGCGTCCACCCCGGGCTCACCGACGACGACGACCGGCACCTCGACGGTGGTCTTCTCGCCACGGCGGACCAGCAGCAGGTCGACGTGCTCGTGCACGCGGGTCAGCGGGTCGCGCTGCACGGCCTTGGCCAGCGCGAGCTGCTCGGTGCCGTCGAGGACGACGGTGATCAGGGCGTTGTTGCCGCCGTTGCGCAGCACCGCGGCGAACTCGCGGGCCGGCAGCGACAGGTGGACGACGTCCTGGCCGTGCCCGTACAGGACGGCGGGGATGCGGCCCGCACGACGGGTCCGGCGGGCGCTGCCCTTGCCGAACTCGGTGCGGGGCTCGGCGACGAGGCGGAAGTCGGCCACGGTGGTGTGCTCCTAGATCTGAGGTTCGGGGGCCGGCACTCGGCGCGCAGCACACCGTCAGGAGCACACGCACGTCGATCACGGAGAGCAGCACATGCTGCCTCCCTCGCCGGGCAACAGGAGCCAGATTACACGAGCCCCGGACCCCGACGTCCGGGAGCCGGCAACGGAGCAACGCCACCAGCGGAGGGAATGCCGGGCCCATCGCCCGGAAGGGCGTCCGAGGTGTCGGGCGCGGGGCCGCAGGCTCCCGCCCGGGACCGCGGGTGGGTCCGTCCGCGAGCCCGTCGCGGGGGCCGGAGGCTCCCCGGCGGGTGCGCGGGCAACGGCTCGACGCCGGTCGGGAACGGCACCTGGCCGCGGTGGAGGCCGGTAGGCCGACCAGTTACGAAGCCCCGTCGAAGAGGCTGGTGACCGAGCCGTCCTCGAAGACCGCCTTGATCGCCTTGGCGAGCAGCGGGGCGATGGAGAGCACGGTGAGCTTGTCGAAGTGCCGCTCGGGCTCGATCGGCAGCGTGTTGGTGACGATGACGTCGCTGACGCGGCTGTTCTTCAGCCGGTCGACCGCCGGGCCGGAGAGCACACCGTGGGTCGCGGCGATGACGACGTCGGCCGCCCCCTCGGCGAACAGCGTCTCGGCGGCCTTGGTGATCGTGCCGCCGGTGTCGATCATGTCGTCGACGAGGATGCAGACCCGGTCCTTGACCTCACCGACGACGCGGTTGGCCACGACCTCGTTGGGACGGGTGATGTCGCGGGTCTTGTGGATGAAGGCCAGCGGCGTGCCACCCAGCTTGTCGCTCCACCGTTCGGACACCCGGACGCGACCGGAGTCCGGGGAGACGACCGTCAGGTCGCGGTCACCCCACTTGCGCTTGACCTCCGCCACCAGGACGTCCATCGCGAAGAGGTGGTCGACGGGCCCGTCGAAGAAGCCCTGGATCTGCGCGGTGTGCAGGTCGACGGCCATCAGCCGGTCCGCGCCGGCGGTCTTGAACATGTCGGCGACCAGCCGGGCGGAGATGGGCTCGCGCCCGCGGTGCTTCTTGTCCTGCCGGGCGTAGGGGAAGAACGGCGCGACGACGGTGATCCGTTTGGCCGAGGCGCGCTTGAGCGCGTCGACCATGAGCAACTGCTCCATCAGCCAGGTGTTGATCGGCGCGGTGTGGCTCTGCACCACGAAGGCGTCGCAGCCGCGCACCGACTCCTCGAACCGCACGAAGAGCTCGCCGTTGGCGAACTCGTACGAGGCGGTGGGGGTGGGGGTGACGCCGAGGTGGCCGCCGATCTCCGTGGTCAGCTCCGGGTACGCGCGCCCGGTGAAGAGCATCAGGCTCTTGTTGGTGGTCTGCCGGATGGCGCTCATCTGCCCGCCCCTACTGGTCGGCACCCGGTGCGGTGACCGAGGACTGCTCCCCGCCCGCGTCCCGTGCTGCTGCTGCTCGCTCCGCCGCTGCGGCGGCCTCGGCCGCGGGCGTACCCGGACGCCGGCGACCCACCCAGCCTCCCACATTGCGCTGTGTGGCCCGGGCCACGGCCATGGACCCCGGGGGGACGTCCTTGGTGATGACCGAGCCGGCCGCGGTGTACGCGCCGTCGCCCACCGTGACCGGCGCCACCAGCATCGTGTCGGAGCCGATCCGCACGTGGTCGCCGACCGTGGTGTGGTGCTTCGCCACGCCGTCGTAGTTGACGAACACGGTCGCCGCGCCCACGTTCGAGCCGCGGCCGATGGTGGCGTCACCGACGTAGGACAGGTGGGGCACCTTGGAGTCCTCGCCGACCTCGACGTTCTTGGTCTCGACGAACGCCCCGACCTTCGCGCCGCGCGCCAGCCGGGTGCCCGGCCGCAGGTAGCTGAACGGGCCGACGGTCGCCGCGGCACCGATGACGGCGAGCTGGCAGTGCGACCGGACGACGGAGGCGCCCTCCCCCACCTCGCAGTCCAGCAGCGTGCTGTCCGGGCCGACGACGGCGCCCGCCGCGACCGCCGTGGCGCCGAGCAGCTGGGTGCCCGGGTGCAGCACGGCCTCGCCGGTGACCTCCGCGGTGACGTCGACCCAGGTCGTCCGGGGGTCGACGACGACGACGCCGGCGCGCATCAGGTCGTCGAGGACCCGGTCGTTCATCGTGCGACGGCGGGCGGCGAGCTCGCGCTGGTCGTTGCAGCCCAGGGTGTCCTCGGCGTCCTCGGCCCGGTGCCCGCCGACCCGTGCGCCGTCGGCGACGAGGAGACCGAGGACGTCGGTGAGGTACTGCTCCCCCTGCTGGTTGCCCGACCCGACCCGGGTGAGCGCCTCGCGGACGGCGGCGGCGTCGCCGACGTAGACCCCGGCGTTGACCTCGCGGACGGCGCGCTGCGCGGGGTCGGCGTCCTTCTCCTCGACGATCGCGCGGACCGCCCCCGCGTCGTCCCGGACGATCCGGCCCAGGCCGGTCGGGTCGTCGACCTCGGCGGTCAGCACGGTAAGCACGTTGCCCGCGTCGGTGTGCGCGCCGACCAGGGCGGCGAGGGTCTGCCCGCGCAGCAGCGGCGCGTCGCCGTTGACGATGAGCACCGCTCCGGCGACCGGGCCGAGCGCGTCGAGCGCGACGGCCGCCGCGTGACCGGACCCGCGCTGCTCCTCCTGCACGACCGGCCGGGCGTGCGGGGCGACCTGCGCCAGGTGCTCGGCCACGGACTCCCGGCCGGACCCGACGACGACGACGGTCTGCCCGGCGCCGAGCGGCTCGGCCGCGGCCAGCACGTGCCCGAGCATCGACCGCCCGCCCAGCTGGTGCAGCACCTTGGGGGTGCGCGAGCGCATCCGGGTGCCCTGGCCGGCGGCGAGGACGACGACGGCGTCCACGGTGGTGGTCGGGTTCTGCTGGGTCACGGGACTCCTCGCGGCGACTGTTCGGTGCGGACGTGGCTGGGGGACTCGGACTCGAACCGAGACTTCCCGGCTCCAAAGGCCGGCGGGCTGCCGATTACCCCATCCCCCATCGCCGGCCCGCCGCGCGAGCGCGCCTGCGGTCCTGAGCCTAGGGCGCACCGCCGGGCGGGACACTCCCGGTGGCGCCCCGGCGGTGCCGCCCCGGGCACGATGGGCATGTGACCACCTCGGGGACCCCGGCCCGCGACGCTCCCGCGGCCCCCGCCCGGCCCCGCGTGCGGATGACCGGCGCGCAACGGCGGCAGCAGCTGCTCGACGTCGGCCGCGAGCTGTTCGCCGAGCGCGGGTACGAGGCCACCTCGATCGAGGAGATCGCGGCCCGCGCCGACGTCTCCAAGCCGGTCGTCTACGAGCACTTCGGGGGCAAGGAGGGGCTCTACGCCGTCGTCGTCGACCGGGAGATGCAGCGCCTCCTGGAGCGCTTCACCTCCGCGTTCTCGATCGGCGGGCACCCGCGGGAGCTGCTCGAGCGTGCCGCGCTGGTGCTGCTGGACTACATCGAGGAGGAGACGGACGGCTTCCAGGTGCTGGTCCGGGACTCCCCCGCGACCGGCACCGCGGGTGGCTTCAACTCGCTGATCAGCGAGGTCGCCAGCAAGGTCGAGCACCTCCTGGGCGACCACTTCCGGCGGCGCGGCTACGACCCCCGGCTGGCCGAGCTGTACAGCCAGGCCCTGGTGGGCATGGTGGCCCTGACCGGGCAGTGGTGGCTGGACAGCCGCTCACCGGGGAAGGACCAGGTGGCCGCGCACCTGGTCAACCTCGCCTACAACGGGCTGGCGCACCTGGAGCCCGAGCCGGCACCGGTCGACCGGCCGGGGCCGGCCTCCGGCGACTGAGGATCCGGCCCTCCTGCACGGGCCCGCCGCGAGCTGGCGAGTGGCGGGGGCAGGAGGGTCCTTCCATCAGCCGACGAGGCGGGCGCCGGGCACCGGGCCGTGCACGGCGCGCACGGTGCGGAACACCCCGGCTCCGGCCAGCTCCGCGGCCAGCCGCACCGCGGACTGCTCGTCGTCGGCCAGCGCGGCGACCGTCGGACCCGATCCGCTGATCAGCGCGGCGCGCGCGCCGGCGTCGGTGGCCGCCCGCAGCGCCCGGCGGAGGTCCGGCCGCAACCGCAGCGCCGGAGCCTGCAGGTCGTTGCTCAGCGCCGCGGCCAGCGCGGCGGGCGGCCCGCTGCGCAGCGCCGTGATCACCGGCTCGGTCGGCGCGGCGGCGTCCCCGGCCGGCAGCGTCCCGGTTGCCCGCAGGCTGTCGAGCTCGGCGTAGACCGTCGGCGTCGACAGGCCCTCACCGGCGATGCCGAGCGCCCAGTCCCACCGGCGGCGGGCCAGGACGGGCGAGAGCTGCTCGCCGCGGCCGGTGCCCAGGGCCACCCCGCCGAGCAGGCTGAAGGGCACGTCGCTGCCGAGCTGGGCGGCCAGCGTCGCCAGGTCGCCACGGGTGGCGTGGGTGTTCCACAGCGCGTCCAGCGCGACCAGGGTGGCCGCGGCGTCGGCGCTGCCACCGGCCAGCCCGGCGGCGGCGGGGATGGACTTGTCGACCTCCAGGCCGGCGTCGGCGCGGACGCCCGCGTGCCGGGCCAGCAGCTCGGCGGCCTGCCACACCAGGTTGCGCCGGTCGCTGGGCACGCTGGCCGGCCCCCGGCCGGAGGCGGCGCCCTCGCCGCGGACGGTGAGGGACAGCCCGTCCCCCGGCCGCACCGTGACGGTGTCGAACAGCGAGACGGCCAGGAACACCGTCTGCAGCTCGTGGAAGCCGTCGGCGCGCAGCGGCCCCACCCCGAGGTGGACGTTGACCTTCGCCGGGGCACGGGCGGTGACCGCGCCGTTGCCGGCGATGCGGCCGGGTCCGCCGGACGTCGCGTTGCTCACCGGCTCACCCTGCCACGCCGACGGGGCAGGTCAGTGAGGTCCCGGCGGCACCGGGTCGGTGGCGGCCAGCCGGGCGAACTCCTCCACCGACAGCTGCTCACCGCGGGTGGTCGGCTCGATGCCCGCGGCCCGCAGCCGCTGCTCGGCCGCGGCGGGGCTGCCGGCCCAGCGGGCCAGCGCGGCTCGCAGGCCCTTGCGGCGGGTCGCGAACGCGGCGTCGACGGCGGCGAAGGTGGCCGCCCGGTCGCCCGGCGGCGGCGGACGGCGGGTGAGCGCCACCAGGCCGGAGTCCACGTTGGGCACCGGCCAGAACACCGGACGCGGGACGTTGCCGGCCCGGCGGACCGCCCCGTACCAGGCCGCCTTCACGCTGGGCACCCCGTAGGCCGCCGTCCCCGGGCCGGCCGCCAGGCGGTCGGCCACCTCGGCCTGCACCAGCACCAGCGCGGTGCGCAGGGTGGGCAGCAGCTCCAGCAGGTGCAGCAGCACCGGGACCGCGACGTTGTAGGGCAGGTTCGCGACGAGCGCGGTCGGCGGGGGCCCGGGGAGGTCGGTCACCCGCAGCGCGTCCGCGGTGACCACGCTCAGCCGGTCAGCCAGGTGCGGCAGCCGGTCGGCCACCGTCCGCGGCAGCTGGTCGGCCAGCCGCGGGTCGATCTCCACGGCGGTGGTGTGCGCCGAAGCCGGCAGCAGCCCGAGGGTCAGCGAGCCCAGGCCCGGACCCACCTCCAGGACGACGTCGTCCGGCGACAGGTCGGCGGTCCGCACGATCCGCCGGATGGTGTTGGCGTCGTGCAGGAAGTTCTGGCCGAGGGTCTTGGTCGGCCGCAGGTCGAGCTGCTGGGCCAGCTCACGGATCGTGGCCGGGCCCAGCAGTCCGTCCGGCTGCTCGGGAGTGCTGCTCAGCGCGCGCCTCAGCCGAACAGGCGGGAGCCGCAGTGCGGCCACTGGCCGGCACCGGAACGCGCGTACAGCATCTGCGCCCGCATCGTCTGCTCGTCGGCCGAGGCGGCGGCCGGGTCACCGGACCCGCCGACGGCGGCCCACGTCGACCGGGAGAACTGGTACATGCCGCGGTACGTGCCGCTGGCACTGACCGCGTCCGGCCGCCCACCGGACTCGCACTTCGCCAGCGCCGCCCAGTTGAGCCCGTCGGCGGACACGACGGCGGCGGGGGCCGCGGGCTTCTCCTTGGTGCCGACCGTGACGTGCTCCTCGACCGGCGGCGTGGTGACGGCGGTGCCGACCTGCTCGCGGCCGGTCTCGACGCCGTCGGTGACCGTGATCCGCCAGGTGACGGTCTGCTCGCCCTCGACGCCCTTCTGGGTGACCGTGCGGGTGCCGACGAAGGCGTTCGGGTCCGGGGTCTCGACGGTCCGGTAGTCCACGGACTGAACCTCGGGGACGTCGGCGACCTGCACCCGGGTGACCTGCAGGACCATCTGGTCCAGCAGCGGCTGGGCCGGGTAGAGGGAGGTGCGGTCGGTCTCCGACAGCGCGATCCCCTGCTCGGCCAGCAGGTCGCCGGCGGTGGCGGCGGTCGTGGTGACCACCCGCTGCTGGCCGTCGGCGACGAGCGTGACGTCCTTGCTCGTGGTGATCGCCAGGTCCATCCCGTCCAGCGGGAGACGCTCGGCGCGGCTCGCGGACAGGACGAGGTCCTCGGCGCGGTAGCCGAGCTCGTCGAGCAGGCCGTCGACCGACAGCGCGGTCGTGTAGAGGTCGGTGCGCACGCCGTCGACGGTGAGCGCGAGCGGACGGGCCCGGTTGAGGACGATCGTGTCGCCGTCACCGACCACGCTGTCGAGGCCGGGCAGGACGACGTCGTGCGACGCCGGGTCCAACCCCTCGTCGGCGAGCACCTCACCCGCGGTGTCGGCGTAGGTGTCGACCTCGCGGGCCTGACCGTCGACGGTGAGGGTCACGGTCTTCTGGGCGAGGAAGTAGGCGGCGGAGCCACCCACCAGGCCCAGCAGGACCAGGACGAAGAGACTGAGCTTCAGCGTTCGGCGCACGACACATCCACGGGTCACGGGGCCCGGGCAGGGGAACGCGGGCAGCAGCCAGCGCACCCCACCCGAGGCGGGTGCTCGTCGCCGTGCGGCCCGACGGTCTCCCGGGCCCGTCGGACGGGCCCTGCGGAGCGCCTGGGTGTTCCCCACCCCGGCTGATCGGTCACGACACGATAACGAACACCTGACGGAAGCCAACGGTGCGACCACAGGAAACCAACATGTCGACTCAGCTCTCCGCAGCCACGCCGACACTTTCGGTGATGCACACGCCGCTGTGGCGCCTGTCATGTCCTGGGACAGGAGTGACGATGCCCACGGGGTGACCTGCGCCCGGGTGGGTACCGGGCGGCCTCCTCAGGCCAGGGCCGGGGAGTTCTGCCGCAGCGGCCGCAGCCAGGTGAGCAGGAACGCCGCGACCGCCAGCCCCGCCGCCAGGGCGGAGAACCCGCCGGCGACCAGGGCGACGGGCAGCAGCCCGCTGCCGTCGGAGGACACCCGGTCGTCCAGGCCGATCGCCGCGCGGAGCAGCAGGGCGCCCAGCGGCAGGAGGGCGAGCACGCTCGCCGCGGCCACGACCAGGTGCGCGGTCCAGGTCCGCTGGGCCTCGTCGATCGGGACGTCGGCGCCCTCGGCCGGCAGCGGCCGGACCAGGATCCGCAGCAGCGCGACCTCGGCGATCAGCCAGCCGGCCACCGGCAGGGCCACGGCGGTCGCGGTGACGGCGGTCCCCAGGTCGTCGGCCAGCAGGACGGCGGCCAGCACCACCCCGGCGACGGCGGCCCGCATGGTCCACAGCAGCCACAGCGAGATCTGGTCCCGCCGGGACTGGCGCCGCGCGGGGGACGTGACCGCCCAGCGCGGCCGGGGCCGGGTGGCCTCGGCGATCAGCACGCCGGCCAGCAGGCCGACGGCGAGCGCCGGGACCCACAGGAAGACCGAGGCCTCGGCGAACAGCACCACGGTGGTGATCACGGCGGCCACGCCGGCCAGCCAGCCGAGCCGGCGCACCCGCCGGGCGTGGGTCGCCTGCCGGGTCAGGTAGGCGGCCGCGCCGGGGCTGGCGGGGACGAACTCGACGGCCGCGGTGGCGACCGCGCGACGGTCGGCGGCGAGCACCCATCCGCGGACCAGCAGCGCGGCGGGCGCCATGAGGGCGATGAAGAGTACGACGGCGATGAGGCGGCCCACGCGCTCAGTGTCCCCCTCTTGGCTGACTGCGTGCGCTGCCGGGTCCACGGCCCCTGCGGAGGGGTCCCGTCACCAGCGGCCGAAGACCCGTTCCGCGGTGGCGGTCAGCGCGGCGCACAGCTGCCCGAGGTCGGTGCCGGTCACGTCGGCCAGGGCGCGGACGGCGTGCGGCACCAGCCGGGCCGCGTTGGGCCGGCCCCGGTACGGCACCGGGGTGAGGAAGGGCGCGTCGGTCTCCACCAGCAGCTGGTCCAGCGGGGCGAGCGCGGCCGCCTCCCGCAGGGAGCCGGCGTTGGCGAAGGTCAGCGTCCCGGCGAAGGACAGCACGTAGCCCCGCTCGATGCACCGGCGGGCGAACCCGGCGTCCCCGGAGAAGCAGTGCAGCACGGTGTGCTGGGGGGCGCCCTCGTCCTCGAGCACCCGGAGCACCTCGTCGTGCGCGTCCCGGTCGTGGATCACCAGCGCGACGCCGTGCCGCTTCGCGATGTCGATGTGCGCCCGGAAGGACGCCTCCTGCGCCGCCCAGCCGTCCGCGCCGGTGCGGTACCGGTCCAGGCCGGTCTCCCCCACCGCGCGCACCCGTGGCAGCGCCGCGAGCCGGTCGATCTCGGCCAGCGCGTCGTCGGTGGCCGCCCCGGCGCCGGCCTCGTTCGGGTGCAGGGCGACGGCGGCCAGCACCTCGGGACGGCGGGCGGCGAGCGCGGCGGACCACTGCGACGAGGCGACGTCCACCCCGACCTGCACCAGCCGCGGGACCCCGACCGCGACCGCCGCGTCGATCGCCTCGTCCACCTCCGCGTCGGCGGGTGCCCGGTCCTCCCCGCCGACGGCGATGTCGAAGTGCGTGTGGCTGTCGACCGCCGGGGACGGCAGCGGCTCCGGGGACGGCGGCAGCTCGCCGCGGCGGTTGGCCCGGGAGCCCGCCGACCGGCTCACGCCCCCTCCCGAGCGGCCATCTTGGCCAACATGGCCGTCACGAGTGGCCGCCCTGCTCCAGCCGCGCCAGCTCCTCCTCCACCACCGACTCGTCGAGCTTGGTGAAGACCGGCTTCGGCGGGGCGAGCGGGGTGCCCGAGGGCGGCAGCGGGGTGGGGCCCCAGACCGCCTGCCCCTCGTCGTAGTCCCCGGTGATGATCGGGTAGGGCGAGCCGTCGTCCAGGTCCTCGGTCTCGACGACCCGCGGCTGGGGCGACCACACGCCCGTCCCGCCGAGCAGCTCGTGCACCTGCTGCGCCGAGTGCGGGAGGAACGGCGTGAGCAGCGTGTTGCAGTCCTTGATGGCCTGCAGCGCGGTGTGCAGCACGGTGTCCCGGCGGGCCGGGTCCTCCTTGAGCTTCCACGGCGCCTGGTCGGACAGGTACTTGTTCGCCTCGCCGACGATCCGCATCGCCTCGGTCGCGGCGGCCTTCTGCCGGTTGCGGCCCAGCAGGTCGCCGATCGTCCCGAACGCGGCGCGGGTGCTGTCCAGGAGCGCGCGGTCGGCGTCGGTCAGCTCGCCCGGGGTCGGGACGGCGCCGACGTTCTTGGCGGCCATCGACACCGAGCGGTTGACCAGGTTGCCCCAGCCGGCGACCAGCTCGTCGTTGTTGCGACGGCGGAACTCCGCCCAGGTGAAGTCGGTGTCCTGGTTCTCCGGGCCGGCGACGGCGATGAAGTACCGCAGCGCGTCGGCGTCGTAGCGGGCCAGGAAGTCCTTGACGTAGATGACCACCTGGCGGGAGGAGGAGAACTTGCGCCCCTCCATGGTCAGGAACTCGCTGGAGACCACCTCGGTCGGCAGGTTCAGCCGGCCGTAGGAGCCCGGCGTGCCGCCCTTGTCCCCCTCGCCGTTGTAGCCCTGCAGCTGCGCCGGCCAGATCTCGGCGTGGAAGACGATGTTGTCCTTGCCCATGAAGTAGTAGGCGTCGGAGTCCGGCGACTGCCACCACTGCCGCCACGCCTCCGGGTCCCCGGAGCGGCGGGCCCACTCGATCGACGCGGACAGGTAGCCCACCACGGCGTCGAACCACACGTAGATGCGCTTGTCCGGCCGGTCCCGCCAGCCGTCGAGCGGGATGGGCACGCCCCAGTCGATGTCCCGGGTGTAGCTGCGCGGCTTCAGGTCGTCGAGCAGGTTGACCGCGAAGTTGTGCACGTTGGGCCGCCAGCTGTCCCGGCTGGCCAGCCAGTCGCCGAGCGTCCGGGTGAAGGCGGGCAGGTCGAGGAAGTAGTGCTCGCTCTCGACGAACTCGGGCTTCTCGCCGTTGATCCGGCTGACCGGGTTGATCAGGTCGGTCGGGTCGAGCTGGTTGCCGCAGTTGTCGCACTGGTCGCCGCGGGCACCGTCGTAGCCGCAGATCGGGCAGGTGCCCTCGATGTAGCGGTCGGGCAGGGTGCGCCCGGTGGACGGGCTGATCGCGCCCAGCGTCGTCTGCGGGAAGACGTAGCCGTTCTTGAGCAGGCCCAGGAAGATCTCCTGGCTCACCGCGGCGTGGTTGACCGTCGTCGTCCGGGTGAACAGGTCGTAGCTCAGCCCGAGGCTGGCCAGGTCGTCGACGATGACGCGGTTGTTCCGGTCGGCGATCTCCCGGGGCGTCACGCCCTCGGCGTCGGCGGCGACCGTGATCGGCGTCCCGTGCTCGTCGGTGCCGCTGACCATCAGCACCTTGTCGCCGCTCATCCGGTGGAACCGGCTGAACACGTCGGAGGGGACGCCGAAGCCGGAGACGTGGCCGATGTGCCGCGGGCCGTTGGCGTAGGGCCACGCGACGGCGGTCAGGATGTGCCGATCACTCACGGCACGAGACTAGTCAGGGGGCGTCGGTGACCGCGGCCGTGCTCGGGGCCACGGGGTCCGCGGGCGCGCCGACGACGGCGACCCCGGCCAGCACCAGGCCGATGCAGGCCACGGTGATCCCGCGCAGCACCCGGTGCTGAGCGCCCGGAGCCGGCCGCGGGGGGCGGGGACGGCCGCCGGCCGCCAGCCAGGCCGACGCCGACGGCGCTCCGGCGAGCAGCAGCTTGCCGGTGGGGACGGCGAGGGCCAGCAGGGCGAGCGCGGGCAGCGGGACCCCGGCCGGCACCCCCCCGACCTGCGCCCCGGCCAGACCCGCGGCGAAGAGGACGACGACGAGCGCGATCTCCGCGCCGGCGACCCCGACCAGCAGCCCGCGGCCGGCACCGTCGAGCAGCGAGGCCCCGCCGCCGGCGCAGGCCACGACCCAGCTCGCCAGCACCAGCAGCGTCCCCGCGACCAGCCAGCCGGAGGGCCGGATCGCCGTGCCGAGGACGCCGTCCAGCCCGGTCAGCCCGACGGCGAGCAGCCCGAGCGCCTCGACGACGGAGAGCCCGGCGACCGCGAGGACCGGAGCCGGCATCCGCGGTGGGGTGGCCGGGCTCGGGGTCGGCGCGACGACGTCGGGGGTGGTGCTCGGCACGGTGATCTCCCTGGCCAGTGACGGGTGTCACCGATCAGGTCGGGTGCCGGCGGTCGGTGCCGCAGGGGGCGGCGGCGGCGCCTCACCCCCAGGGGTGAGGCGCCACGGTCACCTGGCCCCGCCGGGCGTCTGCCCGGCCTGCTCGCGCTCGGCGGCCCCGTGCGGCGAGAAGCGGGAGCGCCGCCGTCCGTAGAGGTAGTAGATGGCGACGCCGAGCACCATCCAGATCACGAAGCGCACCCAGGTCTCGATCGGCAGGTTCGCCATCAGCCACAGGCAGGCGATCGCGGAGACGATCGGCAGGACGGGCATCAGCGGGACCCGGAAGGCGCGGGGCAGGTCGGGTCGGGTGCGCCGCAGGATGACGACGCCGATCGACACCAGCAGGAACGCGAACAGCGTGCCGATGTTGACCAGCGACGCGAGCTCCTCCAACGGCACCACGGCGGCGAGCACCGCGACGAAGACCCCGGTGAAGATCGTGATCTTGTAGGGGGTCCCGTAGCGGGGGTGCACCTCGGCGAGAGCGGGCGGCAGCAGGCGGTCCCGGCTCATCGCGAACAGCACCCGCGACTGGCCGAGCAGGAGGATCATGACCACCGATGTCAGCCCGGTCAGCGCGCCGAGGGAGATGATCCCGGCGAAGATCGGCAGCCCGACGCTGGAGAACGCCTCGGCCAGCGGCGCGGTCGCGCTCAGCTCGGTGTAGGGCTGCATGCCGACGACGACGAGGGACACGGCGACGTAGAGCGCGGTGCAGATGGCCAGCGAGCCGATGATGCCCCGCGGCATGTCCTTGGCCGGGTGCTTGGTCTCCTCGGCCGCGGTGGCCACGATGTCGAAGCCGATGAAGGCGAAGAAGACGATCGAGGCGCCGGTTATCACCCCGCCCCAGCCGAACGTGCCCGGGCTGAAGCCGAAGAGCGTTTGGATCAGCGGAGCGTCCCAGCCGCTGGCACCCGCCTCCGCCGGCTGGGCCGGCGGCACGAACGGGGTGTAGTTGGCGGCCTCGACGAAGAAGACGCCGACCGCGATGACCAGCAGCACGATGGCGATCTTGATCGCCACGATGACCGACGTCACGCGGGAGGAGAACTTGATGCCGAGGATCAGCACGGTGGTCATGAGCGCGACGACGAAGACCGCCGGGATGTTGAAGACCGCCTCCTCCCCGGCGATGGCGGCCGGCAGCGGGATCCCGAGGTCGCCGAGCAGCTGGTTGAGGTAGCCCGACCAGCCGACCGCGACCGTCGCGGCGCCCAGCGCCATCTCCAGGACGAGGTCCCAGCCGATGATCCAGGCGATGAGCTCACCGAAGGTGGCGTAGGAGAAGGTGTAGGCAGACCCGGCGACCGGGACGGTCGAGGCGAACTCCGCGTAGCACAGCGCCGCGAGCCCGCACACCACTCCGGCGATCACGAAGGACAGGGCCACCGCGGGGCCGGACTGGTCCCGTGCGACGACGCCGGTCAGCACGAAGATGCCCGTGCCGATGATGACCCCGACCCCGAACACCGCGAGGTCGAGGCCCGACAGGTGCCGCTTGAGCCGGTGACCCGGTTCGTCGGTGTCCCGGATCGACTCCTCGACGCTCTTGACCCGCGCCCGGTTCGTGGCCACGCGGTCCCCCTCTCGAGCGGTCGGCGTGCGCGACGCCGCCCGGCTGGTGATCATGGGCTGAGGGCAGGGTCCCACGGGTCCCGCCGTCCCGCTCGGCGCGCGACGGACGGGACCACCGGCAGGTGACGGCCCACCACGACGGAGGAGGTCCCGGTGCCCGACACCGAGCGCACGACCCGCACGACCGCCGCACCCACGGGTCCGACTCCGGCGCTCCGCCCCCGGCCGGCCAGCGCGCCGCGGGAGGCGCTCCGGACCCGCGCGAGCGACGACCCGGTCGTGGACTGCGCCGTGTACGTGGGCGGCGAGCGGCAGGACGTCGACCCCGCCCGTGCCCGGGAGGTGGCCCGGGAGCGCGACGGCTTCGTCTGGCTGGGGCTCCACGAGCCGACCGAGGACGAGCTCACCGCGATCGCCGCGCACTACGGCCTGCACCCGCTCGCCGTGGAGGACGCCGTCTACGCCCACCAGCGGCCGAAGCTGGAGCGCTACGACGACCAGCTCTTCATGGTGCTCAAGACCGCCCGCTACGTGGAGCACGAGGAGCTGACCGCCACCAGCGAGGTGGTCATGACCGGGGAGGTCATGGTCTTCCTCGGCCCGGACCACCTGATCACCGTCCGGCACGGCAGCCACGGCGAGCTGGCCGCCCTGCGGCGCGAGCTGGAGCAGCAGCCGGAGCTGCTGTGCCTCGGGCCGGCCGCCGTCCTCTACGCGATCGCCGACCACGTCGTCGACGACTTCGTCGAGGTCGCGGAGGCCGTGGAGGACGACGTCGAGGAGCTCGAGGTCTCGGTGTTCAGCACGGCCCGCACCGACGACACCGGCCGGATCTACCAGCTCAAGCGCGAGCTGATGCAGCTGCGCCGGGCCGTGGGGCCGCTGGAGCTGCCGCTGGCGACGCTCGCCGAGCGCCCGCTGGAACTGGTGCCCGAGGCGATGCGCTCCTACTTCCGGGACGTGCAGGACCACGCGCTGCGCACCCGCGACCAGGTGACCGGGCTCGACGAGCTGCTGTCGAACATCCTGCAGGCGTCCCTGGCGCGGACGTCGGTGTCGCAGAACGAGGACATGCGGAAGATCTCCGCCTGGGCGGCGGTGATTGCGACGCCGACCCTCATCGCCGGCATCTACGGGATGAACTTCGAGCACATGCCGGAGCTGACCTGGCGCTTCGGGTACCCGCTGTGCCTGCTGCTGATGCTGGCGATCTGCGCCGGGCTGTACTCCGGCTTCAAGCGCAGCGGCTGGATCTAGCCAAGCCGTGCCGCCGTTGTGCACCGATGGCTGCCTCACCGAGATCGAGGCAGCCATCAGTGCACAACGGCGGGCTGTGGACGGCGCCGGCGCGACTCGCGCCCGATCCGCCACCGTGGCCCGGTGCCCGTTCCGGCCGCCGTGCCCGACCAGCTGCGTCGACGCCCCTTCCGGGGCACCGCGGCGATCTCCCGCGGGCTGCTGACCCGCGCGCAACTGCGCAGCAGCCCGTGGCAGCGGCTCTTCCGCGACGTCTACGCGCACCAGGACGTCGAGCTCACCCACGAGCTGAGGATCCACGCGGCAGCGCTGCTGCACCCGCACGCCGTGGTGAGCGGCCGCAGCGCCGCCGTCCTGTGGGGGGTGCCGCTGGCCGGCCAGGACGACGACGTCGAGCTCTCCTCCTTCCCCGGCGCGCCTCCGGTGCGCGCAGCGGGCATCCGCATGCGCCGCGCCGACCTGGCGGAACGGCACGTCCTCCGGCATGCGGGCATGTGGGTCACCAGCCCGGAGGCGACGGCGGTGGAGCTGGCGGGCGGCCGTGACCTCGACGCCGCCGTGGCCGCCGTCGACCAGCTGGTGGTGGTGGGCGGGGCGGACCTGGCCGTGGTGCGCCGGCTGGCCGACGCCGCCCTCGGCCCCGGGTGCCGGAGGGCGCGCCGGGCCTGCGCACTCGCTGACGGCAAGGCCGAGTCACCGCAGGAGACCCGACTCCGGCTGCGCATCGGGCGCAGCGACCTCCCGACCCCCGTGGCGCAGTTCCGCGTGCGGATCGGTGGGCGGTTCGTGGCGAAGGTGGACTTCGGCTGGCCGGAGCAGCGGGTGGCCGTCGAGTACGACGGGCTGTGGCACACCGACGCCAAGCAGTTCGTCCTCGACCGGCAGCGGCTCAACCGGCTCACCGCGGCAGGCTGGCGCGTGGTCTTCGTGACCGCGGCCGACCTGCACCGGCCGGACCAGCTCATCGCCCGCATCGCCGGCGCGCTCACCACCGTTGTGCGCTGATGGTCGCCTCGAGTCGCACGAGGCAGCCACCAGCGCACAACGGCGCACCCCGTCAGGTGGACGGCTTGGCGGCGACGACGGCGTCGTAGACCACCCGGCGCGGCAGGCCGGTCCGCTCCACCACCGCGCGGATGGCGTCCTTGCGGGTGGCCCCGGCCGCCTCCTCCGTGGCCACCTCGGCGGCGAGCTCCGCCGGCCCGAGGGTGACCGGCCCGGGCGTCGCGCCGGCCACGACCAGCGTGATCTCCCCGCGGACGCCCTCGGCCGCCCACGCGGCGAGCTCCGCCAGCGATCCGCGGCGCACCTCCTCGTGGGTCTTGGTGAGCTCCCGGCAGACCGCGGCGGCACGGTCGTCGCCGAAGACGTCGGCGAGGTCGGTGAGCGCGTCGGCCAGCCGGTGCGGCGACTCGAAGAACACCATCGTGCGGCGCTCACCGGCCAGCGAGGCCAGCGCGGTGCGCCGCCCCCTGCGCGGCAGGAAGCCCTCGAAGCAGAAGCGGTCGCAGGGCAGGCCGGACACCGCCAGCGCGGTGACGACGGCGGAGGGCCCGGGCACCGAGGTGACCTCGACACCGGCCTCGATCGCGGCCCGCACCAGCGTGTACCCCGGGTCGGACACCGAGGGCATGCCGGCGTCGGTGAGCAGCAGGACGGTGGACCCCTCGGTCAGCGCGGCGACCAGGCCGGGCAGCCGCTGCTTCTCCACCGACTCGTGGAAGGTCACCACCCGCCCGGTGAAGGTCACCCCGAGGTCGGAGGCCAGCCGGTGCAGCCGCCGGGTGTCCTCGACGGCGAGCACGTCGGCCTCGGCCATCGCCGTCCGCAGCCGGGAGCCCACGTCGCCGGGCTGACCGAGCGGGGCGCCGCCGAGCACGAGTCGTCCGAGCACGCGCCGAGCCTGTCACGCCGGTTCCCGCAGGCACGCCTGCAGGGGCCCGGCGCGGGCCGGCGAGCGCCGGGGGCGGGCGGGCCCGGTCACTACCCTGGCCTCATGGCAGTGCTGGCCCCGGAGCGGCTCGACGAGGCTCCCGGGGACCCCCGGCCGCGCCGGTTCCCGCCGCTGCCGCGCCCCCGCCGGCAGGTCGTCCCGCCGCTGCCGCACGACCGCCTGCTGGCCGCGGTGCTCACCGCGGTGCTCGGCCTGGCCACGTTCATCACCCGGCTCTGGGACCTCGGCTACCCGGCCGACCGGGTGTTCGACGAGGCATACTACCCGCCCGAGGCGCACGAGATCCTCGAGCTCGGCTACGAGTACAACCGCGGCTACACGTTCATCGTCCACCCGCCGCTGGGGAAGATCCTCATCGCGGCCGGGGAGCAGCTGTTCGGCTACAACTCCTTCGGCTGGCGGGTGCCGAGCGCGATCGCCGGCACCCTCGCCGTCGTCGTCCTCGTGCGGCTGGCCCGCCGGCTGACCGGGTCGACCCTGCTCGGCCTGGTCGCGGGCCTGCTGCTGGCGTTGGACGGGTTCTCGTTCAGCCTGGGCCGGATCGGCCTGCTCGACGTCTTCCTGCAGGTCTTCGTGGTCGGCGCGGTCGCCTGCCTGGCGGTCGACCGGGACGTGGTGCGCCGGCGGATCCGGGACGGCGCGGACCGGGTCACCGCCACCGGCTTCTCCCTCGGCCCCCGGGGGTGGCGCCTCGCGGCCGGCGTCCTCTTCGGCTGCGCCGGCGCGGTCAAGTGGAGCGGCGTCTACTTCCTCGCCCTGTTCGCCGTGCTGTCGCTGTGGTGGGACCGGTCGGCGTGGCGGGAGGCCGGGGTGGCCCGGCCGACCGCGGTGGCGCTGCGGCGGGGACTGCCCGGCGCGACGTGGGCGCTCGCCGTGGTCCCGGTGCTCACCTACCTGGCCAGCTTCACCGGCTGGTTCCGCGGCGAGAACGCGCAGGGCCGGCACTGGGCCGCGCTGCACCCGGACACCGCCGTCCCGTGGGTCCCCGACGCGCTCCGGTCGCTGTGGCACATGCACGGCGAGTGGCTGCGCTTCCACAACGGCCTGTCCAGCCCGCACCCCTGGGAGTCCGGCCCGTGGTCGTGGCTGGTCACCGGCCGGCCGATCCTGCTGTGGAACCCGCAGGGGCTCACCGACGCCGACGGCGGCCAGGTGGTCCGGTACATCCTCATGATCGGGACGCCGCCGCTGTGGTTCCTCTTCGTCCCCGCGATGCTCTGGCTGCTGTGGCGGATCGTCGCCCGGCGCGACCCGGCCGCCCTGGTCGCGGCCACCGGCATCGCGGCCGGCTGGCTGACCTGGTTCGTCAACCTCGACCGGACGATGTTCCTGTTCTACATAGCCCCCGCGGTGCCGTTCTTCGTGCTCGCGGTGACCCTGCTGCTGCAGGACGTGATCGGTCCCCGGGAGGCGAGCGCGTTCCGCCGTCAGCTGGGGCTGGCCGCGGTCTGCCTCTACCTCGCCGTCGTCGCGATGACCTTCGTCTTCTTCTACCCGGTGCTGACCGGGCAGCCGCTCTCGCACACCGAGTGGCTGCAGCGGATGTGGTTCCCGTCCTGGTTCTGACCGCTCAGTACAGCGCGACCGACCGGGGTGCGGAGCGCGGTCGCCGGGAGGCGTGCGACAGGTCGTCCACCGGCGGCAGCGGTGCGGGCGCGAGGTCGATGACCATGCGGGTGGGCGAGAACGCCTCCGCGTAGCCGATCCGGGCCTGCGCCCCCCAGTGCCGGGCCGAGGCGACGACGGCGTCGGGCTCGACCATCGCCGACATCTCCACCTGCGAGGCGTGCGCCCGCAGCGCCGCGAGCTTGCCGGACAGGAAGGCCGTGACGTCGACGTACGTGGTGGGGCTGAACGTCAGCGTCGACGGGCTCTGGTAGTGCAGCACCCGCGAGAGCCGGCGGGCGGCCGACAGCGTCGCCGCGGCGACCGCGCGGTGGTCCTGGTGGCTGTCGTCGGGTGCGTGCACGTACACGACCTCCGCGTCGGTCGCCTCGATCGCGCGTTCCACGACCGCGACCGTGGCGGCGTCCGGGGTGACCGTGCAGTCGCGCAGCCCGCCCCACAGCAGCCGGGCACCCAGCGTGCGGGCGGCCTCCTGCTGCTCGGCGCGCCGGCCGACGACCGCGGCGTCGTCCCCGGGGCCGTTCTCGCCGCCGGTCATCACCAGCATGGTCACCGCGTCGCCGGCGGCGGAGTGGGCGAGCAGCGTCGCGCCGCAGCCCAGCTCGACGTCGTCGGGGTGCGCGCCGACCGCCAGGACCCTACGCATCATCGCCACCGTCCCGGACCGGCGCGCCGGCCCCGACCAGCGCCCGCCGGCGGGCGCGTTGGACGGCGATCGCGCCGACCACGCCGGCAGCGGCGAGAGCGACGACCGCTCCGGTGCCGTTGCCGTCCGCCGGCATCTGCACTTCCGGTCCGCAGGAGGGCTGGCTCGACCCGTACGCCCTGACCTCGGAGTCGTACAGCTCCCACTCGACCCGCCTGTCCACGGTCGTGCTGACCGAGAAGACGCCGTGGTGCACCCCCGGCTGGAAGACCTCGGGCACTGGGCCCGACGGGTCGACGTTGTTGTCGTCACCACGCGAGACGGTGACGACCCTGCTGGTCCGGTTGTTGTAGCCGAACACCGCCGTGTAACGGCCGTCCTCCGCGTGGGTGACGCAGGTCAGGAGCGGGATGACCAGGTCGTCGTCGTCGCCGGCCGAGGCAGTGCCCGGGGCGGCGAGGAGCCCCACGACGGCGAGGACCACGACCAGCGCGGCGCGGGCGAGGCGGGCGCGTCCACGCCGCTGCCTCGATGACCTTCTCGGGCCGTCCATCACATGCGTCCTCGACTCCGGGGCGGTGGACCCGCCCGACCCAGACCCCATCGGCACGTCGGACGGGCGGCTCGAGCCCCGGGACCGCGGATCCCCCCGATCGGGGGACCCGTCGGCTACCGGGCGAGGGCCGCGCCCAGCACATCCAGGGCGAGGCAGGCGGCCGCGGGGAAGGAGTCGGTGACCGCCCAGGCGGTCGGCTCGTCGGCAGCGGACGCGTACTCGCCCTGCCGGACGCGGATGGCGCGGGCGCCCACTGCCGCGGCGACGGCGACGTCCTTGCCGGGCCGGTCGCCGATCACCAGCAGCCGGTCGGGTGGCAGGCCGAGCCGAGCTGCGACGGCGAGTATCCCCGTGGGGTGCGGCTTGCGGACCGACCGCCCGCCGAGCGCGTCGGTGACGACGACGACCGGCAGCAGCGGCTCCAGGCCGGTCGCCGCCAGCTTCGCCGCCTGGATCAGCGGGTTCCCGTCGGTGAGGCAGGCCAGCGGCGCCGCGGCGGCGAGCGCGCGCAGCGCGTCCACCACTCCGTCGTACGGCGTCAGCCGGGACGGCGCGTGCGCGGTGAACGCCCCCACCAGCGCGGGCACGTACCGGGGCAGGTCCGGGGCCGCCACCCCCGTGGCGAGCAGGGCGCGGTCGATCGTGCCGCCGGCGTCGGAGCCGGCGGCCAGCTCCTGCCACAGCGCGGCGGTGACGGCGGCGCCGTCCAGCCCGGCGTGCTCCGCCGCCGCGCCGACCGCGGTGGCGGTGGAGCCCAGGTAGTCGGCCTGCGGGTAGAGCGTGTCGTCCAGGTCGACCACGACGCCCAGCGGCGGCGGCCCGGTCCAGCCGGTCACCACGGCAGCCGGCCGTCGGTGAAGTCCGGCTCGTCGAGGGCCAGCAGCGCGTCGGTCCGCTCGTCGGCCAGGACGGCGGCCACCTGGGCCCCGGTCGTGCCGTCGCCGTACGGGCACGGCACCGTAACGGCCCGCTGCTGACCTTCCGCGCCGGTATGCGCGGCGGCCGCGCTCAGCACGGCGGCGGCAGCGCGGTCGTCGGCCAGGCCGGCGAGGGTCGTCGTCCCCGCCTCGACGCCCTCCCAGCGCGGGGTCGAGCCCCGCAGCACCACGACCGGGACGCCGAGGTACGCGGCCTCCTCCTGGATGCCGCCCGAGTCCGTCACCGCCAGGCGTGCCGACGCCAGCGCGGTGAGCAGCTCGTCGTGGTCGACCGGCCCGGTGCGGGTGATGCCCGGGTGGTCGAGCGACCCGGTGAGGCCGGCCGCGGCGAGCCGGGCGGCCGTGCGCGGGTGCACCGGGAAAGTGACCGGGCCGACCTCGTCGGCGAGCGCTCGCACCACGCGGACCAGGCGGGCCAGCCGCACGGGGTCGTCCACGTTGGTGGGCCGGTGGGCGGTGACCAGGACGCCGGCGCGCTGGGCGAGTGGCACCCGCCGGACACCGCGCGCGATGAGGGTGTCGATGGCCGGGTTGCCGACGACGAACACCCGCTCCGCGGCGACGCCCTCCGCGGCGAGGAAGGCCGCGGCCCGCCGGGTGGGCGCGAGGTGCACCTGGGCGGCCGCCGCGGCGACCCGCCTGTTCACCTCCTCCACGCTGCGCGGGTTGAGGCTGCGCAGCCCGGCCTCGAGGTGCGCGAAGGGCCGGCCCGCGGCGCGCGCGGCGAGCGCGTAGGCCGGCACGGTGTTGGTGTCCCCGAGGGCCAGCACGACGTCCGGCGCGAACCGGGCGACCGCCCGGTACGCGTCGGAGTGCAGCGCCCCGCTCCGCTCGGCCGGGTCGGCCGGCAGCGCGAAGCGGTGGTCGGGGGCCAGGCCCAGGGTCGCCTGCAGCCGGGAGCTGAGCGCGGGGTCGGTGTGCTGGCCGGTGTCCACCACGCTCACCCGGTGGCCGGCGCCGCGCAGGGCGGCGACGACAGGGGCGAGCTTGACGACCTCCGGCCGGGTGCCGAAGGGCACGAGCACGTGCCGGGTGCGGCTCACGCCGGAACCACCACCGCCGCGCAGGGGTCGACGACCGGGCTGCCGTCCTCGCTGGCGTACGTCTCGGCGAAGTAGCGGCTCATCGAGACGCCGGGTCGGAACGACAGGTCCGGCGACGGGGCGTCCGGCTCGCGCACGCCGGCGAGGTACGCGCTGACGACGTCCGCGCCGGCCGCTAGCGTCAGCGGCAGGCCTCCGGAGAAGCGGGGGTTGATCTCGACGACGGTCACCGCGCCGTCGTCGCCCACGAAGCCCTGCACGTTCGCCGGCCCGGTGAGCCCGACCGCGGCCAGCGCACCGGCGACGACGTCCACCACCGCCGGGGACTCGAAGGTGCGGCCCCTCACCGAGATCCCGGCCTTGGTCTCCTCCCGCCACCGCGGCACGACCGCGCGCAGCCGGCCGTCCCGGTCGACCAGGGCGTCGGCGGTGAACTCCCGGCCGGGGACTCGGGTCTGGGCGATGAGGTCGGCATCCTCCCGGATTGCGGCGACGACGTCCGCCGGGTCGTCGAGCAGCCGGACGCCGCGGCTGCCCCGGCCGGCCCGGGGCTTGACGATCCAGGGCCCGGGGACGGCGGCGACCTCGTCGGCATGGGCCGCGGTCGCCGGGTGCGGCACCCCGGCGACCGCCATGCGCCGGGCGAAGGCCGCCTTGTCGCAGCACAGGTCCACGGCGGCCAGGTCGGGCAGCCAGGTGGCCACCCCGGCCGCGGCCAGCCGGCCGGCGCCGGCGGTCAGCTGCGGCAGCTCCTCCGCGACCGTGCTGACCAGGGCGTCGGCCCCCCAGGTGGTGGCGGTCCCGATCAAGGCGTCGACGAAGCGCGGGTGGTCCCCGCGGGGCACGGTCACGGAGACGTGCGCCAGGGCTGCACCGGCGGCCGCGGGATCGGCGTCGGCGGCGACCACGCGGTGGCCGAGGGCGACCAGGCGCCGGATCACCGCGACACCGGCGGGCCCGCCTGCCCCCGTCACCAGCACGATCGAGCCGTGACCGCCTCGGTCAGCTGTCGAAGTCGGTAGTGGCGTGGCGGTTCGTGGCTGGGGCAAGGAGGTCATGGGGCGTTCCTGCTGGAGGGACGGGGACACGAGGGGCGTGAGGGTGTGGACCTGTGGTCGGGCGGGCCCTCGTGATGGCGGAGCGGGCACGAGGGGGGCGGCACGGCACAGCAGCACGGGGAGCGTGGCGTCCGACGGGCGGACTGCGTCCGCTGCGGGGTGCTGCAACCACCCGCGAGCCCACAGCCGCAGGGCGGCCACCCGGGGACCGGTCACCGGCTCCCACTGCCGCGCGGCGACGGCCTCGGCCAGGACGTCGAGGACGGACGGGTCGTCGTCGTAGGTCGCGACCGCCACCAGGGAGGCGGCGTGCGCCCCCAGTCCGTCAGCGGCCAGTGCGCGGACCCGGTCGGCCCGTTCAGCCGGGGGCAGGTGACCGATCCGGTAGTCGATGCGCCCGGCCTCCCGGCGCGCGGCCAGCCACCGCGCAACCGGTCGGGGCAGCACGTGGCGGTACATGATCCCTGTGAGGTTCCACCGGCGGGAGATGACCGGCGTCCGGCCCCCCGGCAGCCGGTAGCCCAAGCCCGGGCGGGCCCAGCTGTCGGGACGCCGGGCGGTGTGCCGGCCGGCGACGTCCTGCTCCGCGCGCTCCGCGGTGGGCAGGGTGATGCAGACCATGAGCAGGAAGCCGACGAGGGTGGACGCCAGGTTCCACACCGTCCCCACCCAGTCGTGGAACAGGACGAGGGCCGGCGCGCCCCAGAGGAGGCCGGCCAGGGTCGAGCCGACCAGCCGGAGGTGGTTCAGCGCCAGCAGCGCGGCGACGGCCACGACCAGCCCGGCAATCGCGTGGTGGCGCCGACCTCGCAGGACGGTGACGGTGAGCGCGGTCAGCCCCAGCACCGAGAGGATCGAGGAGCAGGACTCGGTGATCTCGGCCACGATGATCTCGCCCTGCGGTCGGAACACCAGCAGGTGGCGGGGCAGGCTGCCCGACACCGAGTCGACGCCGACGAGGTCGAGCACCTGGGCCACCCAGCGGGCCTCGCTCCGCTGGAGGAACCCGGCGGCGAAGTGGAAGCCGACGGTGCAGATCATCGCCGCCAGCAGCAGGTCGAGCAGCACCGGTACCAGGCGCCGCCCGCTGGAGCGCCGCCGCCTCGGGTACCGATGGCGGCCCTGTGCCGCCAGGTCCGCGGCTGCGCTGATCATGACGCACCGCCTCTCGTCGTCGCGGTGGACACGGCCAGGGGCGCGGGCGCGTCCATCCGGATCGTGGAGGTCGCCCCCGATCGGGCGGTCTTCACCCAGCTGTAGGGGCGCCCGAGCATGCCGTCCAGGTAGGCCCTGGTGGTGATCCAGATGGACAGCGCGAAGGCCGGCAGGAGGCCGATCAGCCGCCAGGCGGCACGCCGCTCCACCCGGCCGATGAGGAGCCCCACCGACAGCTCGGCCAGCGGTCCGATGAACAGCAGCATCGACAGCGGCAGCAGCCCGACGATCGGCAGGTCGCCGATGTCGATCGCGCGCAGCACCGTGAGCAGCAGGCCGATCCCGGCGAGCAGGGGCACGTGGTAGACGAGCAGGAACAGCGTCGTCTCGATCTTCTCCACGAGGGACAGGTACGGCGACCGCATGAGCGGGCGCCAGTAGTCGCGGAAGCACTTCTGGTGGCCGCGGGCCCACCGGTAGCGCTGCGTCCAGAAGCGCCGGGCGGTGACCACCGCCTCCTCGAAGTCGACGGCAGAGAGGTCGTAGCGGACGCGCTGGCCGGTCATGAGCACCCGGAGGGTGAGGTCGGTGTCCTCGGTGACCGTGTGCGGGTTCCACCCACCCAGGCTCCGCAGCGTGGACATGCGCACCGCGCAGTTCGCCCCGCCGTACGCGGGCAGCTCGAACAGCGCCTGCCGGCCGTACTCGTTGACCAGGTAGCCGGAGAGGTAGTCGACGAAGACCGTGCCGGCCAGCTGGGAGTCCCGGCCGTTCCGGATGACGCAGCGGCCCATCACCGCGCCGACGACGGGGTCCCGGAAGTGCCGGACCAGCCGGCGCAACGCTGCGGGCTCCGGCTCGTGGTCGGCGTCGAAGACGACGGCGATGGCGGCGTCGACCAGCTCGAGGGCGTCGTTGAGCGCGCCGGACTTGCCGCCCCCGGAGCCGGGCGGGCGGTGCAGCACCCGCAGCCGCGGGTCGCGCGCGGCCCAGGCGTCCAGCCGGGCACCGGTGCTGTCGTCGGAGCCGTCGTCGACGACGACGAGGGTGAGCCGGTCGGCCGGGTAGTCCAGCGCGAACAGCGCGGTCACCATCCCGTCGACGACGAGCTCCTCGTTCTTGCAGCCGACGAGGACGGCGACCGACGGCGTGTACGTGGTCAGCCCGACGTCGGCGGCGAGCATGTCGCGCTCGGCCCAGCGGGCGGCGGCCACCGCGAAGGCGAGGTGCCGGCAGAAGTAGATGCCGAAGACGACGTTGAGCACACCGGCGACGACGCCGAGCGTGCGGTCGATGCCGAAGCAGAGCGCGACCAGGGCGAACCCGACCGCGTAGGCCACGAGCACCAGCCGCCGCTGTTCCGGTGGTGCGGCGGGCGTGTCCACCGGCTGCGCGTCGTCGACCAGGGCGGTACCGCTGGCCACCACATCCCCTTCCACCGTCGGGACGACCCGGGGTCCGCCGCGCGGACCTCCTCCGGTCGGATCATCGGCACCTGCGGCGGGGAACTGAAGCCCAGGTCGTCCCCCCGGCGACGACCTCGGTGGCGGCGGCCGACGGGGCGCACCGCGGCAGCCCGCCGCGCGCCCGTGACCAGGGAGCCGTCCTGCTCGCGACGCCCTAGCGTGGGGGCCACGCGACTCGCCCCGGGAGGACGACGATGACCAGCCCAGCCCTGGTGACGACTGCGGTCGACGGGGACGTCTGGCGGATCACGCTCGACTCCCCCGCGACCGGCAACGCCCTGGACCTGCCGATGGCCGAGCAGCTGCTGGCCGCGCTCGCCGGCCGCCCGGAGGAGGCCCGCGCGCTGCTGCTGCTCGGCAACGGCCCGCGCTTCTGCGTCGGCGGCAACGTGACCGACCTGGCCGCCTCCGACGACCTGCCGCGGCTGATCGGGCAGCTGGCGCAGCGCTGGCACGAGGTGGTCCGGACGCTGCTCTACACGCCGGTGCCGGTGGTCGCCGGCGTGCACGGCGAGGTGGCCGGTGCGGGCATCGGGCTGCTGGGGGCCTGCGACATCGTCGTCTGCGGCCGGAAGACCAAGCTGCGGCCGGCCTACGGCAGCCTGGGCCTGTCCCCCGACGGCGGCAGCTCCTGGGCGCTGACCCGCGCGCTGGGCGCGCCGCGGGCGCTGGAGCTGCTGCTCACCGACGGCTCGCTGACCGCCGCCGACGCCCACCAGGCCGGCCTGGTGGCGCGATTGGTGGACGACGAGCGGCTGGGCGAGGCGGCGGTGGCCCTGGCCTCCCAGGTCGCCGCCGGGCCGATCCGGGCGATGGTGCGAACCCGCGGCCTGGTCCGCCGGGCGGCGATCCGCACCCTCGAGGATCAGCTGGACGAGGAGGCCCGGCTGATCGAGGAGTCCGCCGCGGACCCGGAGGGCCGGGAGGGCGTGCGCGCCTCCGCCGAGAAGCGCCGGCCGGACTTCCGCCTCGCCACGTGACACGCCGGCGCTGGCCGAGCTCGTGGTCCGGGGACGACGACCGCACCGCCGCGGTCGGCTCGGCCCCTCCCGCACCAGTCCCCGCACCACCCCACGAAGGAGCCCCGTGCCCCCCACCACCTCCGACCGGCCCGCCGACTGGTGGCGCCAGGCGGTCGTCTACCAGGTCTACCCGCGCAGCTTCCGCGACCTGGACGGCGACGGCCTCGGCGACATCGCCGGCGTCACCGAGCGACTCCCCTACCTGCAGCGGCTAGGCGTGGACGCCGTCTGGCTGAGCCCCTTCTACCCGTCGGCGCTGGCCGACGGCGGCTACGACGTCGACGACCACCGCGACGTCGACCCGCGGCTGGGCACCCTGGAGCAGTTCGACGACATGGTCGCCGAGGCACACGGCCGCGGCATCAAGGTCATCGTCGACATCGTCCCGAACCACACCTCGGACCGGCACGCGTGGTTCCAGGAGGCGCTGGCCTCCCCACCCGGCTCACCGGCGCGCGACCGCTACGTGTTCCGGGACGGCACCGGCCCGGACGGCAGCCGGCCGCCGTCGGACTGGATGTCGCACTTCGGCGGCCCGGCCTGGACCCGGGTGCCCGACGGCCAGTGGTACCTGCACCTGTTCGCCCAGGAGCAGCCCGACCTCAACTGGGCCGCCCCGGAGGTGCGGGCGGACTTCCTGGACACGCTGCGCTTCTGGTCCGACCGGGGCGTCGACGGGTTCCGGGTCGACGTCGCGCACGCCCTGGCGAAGGACCTCAGCGAGCCGCTGCGCAACTACGGCGGCGTCCACCCCGACGCGCTGACCGAGCTCCCCATCGACGGCTCGCACCCGCTGTTCGACCGCGACGAGGTGCACGAGATCTTCCGCGAGTGGCGCAAGGTCCTCGACTCCTACGACCCGCCGCGGTCGGCCGTCGCGGAGGCGTGGGTGACCACCAGCCGCCGGGTGCTGTACGCGCGACCGGACGAGCTGGGGCAGGCCTTCAACTTCGAGTTCCTGGTCTCCCCGTGGTCGGCGGAGCAGTTCCGGGTGGAGATCGACGGCGCGCTGTCCGCGGCGGCGGCCGCCGGCGCGTCGGCGACCTGGGTGCTGTCCAACCACGACGTGGTGCGGCACCGGTCGCGGTACGCCCTCCCGGCCGGCACCGACCTGAACGGCTGGCTGCTCAGCGGCGGCACCACCCCCGAGCCGGACGACGAGGTCGGGCTCCGCCGCGCGCGGGCGGCGACGCTGCTCATGCTGGCGCTGCCCGGCTCGGCCTACGTCTACCAGGGCGAGGAGCTGGGCCTGCCGGAGGTCGCGGACCTGGCCCCGGAGGTCCTGCAGGACCCGATCTGGGCCCGCACCGGCCGGGTGGAGAAGGGCCGGGACGGCTGCCGGGTGCCGCTGCCCTGGACCCGGACCGGGCCCTCGTTCGGCTTCGGCGGAGCGCACCCGTGGCTGCCGCAGCCCGCCGGGTTCGGCGAGCTGTCGGCGGAGGCGCAGGACGGCGTCGAGGGCTCCACGCTGGAGCTCTACCGGGCCGCGCTGCGGCTGCGGCGCGAGCTGGGCGGGGACGAGTCGCTGCAGTGGGTCGACGCCGGCCCCACCGCGCTGACCCACGTGCTGCACCTGCGCCGCTCCACCGGCTGGGCGAGCGTCACCAACCTCTCCGCCGCCGACGTGGCGCTGCCGGCGGGCGAGGTCGTGCTGACCAGCGGCCCGCTGGGGGACGGTACGCTGCCGCCGGACACCACCGTCTGGCTGCGCCCCGCCGCGTCCTGACCACCCGGCGGGCGGGCAGGAGCGCCTGCCCGCCCGCCGGCGTCAGCAGGTGGGTGTGGCGGTGACGGTGAGCGCCTCGGACGTCCACCCGCCCCGGTAGGCCCACAGCCGGTAGGTGTACGTGGTGCCGGCGGTCAGCGGTGAGTCGGTGGACGACGTCGTCCCCAGGGGCAGCGACTGCGCGACGGGCGGCGCCGTCCCGGCCTGCCGCTCGATGCGGTACCCCTGAGCCCACGAGCTCGGGGTCGGCGTCCAGGACACCAGCGCCGACGGCGGTGCCGCCGGGCCGCGGCGCAGCGCCACGGTCTGGGCGACGTAGTTGGTGGTCGTTCCGTTCGGCGAGGTGAAGGCGCGCTTCTCGGTCACCCCCGGTCCGGCGAACTGCTCGTCCGTGGCAGTCACCCCCAGTCCTGCCACGTTGTCCTGGCGCCACCGCTCGGTCACCTCGGGGGGCGCGTTGAAGGCCGCGCCGACGACCGTGACGAAGCTCAGGACCATCGTGCCGGCCGACGTCGTGGTCACCTCCTTCGGCCTGACGGTCGTGCTGTTGGCGATGAAGCCGCTGCGGGCGTCCACCGGGTCGGTCGTGCTGACGCCGCTGTAGGCCGCGATGCCACCGGTCAACTGGGCGCCGCTGCCGGCCGGGAAGGCGAACGTCGGGTCCGGCTCCGCAGTGCCGGCCACCTTCACGTAGAGCACCGAGGCCAGGGTGGGCGCGTTGGTGTTGGACAGCACCTGCGACCAACCGGCGGGCGCGGTCAGCGCGGTCTTGGTGCCCGTGTACGCCACCTGCGCGACCAGGACGTCGTTCTGCACGGTCCCGGCCGGGATCCGCAGGGTCAGCGTCTCCGTTCCCACCGCGGTGGTCGCACCGCGGACGGCGATCCCCGGGGCGCTGCAGCTGGGACTCACCGTCAGCGAGCCCGGCGGCTCCAGTCGGTCGGTGGCGAGCGTGTTGCCCGGGTTGCTGGTGGTCGCCGTGAACGCCGCGGACGTCGCATCGAGACCCGACACGCCGGCCAGGAGGACGGCGAGCCCGAGCAGCACGGCGGTCAGCCCGCGGCGTCCCGGATGCGCACCCCGCACCACCGGCGCCCTCCCCTCCGCCCCGCGGAGTTGCCGGGCCCTCCTCCTCCCGTCGGCACGTGACGGGCCGAGGTTGAGCCGAGCGGGCGAGCCGCCGGTCACTCGGGCAGCGCGCCGACCTCGGGCGCGCGCGGCAAGGGCAGTGCGGCGAGCACCTCATCGCCGTCGCCGCCGGACACCGCACCCTTCCGGCCGGCCAGCCGGGCCTGGTCCCGGCCACCCTGCTTGGCCGCGTACAGCGCCTGGTCGGCGGCGGCCAGCAGCTCCGCAACGGTCCCGCCCTGGTCCGGGCGGACGGCGATGCCGAGGCTCGCGGTGATCTGGCGCGGCCCGGGAACGCCGCGCAGCGCAACCCGCACCCGCCGGGCGGCACCGATCACGTCGCGTTCCGTGGCACCGGGGAGCAGCAGCACGAACTCCTCACCGCCGTAGCGGGCGACCAGGTCGCCCTGCCGCGTGCACTGCCTCAACGCGGCGCCGACGGCGCGCAGCACGTCGTCCCCGGCCAGGTGGCCGTAGGTGTCGTTGAGGGCCTTGAACCGGTCCAGGTCGAGGATGACCACGGCCAGCGAGGAGTCGGTGCGGCCCGCCAGGGAAAGCTCGCGGTGGAACGCGGCGTCGAAGGCCCGCCGGTTGGCCACGCCGGTGAGGCCGTCGGTCAGCGCGCTGCGCTGCAGGTGCTCCAGCAGCCTGACGCGGGCCAGCGCCGTGGCGGCGTGGGCCACGGCCTGCTCCACGACGGCGACCCGGCGATGCTCGATCCGGGAGCCGGCCCGCGCGTGGTCCTCGAAGGCCAGGACGCCGCGGCCCTGCCCGTCGATGCCGAACGGCACGGCGACGACGCGCGCCGCGCCGTCCAGGACCTCGTCCACCCACGGATCCGACTCCCGCACGGCCGCGAGCATCGTGCGCCCACGGCCAGACGCCGTCGCCACCAGCGAACCGGGCGCCGGTTCGGCGACCGTGCGCAGCACCTCGGTCGAGCCGCTCTCGCGGACGCGCACGACCAGGCTGACCGGGTCCGCGTCCTCGTCGTCGGCGCGCCGGCAGTACAGGGCCGCGACCGGGGCGTCGGCCGCGTCGACGGTGAAGGCGAGCAGCGCCTCGGCGACCTCCACCCCCGTCCCGGCCTCGTGCAGGGCTGCCGACAGGCGGCGCAGCGCCGCCTCGTCGTAGCGGCGACGGCGGAGCTCGCGCTCGTTGACCGCGGCGAGGACCGCGGTCGTGAGGGCCGTTGCCCACGTCACGACGAGGAAGATCCCGTAGCTCGTCGCGTGGAACTCGAGGCCGGGAGCCCCACCCGGCAGCACGCCGGTGGAGACCGCCTCCAGGACGCTCATCACGACGAGCGAGTGCCAGAAGGCGAGCTTCAGCCCGGTGCGGAACGAACCGAGCAACGTGACGGCCAGGACGTGCACGACGATGACGTGGACCACCGGGCCGGCGATGCCACCGGTCAGGTAGAGGGCCCACCCGAGGTAGACGGCGTCGAGCATGACCGGCACCGTGATGGCCGCGACGGCCCAGCGCCGTCCGCGGCCGGAGAACCGGTGCATCAACAGCCCGACGGCCAGCAGCACCGCGCCGGGCACGAGCAGCGCGGCTGGCGACCGGTCACCACGGTCGCCGGTGACCAGCCAGGCCAGCATCGGCAGCAGGACCACGGCAAGCCGGACGCCGAGCATCCAGCGGAGCCGGTCGGCCAGCGGCACCATCTCCATCGCCTGGGGCGCGCCGGGCAGGGTGTCGCTCATGTGGTCTCCGTCGATGGGGGCTCGGGGAACTCGCGGTACTCGGACAGCTCCTCGCGGACACGCGCGAGGGCCAGCTTGGGGTCGCGCCGGTCGATGCGGCCCTGCAGGAAGAGGAAGCCGGCGACCACGGCCAGCAGGGCCAGCGGGAACTGCCCGTCGTCGGCCACCGCGCCTGCCGTCTTCCGCACCGCCGACGCCGCCTTGACCGCGGCCCCGACGACCGCCTCCGCAACCGCCTGCGCCGTGGCGAGGGGACCGGCCCGGAGGGGCGGGGCCTCGATGACGTCGCTGTCACCGCTGGGCGCCGCGGGTGCCGCCGATGACCCGGGGAGCGTCGGGAGCGCCGGCGCGGACGCTGGTGACGTCGACGGGGCGGTGGCTGTGTCGCTGGTGGAGTAGGGGCTGGTCGGGGGCGGCGCCGTGGCGGCGGTGATCGCGCCGCCGCGCACGTCCGGAACCGACGGCACCGCGTCGGGCTTCGCGTCCCGAGCCGGGAGCGCCGTCGGCGTCGGTGTCGTCGCGGGGGTGGGCGTCAGGGTCGGCGAGGGCTCCGGGACGGGCGACGGCGACGGCGCGGGCTCCGGAACAGGCGACGGCGCCGGTGCGGGGGTCGGCGCCGGTGCGGGGTGCGGCGCCGGTGCGGGGGTCGGCGCCGGCACCGCCTCGGTGAACGACCACCGGAAGGTCGCCGAGGCCGCGAGTCCCTGCGCCCGCGGGTCGTCGAGGACCGCCACGTTGAACCGGTAGACGCTGCGCGGGGTCAGCGCGGGTCGCCATCCGGTCGGGATGCCGGCCGTGCCGGCGGCCGGGAAGTCCGCGAGCGTGCCCGTCCACACCTGGGTGCCGGAGAAGGACGTGCAGTCCCCACCGGGCGGCACGCTGCCTCGCTCCACGGAGACCAGCAGGTACGGAGCCAGGTCGGCGGTCTCCACGACGGTGCTGAGCTGCACCTCCGAGGCGGGGTCCACCGAGCCGCCGGCGGTCAGGCCCACGCAAGCCGTGTCGGCCCGACCAGGCGCCAGCCGGCCGGCCGAGAAGAGCGCGACCCCACCGCCGTCGTCGACCAGGCTGACCGCCGAGGAGACCGAGGTCGTCGTGATGGCCGGGAGCGGCAGCTGTCCTGGGCCGAAGGCGAGCCCGGCCAGCGCCAGGACGACCGGGGCGACCGCGAGGGCCCACCGCGACCGCCGGGCAGGCGGCGGTTCGGTCGCGGGTCCTCGACGCACCGTCCCCTCCTCCCCCATGCCGTCCTCCGGCGTCACTCGGCGTACGCGACGGCCGACGACCGCCCCTGTGTCATCGGCGGGCTGGTGCGAGCTGTTGAGCGGAGTCGACTGCAGCGGAACGCGGCGGGTTCCCCGGGCCGCCGAACACGGACACCGCCGCACCGGCAAGCACAGCGGCCGCGAGCGCGATGGGCCCGAACCGGCCCTCCGCACGCCACAGCCCGGGCAGGCCGATGAAGGGGACGCGGAGCCGGGCCAGCCCGCGGACGTCTGACGGCGCGACGTGGCGGCTGTCGTCGCTCTGGTTGGCGTCGCCACGGGTCACCAGCCGGCCCTGCGCGTCGAAGGCCACCAGGCGGTGGAGCAGCAGCCGGTCGGGCCGCTGCGGGTCGGCGAAGAGCAACACCTGGCCCGGGCGGAGGTCCGGGACCCGCACCGGCGCGGTCAGGACGACGTCTCCCGCCTGCACCTGGGGTGCCATCGAACCGCTGACCACGACGTGGGCGGCGAGCCCCGCGGCCTGCGGCGCGAGGACGGCGACCGCGAGTGCGGTGAGCACGACCAGCAGCAGGGCGCTGGCCGCGCGCACGCCACCGGTGATCCAGGCCAGGACCGCCGGCCCCTCCCCGGGGCGGCGGTCCTGGCGGCGGTCCCGCCCGTGGACCCCGGTGATCAGCTCACGAGTTGCGCGCCTCCCAGACGAACGTCGCCTTCGACTGGGCGTCCTGCGCGGCATTGTCGCCCCCGACGAGATAGGTGATCCGGAACGTGAGGTGGGTGTCCCGCGGGACGGCGGTGCCGACCGGGAGCCCGCTGGCGTAGTCGGCGTGCGTCTTGAGTTGCGCCATGGTCTGCGTCGCGTCCGTCGACGCGCCGTTGAAGAGGAACGTCGCCGGGGCCGTGGGGGTGAACCCGGTGCAGTCGGCGGCCACCGTCGTCCCGTCGGGGACGTTCGTGCCCTGCTCGACGGTCATGGCCAGGTACGGGTCCAGCGGCTTGACCACGGACTCCGGCGTGGTCACGTAGAGCCGGATGTCGGCGTCCAGGTTCCCGGTGTAGTCGACCTGGATGCACCGGGACCGGGTCGACCCGGGTGTGAGGGCGCCGTCGGCGGTGCTGGTGAACAGCGCGGATCCGCTGGCGGAGTCGCCGAGGGCGACCGTGCCCGCCTGCCAGGAGTTGCCCGGGTTGTCCGTCGTGGCCGTGAAGGCGGCCGAGGTCGACTGCCACACCACGGCGGCGCCGAGCACCAGCCCCACCGGGACGGCGGCGACGAGCACGGTGCGCGGTGCGATCGATGGCATGGTGCGCATGTGGCCTTCCCCGGTCCGGTGTCCCGCACGTACGTGCCGACACCTCCTCATCGGCAGGGCCGGACGGCCGGGGGACCACCGGGCGGAGGGGGTCACCCGGACGGGGGCCTCGTTCGGCTCCCCGGAGAGCAGCCGCCCCGACACCACCGTGCTGGACCTGCGCCGCTCCACCGGGCCGCCGGCCGACCCCGGAGACCACTGGGTCCGGACACCTGGGTGACGACGGGCCGGGCAGCGGCACGGTGGGGAGCAGCAGGTGCGACCGCTCCCGACCGCGTCACTAGCCTGCGATCTCCGTCGTCAGGGGGACTGCGTGACCGCATCACCAGCAGATCCGGCCAAGGCAGCCGCCGAGGCCCGCACGGCCGCCCTGGCGGCTGCTCGGGCGGGCCTGCCGCAGGCCACCAGCAAGCCGCTCGAGGGCACGGTCGACGTCGGTGAGGGCACCGGCTACCTGGCGCACTGGATCGCCCGGGCAGCTCTGGTGGAGGTCGCGGAGACCGTGGCCGCGGCCATCCGTGCCGACGTCGGCGCAGCCCGGGTGCTGCTCGTCGAGGACCGCTCCCTCGCCACCCGCGACTGGCCGCTCGGCCAGGTCCTGGCCGACCTCGCCCGGCACGAGCGGGTCCTGGGCCAGCAACTTGACGTCCTGTCCGCGCTGATCGGCGCACTCCGCGAGCGTCCGGCCGTCCCGGAGGACCGTGTCGACCTGCTCGAGCTGGACCGGTTCCTGGCCGTCCGCGGTGACGTCGCCGTCCCGCTCACCGAGCGGGTCGCCACGCACGCCGCGTCCGCGGCCGACCTCCTCGGTCTCCTGCGGTCCGACTACGCGGTCACGAGCGCGAGCACCGGGACCCCGAGCAGCGTGTTGACCGCGGCCGTCGCGGCCGCCCTCCTCGCGAAGGAGGGCGGCGATGTGCTCGTGGAGGGGTTCCACCTCGTGCCCGCGACCGGTCCCGTGCACCTTGCACTCGACCGGGCCCTCCGGGCAGACCTCGACCTGACCCGGGCCCAAGCCGGTCTGCAGAGCCTCCTGGACAGGCACCCCGACAACGACCAGGACGAGCGGGTCCAGCGCGCACGGGAGCGCGACGAGGAGACGACGGCGCTCCGCGAGGCATGGACGAGGACCCTCGCCGGTCTGATGACCGCGCCGGAGGGCGGGGTCGCGCCACTGGCCGCGGCCGCCGTGCAGGCAGCCGTCCGCGGTGAGCACCGCGTCGGCACGCACGTCGTCCACCTGTCCCTGGACAGCAGCGGGACCGACGTGGTCAGCCGCCGGAGCCTGTTCGGTCCCAGCGGCCGGCTCTGGCTGGTCGGCGGCGTCACCGTCTCCTGGCTGCTCCTGGGGCCGGAGGGCACCTCCCTGGAGAAGGCCGGCAGCGCTCACCACGGCCGGCGCACGGAGTACGACCTCGCCACCGGTGCGTTCGCGGGGGCGGCGATCGGGGACGGGGACCACGGGGCCACGGCTCCAGCCGTGCGGCGAAGCCGGTTCTCGGCCACGTCACCGGAACGCACCCCACGGCTGATCGCCATCGGGCTGGCTCTGGCCGGCGGCTTCTGGCTCGTCGCCGATGCGCTCAGCAAGTTCTGACCCCGGGAGACGACTCAGGCCGGGCCCGTACGGGCCCGGCCTGGGTGCTGGTGGAGCTGAGGGGATTTGAACCCCTGACCCCCTCGATGCGAACGAGGTGCGCTACCGGTCTGCGCCACAGCCCCGTGGTGCGGCACCAGGGTACCGCCCGGCCGCGCGGGCCCCGCCAGGGGGGCAGGGCCCGCGCGCCGCTCAGCCGTTGGCCGCGCGCCGCGGCTGGTAGTAGTCGATGTCGGCGAACCCGATGTCCTCGTCGTCCAGCCCGACGACGGCGCTCTGCTGCCATCCGGCCGGCGCCGGGGTGCGGGCCGCGACCACGCGTCCAGGGCGCAGCGGCCGCACCGGCGCGAGCGGCAGGCTCGGGTGGTGCTGCACGGCGGGCGCCTCCGCCTCCTCGACGGGGGCGACCGAGTCCGGAGCCGACCGAGCCGCCGGCGCGACCGGACGGGCCGCCGGACGCTGCTGCGCCGGAGAGGCCGCCGGACGCTGGACCGGGCGCTGGACCGGGCGCGGGGCGCGCTGGGCGGCCCGGGCGGCACGGCGGGCGGCCGCACGGCGCTCCCGCTGCGCGGCGGCGCGGGTCACCATGAGGTACGCGACCACGGCCAGGTCGAGCAGCACCTGCGGAGCCCACAGCCAGGCGCTGTAGGTCAGTGCGCCGACCAGCGCGAGCAGCGCGAGAGCGGCCAGCCCGGCGAGGGTGCGGCGGCGCACGGCGTGGACGTCGACCTGCAGTTCACCGCTGCCGCGCAGCGCGGCACGGTCGATGTCGACCCGCTCGGTCGCGGCGTGCAGCACGGGGTCCACCGGACGCCGTCGCTGCAGGGTCCGCCCGGAGTCGGCCGCTCTCGGTGCGCCGTGGGAGTCCCCCCGGGTGACCACCATGGGCACCAGGACGACGAACCACAACACGACGAGAGCGGCAAGGAGCACGCCCGATCCCATCCCAACACCCCGATCCATCCCTGGCCCAGCGGAACGACCCCATCCCTGGGGCCACACGAGTCACACGAGCAACTCGGGACTCACGGTAAGGGCGGGGTCCGCCGACCACCGGGACGTCTTCCGGTGTGTCGCTGCAGGAATCGGGCCGCACCGGCGTGTCGGCATCGGCGACAGGGTCACGGAAGGTAGCGGATCGTCATCGCGCAATGACGACGAGTCGACAACGGTCTTCTCAGCGGCGCGACCGGTCCTGCCACCGGGCCAGCACGCTCCCGGGCAGGTCACCGGCCAGCAGCGCGTAGCCCACGTGGTCCCGCCAGGCGCCGTCGATGTCCAGGTAGTCGCGGAACAACCCCTCCTGGCGGAAGCCGAGCCGCTCGACCAGCCGGCGGCTGGACCGGTTCTCCGGCCGGATGTCGGCCTGCAGCCGGTGCAGCCCGGCCGCCCCGAAGGCGTGGTCGCAGACCAGGGCCACCGCCAGCGACGCGACCCCGCGGCCGGCGACGGCGCGGTCGATCCAGTAGCCCAGGTGCCCCGACCGCATCGCGCCCCGGACGATGTTGTCCACGGTCACCTGGCCGGCCAGCCGGCCCTCGTAGTGGACCGCGAACGGCAGCGACATCCCGACCCGGGCCCGCCCGCCCGCGGCGCGGCGCATCGCGCGGTAGGTGGTCGGCGTGTGCCGGTCGGCCCACGGCACCGGGGCGGAGGGCTCCCACGGCGTCAGCCAGGCCTCGTTCTCCAGCCGCAGCCGCACCCACTCCCGGGCGTCGGCGCGGCGCAGCGGGTGCAGCTCCACCGGGCCCCAGGCGAGCCGGGCCGGCCAGCCGGGGTGCGGTACCGGGTCCGTGTCAGCCCCCGAGGAGCATGGGCATGACGGTCACCAGGCCGCCCGCGGCCACCTCGGTGACGTCCTCGTCGACCACGATCAGGCAGTTCGCGCGGGCCATCCGGGCGAGCACGGCCTGGTCGCCGTCGCCGATCGGCTCGACCACGTAGCCCCCGTCGGGGTGGCGCATGACCTGGCCGTGCAGGTACTGGCGGTAGCCCAGCGGCGAGAGCAGCCGCTGCCCGGCGACCGCCTGCACCGTGCGGCGGAACAGCTGCCGCTTGCCCAGCATGAGCCGGATCGCCGGCCGGACGAACACCTCGAAGGCCACCAGCGCCGCGACCGGCTCGCCGGGCACGCAGATCACCGGGACGTCGTTCGGCCCGAGCTTCCCGAAGGCGTGCACGGGCCCGGGGTGCATGGCCACCTGGGTGAACGCCAGCCCACCGAGCTCGGCCAGTGCCTCCTGCAGCACGTCCGGCCCGCCGGTGGCGAACGTGCCGGCGATGAGCACGACGTCGCTGCGCAGCGTCTGGCCCTCGATCAGCTCCACCATCCGGCGCCGGTCGTTGGGCAGGATCCCGGCGCGGTAGGCCTCGGCCCCGGCGTCCCGGGCGGCGGCGGCCAGCGCGTAGCTGTTCACGTCGACGACCTGCCCGGGGGCGGGCGCGGTGCCGATGTCGACCAGCTCCTCCCCCGCGCAGAGCACGGAGATCCGCGGCCGGGGGCGCACCGCCACCCGCTCGCGGCCCACCGCCGCCAGCAGGCTGATCTGGGCCGGGCCGATGGGGGTGCCGATCTGCACCGCGGTGTCGCCGTGGGCGACGTCGTCCCCCACCCGGCGCACGTAGCTGCCGGCGGCCAGCGCGGCGTACACCTGCACCCGGGCGGCGCCCTGGTCGGTCCAGGCCGCCGGCACGACGACGTCCGCGCCGGTCGGCAGCATCGCGCCGACGGCGACGCGCACCGCGGTGCCCGGCGTGATCGACAGGCGCTCGGCCCGGCCGGCCTCCACGTCCCCGACGACCGCCAGGTCGGTGGGTTGCTCGACCGTGGCGGTGGCGACGTCCGCGGCGCGGACGGCGTACCCGTCCAGCCCGGCCTGGTCGAAGGCGGGCAAGGACCGCTGGCTGGTGACCAGCTCCGCGCAGAGCAGGCCCTGCGCGTCGAGCACCGCCAGCTCGATCGGCTCGGGCTGCGGGACCGCGCTCAGGATCGCGTCCAAGTGGTGCTCGACGGTGCGCAGCCGCACCCCGGAGACGTCGACCGACCCGGTGTCGGCGTGCGGGTCGGGCGTGCGGTCACCGGTGGCGATGGCCGGCGAGGGCACCCGCTCGGAGTCGAACACCGAGCGGTCGACCTGCACGGTGTCGTGCGCGACCTGGGGTGCCGGGCCGGAGAGCCCGGTGTCGCGGGGCGGTGGCACCGGCTGCCCCGAGGTCAGGTCCAGCTGGGTCGTCTCCCGGCTCCCGCCGGGGAACCACCCGCCTGCGTTGTCGTCGCTCATCCCCACCACCGTCGTGACACCGTTCCCGGCCCTCCTCCTCGACCGGGACCCGGCCGGAGCTGCCGCATGACCGACCTGCCCCGATGGTGCCCTGTCCGGCGTCGGGTCAGGCCGGCGACGCGCCCTTGCCGTCGAGGTCGGCGGCGAACTCGCGCAGCCACGGGGCGAACGACGGGCCGAGGTCCTCGCGCTCGACGGCCAGCCGGACGACGGCCTTGAGGTAGTCCAGCTTGTCGCCGGTGTCGTAGCGGCGGCCGGAGAAGACCACGCCGTGCACCGGGACGCCGTCCTCCACGAGCCGGAGCAGCGCGTCGGTCAGCTGGATCTCCCCACCGCGCCCGGGCGGGGTCTGCCGGATCGCCTCGAAGACCTCCGGCGGCAGCACGTACCGGCCGATGATCGCCAGCGAGCTGGGCGCCTCCTCGGCCGGCGGCTTCTCCACCAGGCCGGTGACCCGGAAGACGTCGTCGCCGGCGGCCTCGCCGGAGACGGTGGCGTCCTCCACGGCGACCGCGCCGTACTTGGAGATGTTCTCCGCGCCGACGTCGAGCAGGGCGATGACCGCCCCGCCGTGCTCGGCCTGCACCGCCAGCATCTGCTCGAGCAGGTGGTCGCGGGCGTCGATGAGGTCGTCACCGAGCAGGACGGCGAAGGCCTCGTCGCCGACGAACGCGGCGGCCTGCAGCACCGCGTGCCCCAGCCCCTTGGCCTCGCCCTGCCGGACGAAGAAGACCTGCGCCACGTCGGTGGACTCGTGCACCGACGCCAGCCGCGCCTGGTCGCCCTTGGCCTCGAGCGCGGTCTCCAGCTCGGGGGTCCGGTCGAAGAAGTCCTCGATGCTGCCCTTGTTCCGGCCGGTCACCATGAGCACCTCGCCGAGACCCGCGCGGGATGCCTCCTCGACGATGTACTGGAGGGCGGGCCGGTCGACGACCGGCAGCAGCTCCTTCGGCACGGCCTTGGTGGCGGGCAGGAAGCGGGTGCCCATCCCGGCGACGGGGATGACCGCCTTCGTGGTCGGGCGCGGAGGAGTCGGGCTGGGCATGCGGGGAGCCTAGCTAGCCTGGCCGGGTGCCGGACTCCCCCCGAGTGGTGAGCGAGAAGGCGACGCTGCGCACATCCCTGCTGGCGCGGCGGGCCGCCCGCTCGCCGGCGGACCGGGACACGGCGGCGCGGGCGCTGGCGGCGGCGCTGGCCGACCGGGTCGCCGGGGCGGGCGTGGCTGCCGCGTACGTGCCGGCGGCGGAAGAGCCCGGGCACGGTCACCTGGTGGCGGTGCTGGCCGCCCGCGTGGGCCGGCTGCTGCTGCCCGTGGTGCCACCCCGGGGCCGCGAGCTGTCCTGGGCCGAGCACGACGGCCGGTTCACGACCGGTCGGTTCGGGTTGCTGGAGCCGGCCGCTCCCCCGCAGCCCGCGGCGGCGCTCGGCCGCGCGGACGTCGTCGTCGTCCCGGCCCTCGCGGTGGGCCGGGACGGCACCCGGCTGGGGCGCGGTGGCGGCTACTACGACCGCGCGCTGGCCTGGGCCCGGCCCGACGCCGTCCTGGTCGCAGTCCTCTTCGACGGGGAACTGCTCGACGCGGTGCCGGCCGGCGAGCACGACCGCCGGGTCCCCGCGGTCGTGACGCCGTCGGCCGGGTGGCAGCAGCTCGGCCGGGCCTGACCCGGCGGTCCGCTCACCCCTGCCGACCGGGCACGGGCCCGCCGGGCGTGCCGCAGGTCACTGGCAGACTGCCGCGTGGCTGCACCCGACCCACCTGAGGAAAGAGGAAACGTGAGCGGACCACTGGACGGCGTCCTCGTCGTCGACCTGACCCGGGCCCTCGCCGGCCCGCACGCCGGGATGATGCTCGGCGACCTCGGCGCCCGGGTGATCAAGGTGGAGACCCCAGGTGGCGGGGACGACAGCCGCGGCTGGGGCCCGCCCTTCGTCGACACCCCCGGCGGCGGGCGCGAGTCGACCTACTTCTTCTCCGCGAACCGGAACAAGGAGTCGATCGCCCTCGACCTGAAGAACGAGGCGGACAAGGCGGTGCTCACCGACCTGGTGCGCCGCGCCGACGTGCTGCTGGAGAACTTCCGGCCCGGCACCCTGGCCAAGCTCGGCTTCGGCACCGACGTGCTGGCCGAGCTCAACCCCCGGCTGGTCACCCTGGCGATCAGCGGCTTCGGCCACGACGGGCCCGAGGGCGGGCGGGCCGGCTACGACCAGATCGCCCAGGGCGAGGCCGGGCTGATGTCGATGACCGGCTCCGGTCCCGACGACCCGCAGAAGGTCGGCGTCCCGATCAGCGACCTGCTGGCCGGCATGTACGGCGCCTACGGCGTGCTGGCCGCGCTGCTCGAGCGCGAGCGCACCGGCCGCGGGCAGGTGGTGCGCACGTCGCTGCTGTCCGCCGTCGTCGGCGTGCACGCCTACCAGGGGACGGCGCACACGGTGGGCGGCAAGGTGCCGCGCGGGCAGGGCAACCACCACCCGTCCATCTCCCCGTACGGCCTGTTCCACTGCGCCGGCGGCGGCAGCGTGCAGCTGTCCTGCGGCAGCGAGGGGCTGTGGCGGCGGCTGTGCACCGAGTTCGGGCTGGACCCCGACGCCCCCGGGTTCGCCACCAACGGCGAGCGGGTCGCCCGGCGCGGTGAGGTCATCGAGCTGCTGGAGCGGACGTTCGCCGACATCCCGGCCGAGGAGCTGCTCGCCCGGCTGTCGAAGGCCGGCGTCCCCGCGGGCAAGGTGCGCACCCTCGACGAGGTGTACTCCTGGGACCAGGTCGAGTCGCAGGGGCTGAAGATCTCGGTCGAGCACGCCACCGCCGGGACGCTGACCCTCCCCGGCCCGCCGCTGCGCTTCTTCGCGCCCAGCCCGGACGGGGAGACCGAGACGACCCGTCGCGACCACACCGCACCGCCGGTGCTGGGGGCCGACGGCGACGCGATCCGGGCCTGGCTGTCCGGGTCCGGCGGCGTGCCGCAGCCGGCCGGCGACGACGACGTGGAGGACGGGCACGCCACGTGAGCCGTCGCCTGGACGCCCGCGCGCTGCGCGACCTCGTCCTCGACCCCGGGTCGTGGAAGTCCTGGGACACCCCCGTCCCGCGCCGGGACGCCGACGACGACTACGGCCGCGAGCTGGCCCGGGCCGCGGAGAGGAGCGGGCAGGACGAGGCCGTCGCCACCGGCGAGGGCACGCTGCGCGGACGGCGGGTGGCCGTCCTCGCCGGCGAGTTCGGCTTCCTCGCCGGGTCGATCGGCATCGCGACCGCCGAGCGGCTGATGAGCGCGATCGAGCGGGCCACCGCCGAGGGGCTGCCGCTGCTGGCCGCCCCCGTCTCCGGCGGCACGCGGATGCAGGAGGGCACCGTCGCCTTCCTGCAGATGATCGGCATCACCCAGTCGATCGCCCGGCACAAGGAGGCGGGGCTGCCCTACCTCGTCTACCTGCGCCACCCCACGTTCGGTGGGGTGCTGGCGTCCTGGGGCTCCCTCGGGCACGTGACCATCGCCGAGCCGGGGGCCGCGGTCGGCTTCCTCGGCCCGCGGGTCTACGAGGCGCTGTACGGCGAGCCGTTCCCCGAGGGCGTGCAGGCCGCGGAGAACCTGGCCGAGCACGGGCTCATCGACGGCGTCGTCCCGCACGAGGAGCTCGCCGAGGTCGCCGACCGGGTGCTGAGCGTGCTCGCCGCCCGGGAGACCTGGCACCGCGGGCGGCACGTGGAGGGTCCGGTCGAGGGCGACGGCACGGACCGGGACGACCCGGAGGACGGCCGCAGCGCCTGGGACGTCGTCACCGCCTCCCGCCGTCCCGACCGGCCGGGGGTGCGGCAGCTGCTGCGCACCGCGGCGACCGACGTCGTGACGCTCTCCGGCACCGGCGCCGGCGAGCGGGACCCCGGGCTGCTGCTGGCCCTGGCCCGCTTCGGCGGGGCGCCGTGCGTCGTGCTGGGCCAGGACCGCCGCGGTCAGTCGCTGTCGGCGCCGCTCGGCCCGGCCGCGCTGCGCGAGGCCCGGCGCGGCATGCGACTGGCCGCGGAGCTCCGGCTGCCGCTGGTCACGCTGATCGACACCCCGGGCGCCGCGCTGTCGGTGGCCGCCGAGCAGGGCGGGTTGGCCGCGGAGATCGCGCGCTGCCTGGCCGACCTCGTGGTGCTGGAGGCCCCTACGCTCGCGGTGCTGCTCGGGCAGGGCACCGGCGGCGGGGCGCTGGCGCTGGTACCGGCCGACCGGGTGCTCGCCGCGGCGAACGGCTGGCTCGGCCCGCTGCCCCCGGAGGGCGCCTCGGCGATCGTGCACCGCACCGTGGACCGGGCCGACGAGATGGCCGCCTCGCAGGGGGTGCGGGCCACCGACCTGTGGCGGGACGGCATCGTCGACCGGGTGGTGCCCGAGCGGCCCGACGCCGCCGACGAGCCGGTGGAGTTCTGCCTCCGGCTGGGCCGGGTGCTCGCCGAGGAGCTGGCCGGTCTGCTGGGTCGGGACGAGCGGGAGCGGATGCGCAGCCGCGCCCGCCGCTGGCGGCACCTGGGCCGCTGACCAAAGGCCCCCCTGCCCCCCACCGCTCGCGAGCTCGTGGCGGGACCCTGCAGGGGGGCCGGCGAGTCCGGGGGCCTTCTTCAGGCCGCTGGACGCTCGCCGGCCGGCAGGCCCCAGGCGGCGGCGATCAGCTCCAGGCTGCGCAGCCGCTCGGCGACGCCGTGCGTGGACGCGGTGACCATCAACTCGTCCGCTCCGGTGTCGGCCGCGAGCCGGCGCAGCCGGGCGACGACGGAGCCGGGGTCGCCGATGACCGCGTTGCTCGGCATCGCCTCGGCGGCCGCCCGCTCCGGGTCGACCTGGGCCTCCTCCGGGCTGGGCACCGGGCGCAGCCGGTCGGTGCGGATCGCCAGCCGCATGAGCTGCCCGGGCAGCGCGAGCCGGCGCGCGTCGTCCTCCGTCTCGGCGGCCAGGGCGTTGGCCGTGACGATCGTGTAAGGGCGCTGGAGGACCGGCGAGGGCGCGAAGGACTCCCGGTAGAGCTCGACGGCGGCGACGGTGTTCGGGCTGCCGAAGTGGTGGGCGAAGGTGAACGGGAGGCCGAGCTGCCCGGCCAGCTGGGCGGAGTAGCCGCTGGAGCCGAGCAGGACCATCGACGGCGCGCTCACCGGCGCCGGGGTGGCGGCGAACCGCTCGCTGAGGCCACCCTCGACCCGCTCGTCACCGAGGAGGCCGAGCAGGTCCAGCAGGTCCTGCGGGAACTGCTCGGCGGAGAGCAGCTTCGGGTCGCGGCGCAGTGCGAGGGCGGTGTGCTGGTCGGTGCCCGGGGCCCGGCCGATGCCGAGGTCGATGCGGCCCGGGTGCAGCGCCTCCAGCAGCGCGAACTGCTCGGCGACGACCAGCGGCGCGTGGTTGGGCAGCATGACGCCCCCGGAGCCGACGCTGATCCGCTCGGTGACCGCGGCCAGGTGGGCGATCAGCACGGGCGGGCTGGTGCTCGCCACGGCCGGCATGTTGTGGTGCTCGGCGACCCAGATGCGGCGGTAGCGCAGCCGGTCGGCGGACTGCGCGACCGCGACGGTGTGCGCCAGCGCCTCCGCCGTGCTCTGGCGCGTGCCGACGGTGGCCAGCTCGAGGACGGACAGGGGCAGCGGTGCGGCGATCTCGGACATCGGACCGGGCAACGCGGCGGCGGGCCGGCACCTTCCCCGGGATTAGTCGACCGCGCGCAGCGTGTGGTCGGGGTCCAACCGCTCGAGGACGGCGGTCAGCGCCTCCTCCAGCGCCAGCGTCTGCTCGCGGGTGAGGGCGGCGAACACGCCCTCCCGCACCGCGGCGACGTGGCCGGGCGCCACCCGCTGGACGACGTCCCAGCCGGCGTCGGTCAGCACCGCGACGTTGCCCCGCCGGTCCTCGGTGGCCCGCACCCGGTGCACCCAGCCGCGCTCCTCCAGCCGGGCCACGGTGTGCGAGAGCCGGCTCTGCGACTGGTTCGCCACCCGGGCGAGGTCGCTCATCCGCCGGCTCCGGTCGGGGGCCTCCGACAACATCGCGAGCACCACGTACGCGGCGTGGGAGAGCCCCGCGTCGCGCTGCAGCTGCGCGTCGAGGGTGCGGGGCAGCAGCTCGGCGACCGCGAGCCAGGCGCGCCAGGTGCGCTGCTGCTGGTCGTCGAGCCACTCGGTGGACACGACGGAACCGTAGCCCGCCCGGTACACCGGCGGACCGACCGTGATGGCGGCGGAGCAGGCCGCGCTCGGTTCCGTCTCCTGGTGCGCCGGCAGGTCAGTCGCCCCGGCCATCGTCCCAGTGCTCTCCCCGGTGCGGGTCCCAGCCGGCGTCGCCGCTCCCGCCCGCCCCCACCGTCGGACAGCGCCGCCCCACCCAGCACGCCGAGGGGCACGAAGGCGCGCGAGGCGACCAGGAGCACGACGGCCACCCGCGTCACCCGCAACCGGTCGGCGGCGGTGATCAGTGACGCCCGCACCTGCTCGGCCGAGCGTCCCCACCGACCGCCAGCCCGGTGCCGCGCGCTCGGGTCGCGCCCACGGCAGGTCTTCGGTCAGCGGGGTGAGGTCGATCAGGCGGACGGCGGCGAAGGCGTCCGCCATCCGATCGCTGCCCTCGACGGCGTGAGCAGAACGAGGGCCACCGCGTCCTGCGGTCGCCCCGACGATGACCGTCCGATCCTCGTCCGAGGCGCGCATCTGCGGTGCGGAGGTGGCCGCGCTGTCCAGGACGATCAGGGGTGGCATGGCGTGCTCCTCCCAGAGTGCGACCCTCGGAGGCCACGCGTGCACCCGCGCCGGGGGGACCGGCCGGGTCCCGGCGCCAGGGTCCGCGAGGCCACCGGGATCCGCGCGACGGGTGTGCCGCGCGAGGATCCCGTGCTGTTCCGTGCGCTCACCCGGCCCCGTCCGGCGCGCAGGTCGACGGTCCCCGCCAGAAGGCGGCCGCCATGGCGACCGAGGTCAGGACGGCGACATGGGCGACGTACGGCACGGACACGCTGGTTCCCGTCAGAGGCCACAGCAGCGGCACGCCCGGCCCCGTGGCCACGTCGCGGACCAGGTGGCACAGCACACCTAGCGCCAGGCCGCACAGGGGGACACGGAGCCGCCGGCTGAGCGTGCCCGCGGCCAGAAGTACCAGCACCACGGCGAGCGAGTGCGTGCCCGGTCGACCGGACGACGCGCTGCCGACGTCCCAGCAGTACATCGGCACATGGTCGATGTCGATGGCCACCGCGCCTACCAGCGCCCAGGGGCGCAGGCGTCCCCTCCGCTCCGGGAGCAGGGCCGTGAGCAGCAACCCGGCGGTCGCGAGGTGCGCGAGCTCGTCCAGCCCCCCGAGCAGCGGCAGGGGCCAGTGCCGGACGGCGATCACGCCGTCCAGCACCAGCACGGCGAGCAGGAGGGCGACGGGGAGCAGCCGCTCTGCCGGCCGCGGGGACCGGCCGGTCCGGGTGGGCTCGTCAGGGCCGGGGCGTCCTCCCATGCCGGTCACCGCGGCAGGTAGTAGGTCTCCGGCGTCGACGGGATGGCGCCGGTCGGGAAGAGGGCCTGCGCCTGGGTGCGATAGCCGCGGACCAGCTCCGGCCGGCGGTGGACGCCGTCCTCCCACGTGACGCGCGTCAGCCGGTGGGCCGAGAGGTACGCCGAGTCGGGCTGGTGCCACTGGTCGTAGGGGAAGTCGGAGTAGTGGACGCGGGTGGGCTGTCGCTCACCCAGGCTCCGGGTGAGCAGGTGGTCGACGTGCCGTCCGACCCCGAGGGGGCTGAAGACGGTCTCGGCACCGATCCGCTCGGCAAGCTCCCGCACCTCCTCGTGCAGCAGGTCCAGGAGCAGCCGGTCGCCGCGGGAGACACGCCCCCGCGCGATGTCCCACCGGTAGGTCGGGTACCGGTGCACGACCTCGGGAACGACCCGGCCGATGCGACTCAGGGCCGGCCCGGCCTGTCGTCGGCGGAACAGAGCGTCGGTGATCCCCAGGTGGACGTGGTCGACGCCCAGGTCGTCGAGGACCTCGACGTCCTCCTGGCGCCGTTGCTCGTACAGATCCAGAGCATCCGTCGCAGCGCACTGGCGCAGGAAGCTGGACGCGGCGCGGGTGTGTGGCGGCGGTGCGGCGGCGGAGAAGACTGTCGCCACGGTGATCGGCAGACGTCCGCCCAACGTGCCGAGCAGCGCTCCGCACGAGAGGACCGCGTCGTCGAGGTGGGGAGAGAGGAAAAGGAGCCCGCGGCCGTCCGCCTCGGCCTCCTCCACCAGGCTGCGGAGTCGATCGCTCATCAGGCCTCCTGCGTCGGGGCGGGTCCGCGCGAGCGGAGCTCGCGGAGCAGGACCACTGCGACGATGGCCACGCAGACACACCACACAGCCGGCAGCGTCCGGGCCGCGGCCAGCACCGCCGTCAGGGCCCCCGCGGCCGCGAGGCCGAGCAACGCCCGGCGGAGCGTGCCCGGGGGGAGGAGGGAGCCGGCGGTGCTCCAGAGCACACCGGCCGCCGTGAGCGCTCCGAGGGCGACACCGACGGCCAGACCCGGCACCTCCGCGATGCGCCACCCGAACACAGTGCCCGCCGTGAGCAGCCCCGCGGCGGCCAGCAGGGCCCCCTGAGCTCGTCGGTACGCGTGCAGGGCGAGCAGTACGGTGGTGAACATGGTGACGGCGGCGAAGCCGACGCCGGCCGTGGCGAGGACCGGCATGAGCCGGAGCGAGTCGGCGTAGCGTTCCGGGAACACGAGGAGCATCACCTCGCGCGGCACCGTGGCCACCACGGCAGCGGACGAGAACGCGAGCAGGCTGAACGAGCGCAGCGTCGCGGTGAGGATCCCGGGGACGTCGGGGGCGGGGCCGCGCAGCAGGGGGAAGGCGACGGCGACCGCACCGGCGGCGACGAACACGGGCGCCTTGGAGAGCGTCGACAGCGCCTGGTAGCCGGCGCTCTCGATCGCCGGGACCCCGAGCACGGCGATGAGCACGACGTCGGCACCGATCAGCGACGAGGAGATCAGCTGGGTGAGCGCGACGTCGCCCGTCTCGGTCCACCGTCGGCGCTCCCGGAGGACCTGCGGCCGCCAGGCCAGGTCGCCTCGCATCGCGCTCGGCGCCATCAGCAGCACGACGGCGACCCCGACCGCAAAGCCGATCAACGCACCGCCCGCTCCCCAGCCCAGGAGCACGGCGCCGGCACTGAAGAGGACGCGCGTGGTCACCTCGGTGAAGGTCATGGCCGCGACGCGGACGAAGCGCAGTTCGCCGTGCAGCCAGGCCCACACCGGGGCGCACGCGAAGAGCACCAGCGCCGACCCCGCGACCGCGGCGACGATGACCGGAGGTGCGAACGTCGCCGTCACCAGACCCGTCACCAGAGCCGCGAGCACGCCGGCTCCGGCAGCGATCGACCAGGCGAAGGCCATGCCGCGGTACCGCTCCTCCGAGCGACGCGGATACCCGCTGATCACGTGCATGAGGGGAAGGGGGATCAGCGCGGAGGCGAAGACACCGACGGTTCCGAGCAGCGACGCTGCGGCCGCGTAGTCGCTGAACGACCGTGCGTCCAGGAGGTGCGCGAGCAGCAGCGCGCCGCCGTAGCTGAGGACCGCCACCGTCCCCATGGCCGCCGACACCACGGGGCCCTGCCGAGTGACGAGGGCGTCGTCCTCGCGCGCCGCCGGCGAGACGCCGCCGGCGGCGACCGCACCGGCCGGGGCCCAACTGGAGCTCACAAGTGGTCCTCGCGCGGGCGCCTGCCGCGCAGGGCCATCACCCGGCCGGCCGCCGAGTGCAGACCGCGGTCGACAGCGGTCACCGGGAGACGCTCGAAGTGGAGCACCTCGTAGGGGACCGGGACGCCGCCGAACCGCTCCTTGAACATCGCCACCCCGGACCCGGGGTCCGAGTCGCCGAAGTGGAACCAGCGGGCGCCGTTGCGGCACGCCTCCTCGATGGTCAGCGACTTCAGCAGTGCGCCGGCCTTGGTGCGCTGAGCCAGGTCCTTGTCCATGGCCGACATCCAGGGTTGGACCTGGTCGCCGACCTGCAGGGTCACGCTCACGGCCACCGGCTCGCCGTCCAGGTAGGCCGTCCACGCGTGCAGCATCGGCCCCAGCGTGCTGACGGCGGCGGCGAAGTTCCCCACGCGGTTGCGCCGACGCTCGACCAGGTGTGCAAGCCACAGCGGCTGGTTGCGCTGCCGCGCCCAGCGGTCCACCGTTCGGCGGTTCAACTCGGCGAAGACCGCCGCGGTCTCCTCGTCGGCCCCCGTGCGTACCTCGATGCCATGTTTCCACGCGCGACGGACGTTCTTCCGCACGTCGTGGCCGAACCGGTCGGACCACACGCGGTCGAAGCCGCCCTCGAGATCGAGGACGTGGCACACGAGCGGAACCCGGACCGTCCCGGGGGGAACAACAGTCGACCAAGTCGTGGCCACCAGGGGGTTGGTCCTCAGCGTGACCCGGACTGCGGAGTGCCGGCTCAGGTCGGCGAGGACGGCGCCGGCCTCCGCGGCCGACGGCGCGCCACCCGCCGCCAGCGCCCCGCCCCAGCCCAGCCCGTGCGGCATCGAATCCTCGGTGACCCGGACGCCGGCCCACGAACGGGCGACCATGGGCAGGACGAGGCGGCGCCCGTCCGGGAACTCGTACAGCCGGCTGCCATCGGTGTGACCACGTGCGCGGCAAACCCAGTCGGTCCACTCAGGGGTCTGCGTGGGCAGGGCGAAGGGGTCGGCGTCCAACACCTCGCGCCACGCGGCGCGGGGGGCGGGAGAGACGACCCGCACGTCCCGGAGGTCGACGGCCGACCGCTTCGGGAAACTGAGGGTTCTGGTCACGTACGTGCCTCCAGGGGGACGGGCTGTGGAGCCGATGGGAGTTCGGGCCGCGGTCGGTGCGCAGCCGAGTGGTAAACGTCCGCCTGCCGGCGGGCGAGGTCGTCCCAGTTGAACCGGGCAGCGAAGGCGCGGCCCGCGGCACCGAAAGCGAGCAGGCGGGCGGGGTCGCTGTAGAGGTTCGCCACCTCGGCAGCGAGCGCGTCGACGTCGAAGGGCGGCGCGAGGCGACCGCACGTGTGCGGCACGACCTCGCGGAGACACGGAATGTCGAAGGCCACGACGGGCGTGGCCGCCGCGAGGGCCTCGACGGCCACGATGCCGAAGGTCTCGGCCCGCGACGGCACCACCACCACTCGGCTGGCGGCGAGCAGAGCGGCCTTGTCCGGCCCGGCCACCCAGCCGGCGAACCGGACCCGGTGCGCGATGCCCAGGCGCCGGGCAAGATGCAGTACACGGTCCTCGTCGGGTCCCCCACCGGCGATCACGAGGTCCCCGTCGATCCGCGACTCGATCGCTGCCCACGCCTGCAGCAACAGCCCCAGACCCTTGCCCTCGAGCTCGAGCCTGCCGAGGCACAGGACGTCGCGGCCGAGCTGAGCCGGTTCGGCGAACAGCGTCTGGTCGACCCCGTTGCCGATCACCTCGACCTCGGCGGCGGGGTTCATGGCCGACACCCGCTCGGCTATGCCCTCCGAGACGGTGATGAGCCGGCGATGGGTGCGCACCGCCGCCCGCTCGACGAGGTGGAACGGCAGCCGGTATTGGCGCGCCTTCTCCCGGGCGTGCAACCACTGGACCATGCCAACCACCGGACGGCGTGTCCAGAGGGGGACCGCCATGCTGGAGAACGGCGGCAGGGAATCCTCGACGACGAGGTCGGCGTCGGGGTGGGCCCACACGGCACGGGGGAGCAGGGCGACGTAGCCGAGCAGGCGGGTGAGCCGGTTGGCGCCCCGGCCCATCCCGACGTGCTCGTAGCGCACCCCCTCCCGCACGCCGTCCGCACAGCCGGGGAAGCGGGTGGTCAGGACCGTCACGTCCAGCCCGAGGCCGGCCAGCCGCCGGTTGATTTCGCGCGTGCGTACCGAGCCGCCGCCGGCCCCGGGCATGAGGGGGTCCTCGAACCCCAGGTGCAGCACGCGCAGCGGGCGGGGGCGTGCGGTCCGGCCGGTCATGTGCAGCTCTCCTCGTCCGAGACACCGCTCGGGTCGTCCTTCATCGCGCGGATCCGCCGGGCGTACGCACCCAGCGCGTCGGGCTCGCCGCACAGGTTGTCCTCGAACGCCCACATGAACAGCGCCAAGCCGCAGTCCCGGGCGTACTCGGGGGCGCGGACCAGTTGCTCGTCGGAGCTGTCGGTCATCGAGTTGCCGCCGGTCCGGGGGGTGTCCGGTCCTCCGGGGTTCTCCCCGATGACGTCCAGGCCCGCCTGCCGGGCATTCGCGATCGTCCAGCGGAACGACGACCACTCCGTCACCTCGGGGTCGCTCAGCAGGTCGCGCTCGCTGTCCCCGGGGCGGCAGCGGTCCTGGGGCGGGCTCTGCTGGCGGGCGCTCACGGCCGTGGCGTCGTCGATGCTGGTGGTGTCGGCGAAGACCGCACCCCAGCGGGGGTGCTCGACCTGCGTCAGCTGCTGGGCGATGTGCGGCAGCTGCTCGGGGTAGTACCGACCGCTCTGGAGGCTGCCGTCCTGTGCGGCGGCACCGGCGCCGTCGAGCCGGGCGGCCACGGCGATGCGGCGGTCTTGGGGCAGGGTGCCGCGGCCGGCCAGCGGCAGGTGGATGTCCCGCTCGAAGCCCTGGTCCCGCAGCGTCTGCACGATCCAGACCACCGCGTCGGCCACCGACCGCGTGTACCAGCCGAACCACGCGTCGACGTCCTCGCTCTGGACTGCCCGGCCGTTCCACTCCGGCGAGCCAGGCGTCCAGCCCGGCATGGGGCTGACTGAGGCGCCCTGGGCAAGCCCGGCGCCGGTCTGGGCGGCCTCGTCGAACGCCCAGAACGGATAGTCCGCGGCCGATTGCGTACCGCCCGTCGGGTAGCCGAGCTCGCCGTTGTACCCGGTGCCGACGCGGATCGCCGCGACCGAGTTCAGCCGCACGACGCGGTCGAGTTCTGTGAGGTACTTGGCGACGGCGTCCCGGACCGCGGCGCTGAACACCACGTTGGGGACGTCCGCCGGCCCGGTTCCTCCAGCCTGGTCCCGGTACGTTCCCGCGGCGGCGACCTCCCCGACCCACGGAGGAGCCACGTGCAGGCCGAGGGTCAGCACAACGCTCAGGCCGGCTCGGGCGCAGGAGTCGAGGGTCCGGCGCACCTGACGCTGGTAGCCGGGGTCGAACTGGCCGGGAGCGGGCTCGAACGCAGCCCAGTCCAGACCGACCTCGGCATACCGGACGCCGGACGCTTGCAGCGCCGTGACTCGGTCCGGGTCGCACGTGGACCCGAGGACGCCGAAGTTGAGCCCGGGTCCGTCGTCTGTGGCGCTCCCTGATCGGGTGGCGGTGACGAGCAGTGTGGTAGCGGCCAGGAGCGTGAGTCCGGCGGCCAGCGCTCGCCGCGGGATCCCACGTCGGGCGGGTCGCGCGGCCTCGACGACCGTCTCAGGGCCCATCATCGTCGCCCCCCGACGTGTGCTCGCCGCCGGTGCCGGCGTCGAGCTCCTCCGGCGGAGGGCCGCCCACACCGTCCGCGGCGCCCTCCTCCAGCGTCTCCCGGTCGATGAACCACAGGACGGTCTCTCCATTGGTCTCTCCCCTGTCGCGGAACTGCACGGCGGCGTGACGCTCGAGCCAGGCGAGGAGGTCGGGTCGGGCCATGGCGTAGCCCTGCTCGATCGGCTGGCTCATCGTCAGCACGTACTGGGCCCCGTGCTCGTGCAACAGCGGGGCCGTGGACCAGGCGCCGTACCGCGGGTCGAGGCCGAACGCGCGAGCCGACGTGTCGTTGGTTACGCCGACGCGGGCTCCGGCCGGGAGTCTCTCGGCGGCCCACGTGTCGTACTGCAGGAAGCCGTTGTCGTCACTCAGTTCCAGCCGCAGGCCCATGACGACGGCCGCGGCGAGGAACACCGACATCAGCGCGGTGGCCGGCCGACGCAACACCGACCATCGGCCGACCAGCTCGATCGCGGCGACGGCGACGGCCATGATCGACGCCAGCATGATCGGGTAGCCGAACTGCTCCTCGAAGGTGCCGAAGGCCGCCAGAAACAGCCCCAGCATCCCCATGACGATGGCGGCGAGGCCGACCAGCCGGCGCCCGGGATGACGGCTGAACGCGACGAGCAGACCGACCACGGGACAGACCGCCAGCAGCACGTAGCTGGTCGCGTACTGCTGGGCCTCCTCGATGAGCCGACCGACCAGGCTGGGCGCGTTGGGGGCGTTGAAGCCAGTGATCTGGGGTTCACCGGAGAGCCGGGCGAACCCCCCTTGCTTGGCCTCGATCCAATTCCCCAGATAACCGGTCGGCCACAGCACCGAAAGGTAGACGGTGTACGGCAGCGCGGAGCCGAGCAGGAAGACGGCGGCCTCCCGGACGCGCAGAGTGTGTCTCCAGACCACCGCGAGCAGCACCGGCAGCACGGCGAACACGACGAGCACGTCCTTGGTCATGACGCCGTAGCCGGCGAGGACGCCGGCCCCGAGCAGGCGGCGGACCCACCGACCGGGCTCAGGCCTGCTGAGGTGGTCGATCAGGACCAGCAGGCCCGCGATGACGAACAAGCAGGCCGAGGTCTCGAGGAACACACGGCTGTTGTTGCGCAGCACGAACGGCTCGACGGCCAGGACCGCCGCAGCCCAGACCGCCGGTGCCGTCCCGGCGATCCGACGAATCAACAGGAAGGCGAGAGCGACCGTCAGCGCGCCGAGGATGGCGGTGAGCCATCGGAGGTCGTAGACGAGCGCCATGCTGTCGCCGGTCTCCAGCCCCAGGACCTCGATGACGGCACCCTCGATGAGGAAGAAGCCGGGCGGATGGAGGAAGAAGGGGCCGTCGGCGAGCCGGGGCATCTCACTCCGCCCCGCCGATGCACCGAGGTCGGCGTAGAGCATCTCGTCGACCCACAGCTCGAAGCCGTGTATCAGCCCGAGTGAGCGGACCCCCAGCGCGATGCCGGCCACGCCGGCGGCGAGGACGATGGGAGAGGCGGAGCCGACCCGCCGTGCACCCACGCGCAGACCAGCGAGCCCGCCCTCAGAGGCGGGGGTCCCTGTGAGGCGCGTGCGCAGGTTTCCCGTGAGCGTCACGTGCTCCCCCTGGTGCCGACATCAGTGGCGTCGGCAAGGGGGGGCCGGGACACGGTCGGGCCGGCGAGCAACTGCCGGCGGTCGACGAGCCGCAGCGACAGGACGCGGGCCCCGATGCGGTCCAGCACGGCGGGCGCGTCGAACTCGTCGCAGCCGGTCAGGACGACCGACGTCAGGTCGCCGTCGCCGACCACCTCGTCGGTGACCCGCAGCGCCGTGGGGACCACGTCCGCGTCGACGTCGCGGACGCGCGCCACGACGGCCATGTCGGAACGTGCGGATCGGCGGTTGAGCTCCCGGCTGCGCCGGCGAGCGGCGACCCGCCCCATCTCCTGGAGGACGACGCCGGCGAGGAGGTCGGCGCTGCGGTCCCAGGAGAAGCACGCCGCCCAGTCACGGCAGGCCCTCGCCATCACCCGAGCCCGCTCGGAGTCGGCGAGCTGGCCGATCGCGGCGACCAGCGCGGACCCGAGGTCGGCCGGCTGTTCCACGAGCCAGCCGGTCTCCTGGTCGAGCACCGAATCCCGGATCCCCGGCGCCTCGAGCGCGAGACAGGGCACGCCCCAGGCAGCGGCCTCGATGACCGAGCAGCCCCACCCCTCGGCGGCCGAGGTGGAGACCGTGAGCCAGGCATGCTCGAGGAGGAGGTCCCGGACCTCGTCCGGCACGCGGCCGTGGAACCGGACGGTCGACTGCAGGCCCAGGTCGGCGGCCAGACCCTGGAGACGGGAACGGTCGGGCCCGTCACCGGCGACCTCCACGCGCAGCCCCGGGATGCGGGTGGCGATCGTGGCCAGGTGGCCGAGCAGCAGGTCGATCCGCTTGTGCGGCACGAGCCGGCTGACCAGGACGACAGTCGGCGCCGTCGTGCGTCGGCCGTCGACGCGCGCGGGCAGGACCGTCCCGTTCGGCACCACGTACACCGGCCCGGTGAAACCGAGCCTGCGGCGCAGTTCCGAGCGGGTGGACGGCGAGACCGCGGCGATCGGGCGATCCGCGTAGACCCGGCACGCCAGGGGCCCTTCCATCAGCCGGCCGACGGCGGCCATCGGTGCGGAGAAGCGGGTGGCGAACTGGTCCTGGTGGACGTGGTGGACCACCTGGACCACCGGCATCTCCGCGCCGGCGAACAGCGGGGCGTAGAAGGGGATGCCGTTCTGGCAGTCGACGACCGCGTCGAAGTGACCACGGGTCTGCAGCAGCCGAACGGCGGTCCGCGCGTACACCGAGAGCGGCCCCCCGGCGCGCAGCACCCGCATGCCGTCGAGCCTCTCTTGCGTCGGTCGGCCGGGGACGGCGGCCGCGAGCCAGGTGACCGCGGCACCCGCGCGCACCCAGCGACGGCCGATCTCGTGCATGTACTGCTCGGCGCCGCCGGCCAGCGGATGGCACACGTCCCGCCAATTCACCACCAGGATGCGGGCGTCTCGGAGGCGCTCGACGGAGGCGCTCACGACGTCCGCCCGAGCGAGGGCCGGGACAGGCTCAGCACGTCCCCGAAACTGGCGACGCCGTCGTGCCAGATCCGGAACGACGACCCCCTCGCGTCGGTCCACGTCACTGGCAGCTCGACGATCCGGTGCCCGCCGCGCTGCAGGGAGCCCAGCAGTTCGACGTCGAACGCGAAACCGGTCGTCCGGCAGCCGACCAACGCGTGGGTCACCGCAGTCCGCTCGAAGAACTTGAACCCGCACTGGGTGTCGCGCACGTCCTTGACCAGCGTCCGGGCCAGCATCCGGAACGCGGCTCCACCGAGCCGCCGGCCGACCGGCTGGGCCTGGGCGAACCGCGCACCGGGGGCGTGCCGGGAGGCGATGACGGCAGACGCCCCGTCCCGGAGGCAGGTCATCGCCGTGTTCAGGGTCTCCACGGGCGTGGCGAGGTCGGCGTCGAAGAACCCCACGAACCGCGACCGGCTGCTCAGCAGAGCGCGCCGGACGGCCGCCCCCTTCCCCGGGCGGGCGCAGCCGACGAGCGTGACCGGCACGCGGGCGTCGGCCCTGCCGGACAGGACGCGGGCGATGTCGGCGGTGTCGTCGGAGCTGCCGTTGTCGACCACGACGACTCGCGAGGACCACGGCTGACTCTCCAGGAACGCGACGGTCCGCTCGAGGGTCCTCGGCAGCCGGCGCGCCTCGTTGAAGACGGGGATGGCCACCTCGAGGTCGACGGCCGACCGAGCCGCCGGGAGCGGATCGGCGATGGTCGTCGGGGCCTCGGCCTGCTGAGTTGGCACGGCCCCCGGGGCGGGATGGATGCGCCGTAGCTGGGCTGCGGTGCGTGGAGCGGGCACGAGCAGCGGGTGTTCAGGGCTGTCGATGTGCGTCATTGGAACGTCCTCGGAAGAGGGGGCGGTGCGGGACATGGCTCGGATCGGTGTGGGCGCAGCGGCCAGCAGACAGTGGGCGCCATCACCGCCGCAGTGCTGCGGACTGCACGGTGCGCGGCGCGCTGGATCACGGTCTGGGGTCAGCCGGGGCGTGCTCCTGGCCGGTCGGCGCCTCCGACCGGCCAACCCGCACCGCCGTAGTCCTCCCGGACGGACGTACGGCTCAGTGACAGGACGCGGACGTCCACCAGCACCGCGGTGTGCGGGTCATGACCGGAGCTGTGTCCCGCCATGACGCCCGGACCGCCGCACAGCCCGCTGGAGCCCGACGGTGCCGCCGGCATGGGCAGCGGTGCGCCCAGCGGCGGGGACGGGGTGAGGGGGCTCAGCGGCTTCGCAGGGACGAGCGGCTGGACCGAGGCGTGCGGTTGAACCGGGGCGAGCGGACCGACGAGGGCGGAGCGCGCGCTTCTCGCGTCCTCCACCGGTCCGAACGGCAGGGCCCGGGGAGTCGACGCAGCTGCGAGAGCCGCGATCCGGCCATCCGACACCGCAGTGGCGTCCGGGACGGCAGGGCCGGTCGATGCGGACGTCGGAGCGGCCGCCGGGGCGATGTCCAGCGGGACCGACGCGTCGACGGACGGGGCGGAAGGTCCGCGTGGAGTCGGGTTCGAGGAGGTCGGGTCCGGCCCGCTCTGCGGTGGCCGGGCCGAGGTGTCCTGCCCCCGGACGACGGGTGGCACGTCCTCAGCCGGTCGTGCTGGCACTGAACGGTCGGCGCTGACGTCGGTGTTGTCCGCCTCCCCGCTCGGCCGGGCCTCCCGGACGCCGGGGTCGGGACGGCTGGCCGGGACGCGCTGCGAACGGCTGTCATTGGCCTGGTCGTCCGGCGCGACGCGGTCCGCCGTGGTCCCCGCAGTCTGCTCGGGCCGGGCGCGCGCATCGGTCGCGGGGGTCGTGGGCTGGTCGTCGTGGGCGGCGTCCGTCGTGGCACCTTCGGTCGAGCCAGCCGGGGGCGCGCCCGCCGGCACTCCCCCGGGCTCGGGAGCCGCGGGCCCTCCCGAGGTCGCCACCGGAGTTGTGGACCCGGGAGCAGCATCGGGCGGGGCTGGTGTCGGCCGGGGCTCGGCAGTGGTCGAGGACGACGGTGGCCCCGACCCGCCCGGGTCGGCCGGTGGGGCCTCCTCCGGCGGAACGGGGAGAGGCTGATCGTCAGGAAGCGAGCCGCCCTCCGGGACGCCACCCGCCGGCGAATCGTCCGGCCCCTCGGTCGCGGGGGCGGGGGTCGGGCCGGCGTCCGGTGCTCCGTCGGTCCCGTCCGTGGTCGGTGACCCGGGATGGTCCGGCTCCCCGACTGCGGGCGCCCCGGAGTCCGGGTCCGCCCCTGGCAGGCTGCCCGGGTCGCCGGCCGACGGGTCGCCCCGACCCGACGGCTCACCGCCGGAGGGCCTCTCGTCCGGGGCGCTCCCATCGCTACCGAGCGGCTCGGCCCCACCTGCCGGGTCCGGGTCCGCACCTGAGCCCGCATCCGTGCCCGGTGCACTGTGGTCGCCACCGGACTGCTCGCCCGTGCCCGTGCCCGTGCCCGGAGCGTCCTGCTCGCCGTCCGGCCGCTCGTCCTCACCGGCCGAACCCGACCCGGAGCCTGGGCCCGGCCGCTCACCGTCGTTCCCGCCCGCCGCGCCGTCCTGGCCACCCGGCCGCTCGTCCTCACCGGCCGAACCCGACCCGGAGCCTGGGCCCGGCCGCTCACCGTCGTTCCCGCCCGCCGCGCCGTCCTGGCCACCCGGCCGCTCGTCCTCACCGGCCGAACCCGACCCGGAGCCTGGGCCCGGCCGCTCACCGTCGTTCCCGCCCGCAGCGCCGTCCTGGCCACCCGACCGCTCGTCCTCACCGGCCGAACCCGACCCGCTGTCCGAACCCGAGTCCGA